>CAYXOS010000217.1:0-3908 GCA_964467115.1 uncultured Sedimenticola sp.
TTCAATGGCAAGCTGCTGCATAAAAATCTGTTCCCTCTGATTGTTGCGACCTTTCTTGGCGCATTGTCCGGAACCCTCATGGTACAGATGCTACCTGATGATCTGATGCGAAAAACCGTTCCAATATTGCTGATTCTATTTGCCGTTTACTTCCTGTTTTCTCCTCGGATCAGCGATGAAGATGCCAACCAACGTCTTCCTTTTCACTGGTTTGCATTGGCATTATGCCTTCCCATCGGCTTTTACGATGGTTTTTTCGGTCCAGGAACCGGAAGTTTCTTCGTTATGGCGATTGTTTCCCTGCTTGGGTACAACCTCACTCGTGCCACAGGCATCACCAAGATACTGAATTTGACCAGTAATCTGACTGCCTTGTTGTTCTTTGCCCTGGGCGGGCATGTGGTGTGGGAGCTGGGGCTGGTTTTGGGGATAGCACAGGCAAGCGGTGCCTGGTTGGGTGCCAAGGCTGCCATTCGTCATGGGGCGGCCATTATTCGTCCGTTGTTGGTTATCATTTCTATTGCGGTTTCTCTGAAGCTGTTACTGACGTAAAATGAATCTTCCTTTATAGATTGCCTGAAACATGCCCATGAAACAGAGATTGCTCAATATGCTGCAATTGCAGGATCAGCTCAACCGCCACATCAACCCCAACTGGCTGCAGGCAAACAACGAATGGTATCGCGCTATTTGGTTGGAAAGCGCAGAACTCATGGAGCACTATGGTTGGAAATGGTGGAAAGCACAGGAACATGATATTGAACAAATCCGTCTGGAGTTGATCGACATCTGGCATTTTGGGCTCAGTGCAGAACTTGTGGTTCAACGGGGAAATCATGATCTTGCAGCTGAGAATATGCTGCAGCAATTGCAAGGCGTTGTCGCTACTGAAAACGATTTTCGCAATAACGTGGATGCACTTGCGCTGTACGCACTGAAGGAAAAAGCACTCAACATGCCCGCCTTTCTCTCACTCATGGAAGATGCTGGTAGTAATTTCGATGATTTATATCGAATTTATGTGGGGAAAAATGTGCTGAACCGTTTTCGCCAGGATCATGGTTATAAAGATGGAAGCTATATCAAGATCTGGCAGAATCGTGAAGACAACGAACATTTGGCCGAAATCAGCGCCAAGCTGGATGCCGATAGCGCCGATTTCGAACAACAAATTTATGATGAGCTCGAACGCCGCTACTCCCATGCATAAATTGTCGTCATGGGATGTTTGAAAGGGTGCGGCTGTTACATTGCTGCATTTTTGCTGTTTGGCAGTAGCTGGCTATATGCCAGTGAGATCAGTATCGCTGTTGCCAGCAACTTTTCCAAACCAATGCAGAAAATCAGTCGATTGTTCGAAGCCAATACCGGACACAAGGTTATCCTCAGCATTGGTGCCACTGGAAAACACTATACGCAAATCCACCATGGCGCACCTTTCGACCTTTTTTTTGCCGCTGATAGCAACCGCCCTGCCTTGCTGGAGAAAGACGGGATGATTTTGTCTGGCAGCCGCTTTACCTATGCCATTGGACAACTGGTTTTGTGGAGCCCCAAAAACAATTATGTGGATTCCCAGGGGAAGATTTTGCGCACAGGCAAGTTTCAGCATCTGGCTATTGCCAACCCGCGACTCGCCCCTTATGGAAAAGCAGCCCAGGAAGTGCTGCAAAAGCTGGGCTTGTGGGAACGCCTGAAGCAACAAGCTGTGCGGGGAGAAAATATCGGACAAGCATTCCAATTCGTAAAATCAGGCAATGCAGAACTGGGGTTTGTGGCGTGGTCACAGCTTCAGGAGAATGATTCCACCATCCCGGGTTCCTACTGGAAACCCTCCACTAACCTATATTCCCCCATTGAACAACAAGCGGTACAGATCAGCCAATCCCAAATCGCTCAGGATTTTATGGCTTTTGTTAAAACCCCCATGGTCGCGTCCCTTATTCGGCAGTATGGGTACGATACACCGTGAGTATCAGCGATGCGGATCTTGCAGCACTTTTTATTACCCTGAAACTAGCGGGACTGACCACTGTCATTTTATTGATACTGGGCACCCCCCTGGCGTGGTGGCTGGCTCGAAGCCAATGGCGGTTCAAGTACGTTCTGGAAGCCTTGATTGCGTTACCACTGGTACTGCCACCCACGGTATTGGGTTTCTACTTGCTATTGACCCTGAGTCCCAATGGGGTATTGGGTGGGTTGATAAAATCCTGGACCGGTTCTTCTCTGGCATTCACTTTTACGGGCTTGGTTATTGGCTCGGTGTTGTATTCCATGCCCTTTGTGGTGCAACCCCTGCAAAATGCTTTTGCCAACATTGGAACCCGCCCCCTGGAGGTGGCTGCAACCTTGCGCGCCTCTCCCCTGGATCGTTTTTTTACCGTTTCCCTGCCACTTGCACGTTCTGGTTTTTTGACTGCTACGGTACTTGGTTTTGCCCATACCATCGGTGAATTTGGCGTTGTATTGATGATTGGCGGCAATATTCCGGGAAAAACCCAGGTACTGTCCATCGCCATCTATGATCATGTAGAAACCCTGGAATATGCTCAGGCACATCTGCTGTCAGCCGGTTTGTTGCTGATGTCCCTGATTCTGTTGATCATCGTGTATGGAGCGAATCGACGTTTTTCCCTGGTACAAGGATGAACATCAGCATCAGGCTTGCCCTCGATAAGGAAGATTTCAATCTGCATGTCGATTTTGTTGTACCCATGAAAGGAATCACAGCACTATTCGGAGCTTCCGGATGTGGGAAAACCACATTGCTTCGTGCCATCGCCGGTCTGGAACCCAGCGCTAAGGGCGCGACTAAGATCGGGGATATGTGCTGGCAGGATGAGCAGCACTTTATCCCAACACATCAGCGTCCCATTGGCTATGTATTTCAAGAAGCGAGCTTGTTTCCTCATCTGAGTGTGTTGCGGAATCTCCAATATGGACAAAAACGCATCCCGCAGAATCAACAAAGGGTATCTCTACAACATGCAATTGAGTTGTTGGGGATTGCCCCATTGCTGAAACGCAAACCCCAGCAACTTTCCGGTGGTGAGAAACAGCGTGTCGCTATCGCCAGAGCCCTTGCTGTCAGCCCCAAGCTGTTACTCATGGACGAGCCATTGGCAGCCCTGGATCACCCGAGAAAACAGGAAATACTTCCCTATCTGGAATCCTTGCATAAAGAGCTGGATATCCCAATCATTTATGTCAGCCATTCCACGGACGAAATCGCCCGTCTGGCAGACAATCTGGTGTTGATGGAAAACGGTGCTGTCGTCGCCACAGGAAGTATCTCCCAAATGCTGGCACGTCTTGATCTCCCCCTGGCGCAAAGTAATGATGCAGAAGCTCTGATAAAAGCCAACATCTCGTCCCATGATGAAGAATATGGTTTGACCTATCTGGACTTTTCCGGTGGAAAATTCACCGTAGCCCACAAAGAGCTGCCAGTTGGCACCCAGGTGAGGCTGCGTATTCTTGCCAGAGATGTCAGCATCACCTTACACCATCAAACTGATACCAGTATCCTGAACATTTTTCCCGCCACGGTGGAAGAATTGTCGCCAACAGGAGTTTCCCAGGTGACGGTCAAACTAGCTGTTGGTGAGGTCGTTCTACTGTCACGCATCACCCGAAAATCTGCCTCACTACTCAACCTGTCCCCAGGAAAGAAGGTTTTTGCACAAGCAAAAAGCGTTGCGCTACTGGCTTGATGGATGGATTTGCAGGATGTTGAAAAAATCCCTCCATGGACTTTTTCAGCCACGGAAGCGGAAAACGCGGTTTCCCGCTTCCTTCATTTTCAATGGCTTACAGCCATCGATGGGTGGCGCTTCCATGTGCCACACATAAGCTGTTGATACAAACAGTTACAAAACGTTAACACAACTGCAATACCAAGACTG
>CAYXOS010000218.1:0-3867 GCA_964467115.1 uncultured Sedimenticola sp.
ACGATTTATCACCACAATCTGCTCGCGCCAGAATCAATCAGAGCTTCCCTAAGGAATCAGCCGATACCTTTCACCGCTTGTTGGTTGGCATTTGCAGCATTTTCAATATTGATACAGACACGCAATCCCCGGGGTGAGCGGTTCTTCAAGGATATTTCCCAGCCTTGTAGGGCAACCAGTTGTTGAACGATGGCAAGCCCCAGTCCACTTCCCCCGGTATTGGTATTGCGAGAAGTATCCAGTCGATAGAAAGGCTGAAACACCTTGTCCAATTGCTCTATTGGAATGCCGTAGCCATTGTCCAGGATACAAATAGTGGTTTTGTCTCCAGAGCATTTGGCGCTCAGTACCACAGGTTGCTGTTCAGAGTAACTGAAGGCGTTGTCGATGAGGTTGGTTAAAACCCGTTGCAGCACCAGTCTATTGGTAGAGAGTGCATGGCAGCCGTCTATTTCAAGGTCAAGGGTTTTTCCCTGCTCAAGATAGCTTTGGCAAATTTCGGACAGAAAAGCGCTAAGATCGACAGGCTCGGTATGGGTATCTTCTTCCCGCATCATCTTTGCCAGTTCCAGGGTGCGGCTAATCAGCGTATCCATTTCAGACAGGTCGCGCCGTATATTTTGTAGCAATACCGGATCTTCCTTTCCCTGTAGCAGTTCTATGGCGATGCCCAGCCTGGCGAGAGGTGTTCGCAGGTCATGGGAAATTCCTCCTAGCAACGTAGTGCGATTATCCAATAGTTGTTGTACCTCGTTACTCAACTGATTGAACTTTTGCGCCAGCTTGGCCAGTTCTTCCGGGCCGTTTTCTGCGAGTGGAGAATGTTGTCCCATGCGCCCAAGTGCTTCAACCCCCCGGGACAATACTTCCAGAGGGCGGGTAATGCGTCTGACCACCGATAGTGTTGTGATCAGAATGAACAGGCTGGCGCCAAGAAAGATAAAAAGGGCAGCACGAGGAGGTTCAGCTCCGATATGGGCATGGGGAAATCCCACATAAATTTTTTGCCTGGGGACAGATAGGATGACCCAATACCAATCTGGAATATTGACGGAAGTGTGGATCTGTATCGGGTAGCCAAAATGTTTATTGAGTGCATCCTCCAAAAAAGACATATAGGGAGAATGTAACGTCATGGGAGCGAGATCATTCCCTGGGGGTGCTGGTTTGAATATCAAATCGTGATTTTCCAGCAATTCCTGTTGGAAATCATTTCGGACATCGGGTGGCAGTTCTACCCAGGTCTTGGCGGAAAGGGCGATTAATGCGGCAAGGTCGTTGGCGCTCTGTTTGCCGACGGGTAGCAGTATGTAGTTGAAAACGACAAAGGCGGTAAACAGAATAAAGAGCAGCAGCGCGCTGGCGATGGTGAGACTGGTTTTGGCAAACAGCGTATTGGGTATGATTTTCAATGCTCATTCCCGGGCGCAAACAAATAGCCTTTTCCCCATATTGTTCGAATATATTGCGGATGTTTTGGGTCGGTCTCGATTTTATGCCGCAAGCGGGTGATGCGGACATCGATGCTACGGTCGAAAGGAGAACGATCATAGCCTTTGAGCAGGTCGATGAGTTGATCCCTGCTCAGTATGCGGTTGGGATGTTGCACCAACAATGCCAGCAGGGTGATTTCCCCGCTAGTGAGCGGGACTTCCTCGCCATTTTTTGTCAAGCTGTAGTTGTTAAGATTGAGGGTATAAGGACCAAAATCATATAAAGTTGCGTCATTCTCTTGTTTCTTGTTTGTTGAATTTTGACGGCGTAATACGGCACGAATCCTGGCCACCAGCTCCCTTGGGTTGAAAGGTTTGGCGAGGTAGTCATCGGCGCCGATTTCGAGTCCGACAATGCGGTCGATATCTTCCCCTTTGGCAGAGAGAATAAGAACGGGGATATCAGAATGGGCGCGCAAATAGCGAGTAAGACTAAGACCATCCTCCCCGGGCAACATAAGATCCATGACCACCAAATCAGGTTGATGATCCTGTAACCAGGCTTTCATCGCCTCGCCACCATCGACGGCTACGGGATTAAATCCTTGCTCGTCTAAATAACGATGAAGTAATTCTCGCAGTGCCAGGTCATCATCAACAACGAGTATCAGGGGTGCATGATTTGTCATTCCAGAAGTTTAGCACCGGATTCTCGCTGGAAACAGCTTGTAACAATTGAGGGGCAAGCCGAAATAATTTAGAAAAGAGTTTTCTCTAGACTGGATCGCGTAGACAGGAAGCCCGAAAGGGTTGTTCCAATATTGAGTCTGAAAATCTGGAGAATAGACAATGAAAATGACTAAAATAGCCTATGCGATTTCCTTGGCGGCAATCATATCTGTAACTGATACCCAGGCAGCTCCTGGCTTTTCCGCTGGCGGGTTGGTGGAAGACGCGAGTTCCTCAAGCAGCTCTCAGGCGTTGGGTTTTTCCGGGAATACGGCCTCGTCTGGAAAGCAACAAATCGCATCCCGTGGTTGGGGTGGTGGACGGGGCAGTAATGGTGCTTCAGGTTCTCTGTCTGATGCAGAAGCTTTGACCCTGGAGCATATGCGAGAGGAAGAGAAGCTGGCCAGAGATGTGTATTTGACCCTTTATGGCACGTGGGAGCAATCGGTGTTCGACAATATTTCTGGGGCGGAACAACGACATATGAATGCCATGGGAAACAAAATCGAGCGCTATGGATTGGTCGATCCTGTAGTGGATGATAGTGTGGGTGTTTTTCAAACTGAAGAATTCGCTAGTTTGTACCAAGAGCTTACGGAAAAAGGCGCTACGTCCTTGGAAGACGCTCTGTATGTGGGCGGTTTGATCGAGGAGCTGGATATTCTCGATTTGCAGCGTGCCATAGAAGAATCCGAGCACGGGGACATTATCAATGCCTATGAGAATTTGATGCGAGGCTCGCGAAATCATCTGCGTGCTTTTGTCGCACAAATCGAAAACCTGGGTTTAGTATATGAAGCTCAGTTGATGACCCAGGAAGAAGTGGATGCCATTGCAAACAGCCCTATTGAGCGTGGTGGCGCAGGTCGTTGATTTGATAAGGAAGTAAATCCGGGGTCAGCGTCAAATCGTAGCACGTTGTTAATTTATCGATATGCTATCTTGATTTGACGCTGACCTGAACGGCGTATACTCGTCTGTGCCAGAATCGAATCACCATAGTGCGGTCGCTGGCGCGATCAGAGTCTACTGGACATTATTAAATTAAGTATCATTGGACTCTGCCCCCCCCAATTGAAAGGAAAATAGCAATGTGTAAATTTTGTTGGACAATATTGTTGGCGTTAATAGTCGTTATTGGCGTAGCGGTGTATAAATTTGGATTTGTTGGTAGCGTGGTGCCAGCGCCAGATGGTCGCCAGGCATTGCAGTTGACTTCAAGTGAGCGCAGTTTGGTTTTGACTGAAATGCGAGATTTCCTTATCGCGGTACAAAATATTCTGGCGGCGACCAATACTGAAGATATGCCAGCCGCCGCAAAAGCAGCGCGAAAAGTAGGGCGGGCGGCGCAAACGGCTGTTCCACCGGGGCTGGTAGCTAAATTGCCTATGGAATTCAAAAAGTTGGGTTTTTCGACCCATAGTAAATTCGATGAATTGGCGCTGGATGCAGAGCAGTTGCAAGACCCCCAGCAAACACGTGAACAATTGGCAGAATTGATGAAGAATTGTGTCGCCTGTCATGCGACTTATAGTTTGGTTGCAACGGACTTATAACCCTGCCGGTATCATTGATTCTGTCTGGCTTTTTCTCCTGGGTTGATATGGATTCAGGTCTTTTGTTGGGAAAGATGTCAGAATGTCTTCTTTGGGGAAACTCTGATCGATTCATGACGCGGCATCTTGCGGCGCAAAATCGTTCATTT
>CAYXOS010000219.1:0-3863 GCA_964467115.1 uncultured Sedimenticola sp.
CTAAATAACAAGAGGAACATTTTGTGGAAAAAGCAGATATGGGTTTGATCGGTCTGGCGGTAATGGGACAGAACCTGGCATTGAATATTGCTGATCATGGGTTTCGGGTAGCCGTCTATAACCGTACCACGACGCGCATGCGCCAGTTCGTTGAGGGTGTGGCGAGTGAAAAAACCATTGTTGGTGCGGAAACCCTGGAAAAATTGGTATCCAGTTTACAAGCCCCAAGAAAAATTCTGCTGATGGTCAGAGCTGGGTCAGTGGTCGATACGGTGATTGACAGCTTGCTGCCATTGTTGAGTCCTGGCGACATTATCATCGACGGTGGCAACTCGCGGTTTACTGATACGGACAGGCGGGTAAAAAAATTGGCTGAACTCAATCTGCATTTTATTGGTTGTGGTGTTTCTGGTGGAGAGGAAGGTGCTCGCCATGGACCTGCCATCATGCCCGGAGGGGATAGCAAGGCATGGCCACAAATCAAAGATTTGCTTCAGTCCATTGCAGCTAAAGTGGATGGTATTCCTTGTTGCCAATGGATTGGTGATGGCGGTGCCGGACACTATGTAAAAATGGTTCACAATGGTATTGAATACGGTGACATGCAACTGATTGCAGAGGCATACCAGTTGATGCGGGATGGCATGGGCTTGAGTGTCGATGCCATTCAAGGGGTTTTTTCCCGCTGGAACGAAGGTGTACTCAATTCCTATCTCATAGAAATCACGGCTGACATTCTGGCATTCAAGGAAGATGGAAAACCTCTGGTGGATATGATTCTGGACAGTGCCGGGCAGAAAGGAACGGGCAAATGGACAGGCATCAGTGCCTTGGAACTGGGAGTTCCTCTTACCTTGATTGGTGAAGCTGTTTTTGCCCGTTGTCTGTCTGCTTTCAAGGATCAGCGTTTGATTGCAGAGGATGCGCTGGGATTGCCGCAAAAGGCATTTGAAGAGAATGCAGAAGAAATGATTGCAGCCCTGGAAAAGGCGCTGTACGCAAGTAAAATCGTTTCTTATGCCCAGGGTTATATGTTGATGCAGGAAGCTGCCAACACCTATGACTGGAACCTGGGATTTGGAGAAATTGCCTTGGTGTGGCGAGGCGGTTGTATCATTCGTAGTCGTTTTCTCGATAACATTAATCAGGCATATGCAAAGAATCCGCAGCTACAGAATTTATTGCTGGATGATTTTTTCAAACAGGCATTACTGGATGCAGAATCCTCATGGAGAACCGTCTGTACCCTGGGGATCAAATTGGGGGTGCCACTCCCAGCCATGACTGCGGCGCTGTCCTTTACTGACGGCTATAGACGAGGACGCCTGCCTGCCAACCTGATTCAGGCACAGCGTGATTATTTCGGTGCTCACACTTATGAGCGGGTGGATAAACCCCGGGGTGAGCATTTTCATACCAACTGGACCAATGAGGGTGGTGACGTGGCATCCGGACAATACGATGTTTGAGTCAGTAGGCTGTACTTATGTGATTTTTGGCGCTACTGGCAATCTGTCCAGAGAGAAACTGATGCCCGCCCTGTATCATCTGGATGCGGCGGGAGAGCTTGATGCAGAAACCCGTATCGTCGCCAGCGGAAGAAGAGACTGGGATGATCAGCGCTGTGTTGATGAGGTTCGTGCCTGGGTTGAAATAAAAGCCAGGGATGAACTGGATGAAGATGTCTTTCGTCGCTTTGCGTCTCGGTTAAGCTATTTTCGTGGTGATCTGGGCGAAGAGTCCACCTGGCCAAACCTGAAGCAATATCTACAATCGAGAAAAGATTTGCCACGCAATATCGCCTTCTACATGGCAATCCGCCCGGCAGAATTCGGATTGGTGGTCGAAAACCTTGGCAAGCAAGGGCTGTTGAAAGAGCGTGATTATTGGCGAAGAGTCGTAATAGAAAAACCCTTTGGATATGACCTGCACAGTGCAAGGCAATTGCAGCAACATCTGCGGCAGCATTTACGCGAAGAGCAGATTTATCGTATCGATCACTATCTTGGAAAAAGCACAGTACAGAATGTATTGGTATTTCGATTTGCCAATACCTTGTTGGAACCCTTGTGGAATCGCAACTATATCGATCATATACAGATTACCCATTCAGAAGTGGCCGGGGTAGGAAGTCGCGGCGCGTATTACGATGGTAGCGGTGCCATGCGGGACATGATTCAGAGCCATTTACTGCAACTGCTGACCCTGGTTGCCATGGAACCTCCGGTATCCATGCAGGCAGAGGATTTGCGGGATGAAAAAGTCAAAGTGTTAAAATCCCTGCGCATCATGGAGGACAAAGATATCCCTGCACATGCCTTTCGCGCTCAATACAGTAGTGGGCTGGTGGGGGATAACTTGGTGAATTCCTATCTGGAAGAAAAGGGTATTCCTCCAAACAGTCGCACAGAAACCTATGCTGCCTTGAAGTTATATGTTGATAACTGGCGCTGGCGTGGGGTGCCTTTTTATCTGCGGACAGGCAAGCGTCTTGCGGAAAAGCAATCCTTGATATCGATCTGTTTTCGACATCCACCCCAACAGTTCTTTCGGGATACCCATGCGGGACCCATGAAGCAGAATTGGATCATGCTGGGCGTCCAGCCCTGTGAATGCATGCGTATGGAAATGACGGTCAAAGAACCTGGTCTGGAAATACGTACCCGTCAACGCAGTCTTGATGCCCAACTTCGCGGCGTGCATGAAACGCCCATCGATGCGTATGAGGAATTATTACTGGACGTGGAAGATGGAGACCGTTCACTGTTCTTGCGTTACGATGAGGTGGAATGGGCGTGGAAAGCCGTTGACCCGATTATTCAGCACTGGGCAGAAGATCCGGATCCTGTTCCTTTGTATGCGGCGGGCAGTTGGGGGCCTGTGGAAAGCCGCCGTTTGTTTGATAAGCCCGAGCAGCAATGGCGACATAGCATGGATCCGGAAGAATGAACTGGATTGTGGTCTCGGATGCCGAAGAAATTGCTGCCCGGGCAGTAGAGAAAATCCAACTTTGTGCGCAACAGGCAATTCGCAATAAAGGCATGTTTTCACTGGTGCTGGCGGGTGGAAGTACTCCCCAAAAAGCCTACCAACAATTGGCAATACAGAATACCGACTGGGCAGGCTGGCAATTTTATTTTGGCGACGAACGCTGTTTACCCATCGATGATGATCAACGCAACAGCGTGATGGCAGATACAACATTGTTTCAACATATTCCTGTATCCAGGCAACAAGTACATGTCATTGCCGCTGAAAAAGGTTCGAGCCTGGCGGCTGATCTCTACAGTCGGGAGATTCGATCCGCAATGCCTTTTGACCTGGTATTGCTGGGACTGGGAGAAGATGGGCATACGGCGTCATTGTTTCCTGGTAAGTCGTATCCACAGCAGCATGCTGTTGTTGCCGTTCATGATGCACCCAAACCCCCATCAGAGCGGGTAAGTTTAAACTACCCGAGTATCACATCGGCGCATGATATCTTGTTCATGGTGAGCGGCAAGGGGAAAGCTGATGCGGTAAAAAAATGGCGAAATGGTGATCGCATTCCCGCGGCCTGTTTTACTAAGGCTGATGTGCTTGTTGACGAAGCTGCATGGTATGAGTAACTGGAAACTGTATATCATTCATTGTTCGGATGACAGTTACTACACGGGGATTACCACCGATGTGGATAGACGTTTCGAGCAACATCGTAGCGGCAAGGGCGCCAAGTATTTCTATGGACGCCAGCCTTTACAGGTTGTGTATATTGAAGACTGCGCGAACCGTAGCCAAGCATCACAAAGGGAAGCGGAGATAAAGAGTATGAGCCGTAGCCAAAAGATACAGGTGTTCAATTTGTCAGGCTGTTGAAAAACACC
>CAYXOS010000220.1:0-3857 GCA_964467115.1 uncultured Sedimenticola sp.
TCCGCCGTAGGACGCTACCCCGTAGAAGCGGTCAGTATGCTGGCGAGAATTGCCCGGGATACCGAAGTGGATATAAAAGGTGCTGGTCCCGCAGAACATGCGCAGATGTCCCGGGACAATGCCAAGGTCGATCTCATTGCCCGTTGTGTCCATCAGGCGGTTTCGGCACTGAAACCTGTGGCAGTGGTCGTGCCGACCCGTTCCGGCTGTACTGCCAGGAATATTGCCCGGCACCGACTGCCGGTGTGGATTACGGCGTTCAGCACCGAGTTGTCGAGTTGCCAGAATTTACAGTTTAGCCGTGGTGTGTATCCGGTTCATGTCGCGCAGGAACATCAAGACTGGACGCCTTTTTGTCGAAACTGGTTGAGAGAGCAGGGCTACCATTCCGGTGTGGCTGTATTGACCCAAGGGCCTTCACCAGAAAACCCGGAAGCGACCCATCGCATGGAAATTGCGGTACTGGGGGAGGGCTGATTTATTCTGTAAGAAAGGGTTGTTTTCCTGGCTTCAGAAAACCAATGCTGAGCGCCTGTTTCAGTAACAGGCGCTCAGATTAGTGCAAGGATCAGGGAATGGGTTTTAATGCCAGCTCATCATTCGATGCCTTGACGAAACCATAACTGGCATAGATGTCCTGAGCTTCAGGCGTGGCGAGATAGCTGAGGAAGGTCTGGGCATTCTTCTGGTTGCGTCCATCGGTCAGTGCACCAATGGCGTAGCCAACTTTGTCCTGCTTGTTGTAGAGTGCGCTAATAGCAACGCCATCGATGTCGCGCCCTGTCGCTTTGGCATGGGCGATTTCTGTGGTCCAGACGATACCTACATCTGCCTTGCCATCCTCTATGCGCTGTGGTGTTTCGCGGTGATGACGTTGGGTAAACCAGGTTTTTCCTGGAACAGCCCAGCAACCCTTGCATTTGGCATTACCGGTCACTTTTTCATATAGACCCAGATCCTTGAGCATTTCAGCGCCATAAAACTTGAAGATGCCTTCTGTCAGCGGGTTGGGGTGGGACTGTACCAAGTCATCCCTTCCCAGATCTTTTGCCCCCTTGATCTGTTTGGGGTTGCCTTTCTTGACCATCAGTTCCAATTTGTTGTGGGTGTAGATCATGTATTTGTCCATGCGTCCCTTGGATTTCATTTTCTTCAAATGTCCAAGATTGACGCTGGCATACAAGTCGGGGTTGGTGGCAATCTTCTGCCCCTGGATGCTGCCTTGCTTGAGCAATTGGCCTTTCAAAATCTGCCCTGGGGGAATGGTTTCGACGAATATGGTCTTGATGTCCGGGTGGTGTTTCTGGAAGTCCTTGATCAATTTTTCCATGACCATGAACTGATTGCCAGCGAGATACATGCTCAGATCAGCACTATAGGAGTCCTGGATCTGACCATAGCTGATCTTGCCGTTTGCATGAAAACTGCGATAGTCCTTGCTGTGACCGGCATCTTTGGATGCCATTAGCATACTGCTGGATAGCAGCAAGGCGGTGGCAGCAAGCAAGGTGCTGCCTTTGGTGAATATTGGGTTTTTCATTGATTCTCCTCCTGTGGATATCTCAAGAGGGACGTCGGCGTGCTGAATTTTATTCCTTTTTGTTTTGTTGCAGTAATCTATCCAGATGGTTGGCAAACTGCTGACGATCCGCCTGATTCAGTGGTGGAGGCCCACCGGTATTGATGCCGCTACCACGTAAAGTATCCATGAAATCACGCATATTCAGGCGCTGACGGATATTTTCCTTGGTATAAAGTTCACCGCGAGGATTCAGTGCCAGCCCGCCTTTACTGATGATTTCATCGGCCAGGGGGATATCTGCGGTAATCACCAGATCACCTGCTTGAGCGTGTTGCACGATGTAGTTATCGGCAACATCGAAACCTGCCGAGACCTGAACGCTGCGAATATTGCGGGAAGGAGGTGTTTGCAGGGGCTGGTTGGCAACCAGTATCAACGGCATTCCCAAACGCTCTGATGCCCGATAGAGAATGTCTTTGATGACACCGGGGCAGGCATCTGCATCGACCCAGATAGTGTGGATGGGCATGATCACCAAGGTGATGGTAGTGGCAAACCATGATCTTAACCCGAAAAATTCACAAATCATACGTGCCCTCGCTTGTTTCTTGTTTCCACAAGAGATTTTCTTCAGTTGCGCGTAATCGCGGATACGCGACGCCTTTAGAAAATCCCATGTGAAAACAATCTCCTGCGCGATCATCACGTGAATCTATGAAATTTCCGGGTAAACAGATCAAATGGATTTTCGCAGATTTCCACAGATGTTTCTGTTATACTCGCGCCTTCTCGGACACCTTTCCGGTTGGTGTCCTTGCGATTCTCCTTGAATCGCCAGGAAATTCTTGAGCAATCTGCTTTGAAAGAACCTCCCTTATCCAGCCCGAACCGGCTCCTGCTATAGAAGTAGAGAGGGCAAGACTGGACACAATATCCTATGTCATTTGAATCCCTCGGCTTGCGAGCCGAACTCCTGCGCGCTGTAAGCGATCAGGGCTATACCCAGGCGACCCCCATCCAACAAAAAGCCATTCCTGTTATTTTGCAGGGAAAAGATGTGATGGCGGGTGCCCAAACCGGTACTGGCAAAACAGCCGGTTTCACCCTGCCTTTGTTGCAACGCCTGAGTGAAACCCCCTTACCAAAAGGAAAGCGCCCCATTCGTGCTCTGGTGTTGACACCCACCCGGGAGCTGGCGGCACAAGTTGGCGCCAGTGTCGAAACCTACGGAAAACATCTGCATCTCCGTTCCGCCGTTGTTTTTGGTGGTGTAAAAATCAATCCACAAATCGATAAATTGCGCCGTGGTGTGGATGTGCTGGTGGCAACCCCAGGCAGACTGCTGGATCACGTCAGCCAGAAAACCGTTGATCTATCCAGGGTGGAATTCCTGGTGTTGGATGAAGCTGATCGTATGCTCGATATGGGCTTTATCCACGATATTCGCAAAGTACTGGCGTTGTTGCCGGAAAATGGAAAACGTCAGAATCTTCTGTTTTCTGCAACCTTCTCCCAGGACATCAAACAGCTCGCTAATCGGTTGCTGAATAATCCTGAATTGATCGAAGTGGCCCAACGCAATACGACAGCAGAACGTATCGAACAAGTTGTACACCCGGTAGATAAACGCCGCAAGCGGGAGTTACTCAGTCACATGATCGGTTCTCGTGACTGG
This sequence comes from uncultured Sedimenticola sp., assembly GCA_964467115.1. GTDB lineage: Bacteria > Pseudomonadota > Gammaproteobacteria > Chromatiales > Chromatiaceae > Thiolapillus. The sequence goes on from CAYXOS010000220.1 coordinate 3,198, forward strand.
CGTCAGGTATTGGTGTTTACCCGTACCAAGCATGGTGCCAATCGTTTGGCGCAACAGTTGGAAAAAGACGGTTTGAGTGCAGCGGCCATTCATGGAAACAAGAGTCAGGGCGCACGTACCAAAGCATTGGCTGGGTTCAAGAATGGAAGCGTACGGGTGCTGGTCGCCACCGATATTGCTGCTCGTGGTCTGGATATCAATCAACTGCCTCATGTGGTCAATTTTGAATTGCCAAATGTGCCGGAAGACTATGTGCATCGTATTGGTCGTACCGGACGTGCAGGCAATGAAGGTGAAGCTGTTTCCCTGGTGTGTGTGGATGAACTTAAGCTATTGGCAGATATCGAACGTCTGCTGAAAAAGCCTATTTCCAGTGTCACGCTGGAAGGCTACGAGCCAGATCCGAGTATCAAGGCAGAGCCGATACAAAGAGGTAGAAACAACAAGGGCGGTGGCCGATCTCAAAAAACCGCTCAGGGACGTGGTCGTGGTGCTGGCTCCGCAAAGGGCAAATCAGCCAGAGGGAGAAAAGCGGGAGCTTCTACCCCAGCCAAAGGTGGGCAGAGAAAGTCAGCCAACCGAAATGGCAATGTGGCAGTTGCCCGCAAAGGCGGATCAAGAGGAAGACAAACTGCATCCTTGCTGGGTGGTGGTTGATAG
>CAYXOS010000221.1:0-3853 GCA_964467115.1 uncultured Sedimenticola sp.
AGGCTACAACCAGTCTGTCAGCTTGATGCCCACGCCGATACTGTTCACGTTCTTGTTGTAATCGATCAGACTTTCTCCGTAACCGTTGAACCACTGCACATAGCCACGCAGATGCCCGTGGATGGGAAAGCTCCAGTCCAATTGCGCCGCACCACGATTCTTGTCGAAATCAAGATTGTTCCGAAACATCAGACTAAGGGTGTGATCACCCAGTTTGTAGGCGCTGATGACTTCAAAATTCCCCAGGTAATCCTCGATATCCGGGTTGTCATCATTGGCTTTATCTTCCTTGATGCGATACCAGGGCTGAATGGCGAGGGCGAGATCATTTTTTTCGAATACGAAACGGGCATAAATCCGATTCCAGCTTCTGGAAAGATTTGATGATCTGCCGTTGGATTGATGCACGATGCCAATGTCATTGATGACATTGCGAATCCCCCATAGCTCCCAGTCGTTATAGAAACGTAACCAGGCCTCGGGTTGATGGTTGGTTTCGCGGAAAGGTGCGGAATTGTCGTTGTACAACTGCCAGAATGAACGATTGGTATAGGCGGCATAGATATCGCCATTGTCGCCAAAGAGACTCTTCACGATGGGAAACTTGAAGCTGATCTGAAACTTGGCTTCGGTATGATCCATGACAATATCCCGACCAGGAAATGCCTGTTCAAAGGGTGCAGTATGCAGATCCGCCGAGTTGTAGGATGCAAACAAGAAATAATTGGGCATATAAGGTGTGATGACAAAGGCATTATCTTCAACAGACTTTTCTTCCACCAGTCTGTTTGCCAATGCAGACTGGTCATCGTTGTCCGGTATAGAATCAGCAGTGGCTTGCTGTATTTTCTGTTGACATTGTTTTTTGACTTCCCCAACCGTCATCTGGCTATCGGCATCAGCAAGGGTTTCAACCAGGCAGAGTTGATAGGGTCCCAATGCCAGGGTGCGGGTGGGGAAGACAAGCAGGCACAAGAGTGCCGGTGCGAAGATGTTTAACTTCATTTTTTCTACCGAATGGTTTGAGAGGAATTACTGCTGATCTGCTTCTTCAGCTTTGAGTCCACTGACATAGAGCGCCAGTGCTTCAATCTCCATCTCCGTCAACTTGTTGGCAATGGTGTGCATAATGGCGTTGTCGTTGGTTCTGGCGCGTTCGCCAAAAGCATGTAGCTGATCGGCAACATAGCGTTTGTGTTGACCCGCCAGGCGCGGTAATTGGTCGCTTCCCTGACCAAAGTCCCCATGGCAGGATTTGCAGGCAGGAATGCCGGAATACTTGTTGCCCTTTTTGAACAGATATTCACCGACGGCGGCGAAACCCTTGTCTCTTACCCGGTGAGTGAGGGCGGGTTTGGAGCTGAAATATGCGGCCAGGGCGTCTATCTCGTCATCTTTGAGATCCTTTGCCATTTCGTTCATGGTGTCACTTTTGCGTTTTCCATCGCGAAAGTTTTTTAGCTGCTTGATCAGATAATTTTGGTTTTGTCCGGCAAGACGGGGGTAGATCGCGCTGGAGGCTTCTCCTTCTTCACCATGACATAAATGGCACTTTTCCTTGACGATGGATTTTGCCAGATCAGGGTTTGCAGCAGCCGTTCCACCAAAAAGAATCAACAAGCCGGTTGAAAGTAACAGTTTTTTCATTTTTTCCTATCCTGATTACATGTTTTACCGGACGGAAATATACCATATTTGGAAATTCGTGAATTTTCCGGGTATACACAGAGGGTACAGTCGTTGTTGGTTCAGCTTCTCGGATCATTGGTTTTCCATGAGGTATAATTCCTGCCCAATTTAATCATTAGCCAGAGAACAACATGTCGGACATAGCCAGCGAATTAGGCAAACGCAGAACTTTTGCCATTATTTCGCACCCTGATGCAGGTAAGACCACCTTGACCGAGAAGCTGCTACTTTTCGGCGGTGCTATCCAGCTTGCGGGGACGGTCAAGGGGCGCAAGGCAGCGCGCCATGCCACGTCTGACTGGATGGAAATGGAAAAAGAACGTGGAATTTCTGTAACCTCATCTGTGATGCAGTTTCCCTACAAAGACCGCATCGTCAATCTGCTGGATACCCCAGGGCACGAAGATTTCTCGGAAGATACCTATCGTACCCTCACCGCTGTGGATTCAGCACTCATGGTTATCGATGTGGCGAAGGGTGTAGAGGCGCGTACCATCAAGCTCATGGAAGTCTGCCGTATGCGCGACACGCCCATCCTTACCTTCGTCAACAAGCTGGATAGAGAAGGGCGTGATCCGATCGAAATTCTTGATGAAATCGAAGACGTATTAGGCATTGCCTGTTCTCCTGTCACCTGGCCAATCGGTATGGGAAAGCGGCTGAAGGGGGTGATCGATCTGCGCACCGAGACAACCCACTTGTTCAGCGCTTCTCATGGCGATCATGTACTGGAAGGAAAAACTCTGGTAGGCCTGGACAATCCCGAGCTTATTGAAATTCTCGGGGAACACGAAGTGGAGGAGTTGAAGGAAGAAATCGAGCTGGTTCGAGGCGCCAGCCATGAACTGGATCTCGACGCCTATTTGCGTGGTGAGCAGACACCAGTATTCTTTGGTTCGGCGATCAATAACTTTGGTGTGCGGGAATTGCTGGATGCGTTTGTTGATTACGCGCCCCAGCCTCAGTCGCGCAGCACTGTGCAACGTATAGTAGATCCTGGGGAAAGCAAATTTACCGGCTTTGTGTTCAAGATTCAGGCGAATATGGATCCGGCGCATCGAGATCGGATTGCATTTTTACGCGTCTGTTCAGGAAGTTACCGCAAAGGCATGAAAATGAAGCATGTGCGTATCAACAAAACGGTACAGGTTTCCAATGCCATAACCTTCCAAGCGGATGCCCGGCGCCAGGTTGAAGAAGCCTTCCCGGGGGACATCATTGGTTTACACAATCACGGTACGATTCAAATCGGCGATACCTTTACAGAAGGCGAGGATTTAAAATATGAAGGTGTGCCATACTTTGCACCGGAACTGTTTCGACGTGTGGTGTTGAAAGATCCTTTGAAAATGAAGGCGTTGCAGAAAGGTGTGTTGCAGCTTTGTGAAGAAGGGGCTACCCAGGTGTTTCGTCCTTTGCGTAACAATGACCTGATTCTCGGTGCGGTAGGCGTATTGCAATTCGAGGTGGCAGCAGCGCGCTTGAAATCAGAATATAGCGTAGAAGCCATCGTTGAACCTATCAATGTATACACGGCACGCTGGGTACAATGTGACGACGAAGCCGTGATGAAGCGTTTCCGCGCCAAGGCACATGACAACTTGGGTCTGGATGGTGATGATCAACTGGTTTACCTGGCACCGACCCGAGTCAACCTCAATCTTACTGAAGAACGTTGGCCAGAGGTTAAATTCCTGGCAACACGGGAGTTATAAACGATGGAAAATGCACAAATCGAAGCACTGATTCAGGCGGGCATCCCAGATGCACAAGTTACAGTCACGGGTGATGGCAGGCATTTTGAAGCCCAGATCGTGAGTGCGGAATTTGAAGGCAAGAGCTTGATTCAACGTCATCGTCTGGTGTTGGGAACCGTACAGGCGCAAATTGCTGCTGATGAATTGCACGCATTATCCATTACCTCAGCAAAAACACCTGCTGAACTGGGCGCTTCTGGCTAATTCCGTACGAAGCAGATTCGTGCCTGAAATGCCCGATATTTGGTCGCCCGTATAGAAGTAGGTGAGCACCGGCTATATTCGCACTGGGTAAATAATCCTGCAAATCTGATCGATTAAGCTATTATACTGAGTGGATATCAGGGAAGCTCTGATCGATTCATGACACGGCATCTTGCAGTGCAAAATCGTTCATTTCTGCGTTG
>CAYXOS010000222.1:0-3756 GCA_964467115.1 uncultured Sedimenticola sp.
TAACTTACCGCCTTACATATAATTGCGCTGGGTAGTTACGATTAGGTTAAGATAGACAGCTATGACTGGCGTGTCATATTCATGCCACAATAAAATTAAACGTTCAAGGTTTGGAGAAAAAGACTATGGGTTTTGGTGGAATCAGTATTTGGCAACTGTTAATCGTATTGGTCATCGTGCTGTTGCTGTTTGGTACCAAGCGTTTGCGTAACATGGGGTCTGATCTGGGAACCGCGTTCAAAGGTTTCAAGAAAGCCGTCAGCGATGGCGAAACCAAAGAAAAGGAAAAAATAGCCGAAGCCGCCAAGGAAGAGTCCGTTATCGAAGGCGAAGCGACGCGTGAGAAAGACAAAGCTGACTCCTGATAGGTAACAGCTTCCATGTTTGATATTGGCTTTTTTGAGCTGTTGCTGATCTCAGTGGTGGCTTTACTGGTGATCGGCCCTGAGCGACTACCCAAGGTAGCGCGTACTGCAGGGCTGTGGCTGGGGCGTGGGCGGCAGATGCTCAGCTCTGTAAAGGCAGACATCGAAAAAGAACTCAAGGCAGAAGAACTGAAGCGGGTGCTGGAAGAACAAAAGCAGTCCATGGCAACCCATACCATTCTCGATGATACCAAAGCCGCCCTCAACGATATTCGTCAGGAAACAGAATCTGTGGTGAATACTGCCGAAAAGATTGCCCGCGATAATGCAGTCGATTCCGTTGATTCCAAGGAAAATACCAACAAGCAATGAGTACAGATAAGGTCGTCGACGCAGAACTACCCTTCATGTCTCACCTGCTGGAGTTGCGCGACAGGTTGTTGCGTGCAGTATTGGTGGTTTTGGTGGTATTCCTGGTGTTGTTCCCTTTTGGCAATGATATCTACCATTTTATTGCCCAGCCCCTGATGAACGTGTTGCCTGAAGGCACCACCATGATTGCCACCCAGGTGGCTTCACCGTTTCTGACACCATTCAAACTCAGTCTGGTAGCGGCAGTATTTTTTGCCATGCCTTATCTGCTGTATCAGATATGGGGGTTTGTCGCCCCAGGTCTGTATCAGCATGAAAAACGCCTTGCCATGCCACTGCTGGCATCCAGTGTGGCGCTATTTTATGTGGGCGTGGCTTTCGCCTATTTTGTTGTCTTCCCCCTGGTATTCAAATTCCTTACGGGTATGGCGCCCGAAGGCGTGGCAGTAATGACTGACATCAGTCACTACCTGGATTTTGTTCTGACCCTGTTTTTTGCTTTCGGTTTTGCTTTTGAAATACCCATCGCCACCATTTTGCTGGTGTGGATGGGCATGACCACACCAGAGAAGCTTTCCGCCAAACGTCCTTATGTCATTGTGGGTGCGTTTGTTGTCGGCATGTTACTCACTCCCCCGGATGTAATTTCCCAAACCTTGTTGGCGCTACCCATGTGGGTGTTGTTTGAAGCGGGTATTATTTTTTCGCGCTTTTTTGTACGCAAAAAAGATGACGAAGAACATGCTGAAGACGAAGATGATGATGAATCTGCTCCTGTCGCAGCCGCCAGCGTTGCTACAGCGCCGGTACATACACAGACGGAAGATACCGAATTCACACCCTTGACCGATGATGAAATGGAAGCAGAATTGGATCGTCTCGAAGACGAACTGGATGAAGAAGAAGCCAGTTGGCATGAAGAAGACGCAGCGGACGTCACCGCTGAAGCTGCTACTGAGGAAAGTGATGATCCAGTTGAGCGGAAACTGCATCGCATTAATGAATTGCGTGAGGACATGGATTTTGATGCCGCACGCAAGTTGCTGTATGAAGTTCTGGTTGAAGGTAGTGATGAGCAAGTAGTTGTTGCAAAAAACATCCTGTCGCAACTGGATGACTGATTCTCGGCTACTGCTGCTGTTCCTGATCTGGTTGAGTAGCTCTGCGGCTTTTGCTCTCAATAATCAACTGGCAAACAATCCTTCTCCTTATCTTGCCATGCATGGCGACGACCCAGTGCATTGGCAGCTGTGGAATGCGGAAACGCTCCAACTGGCGCAAAAGGAAGGCAAAATGTTGTTCATCTCCAGTGGTTATTTTGCCTGCCATTGGTGTCACGTGATGCAGCGTGAAAGCTATCAGAACCCTGTCATTGCCAAGCTGCTGAATACCTGGTTTATTCCCGTGAAAGTGGATAGAGAGCTCAATCCTGCCCTGGATGAGCATCTGATCGATTTTGTGCAGCGCACTCAGGGTAGGGCGGGCTGGCCACTGAACGTATTTCTGACCCCTGAAGGTTATCCGGTGGTGGGTATGACCTATGTGCCGGTCGAGCGTTTTCGTGTGTTGCTGGGTCGGCTACAGAAAATGTGGCAGGCAGAGCGGGTCAAGGTTACCGAGTTATCGAGAAAAGCCCTGGATGAGTTGGTCTCATTGCGCACAGCAAAAGTAAAAGATCAGGCTGTTTCGCCGCAGAAGCTTCAGGATAGTTTTCTTCAGTCAGCGTTACAGATTGCGGACGATATGTCAGGTGGTTTCGGGCAGCAAAATCATTTTCCCATGGTGCCGCAACTTGCAACATTGTTGGATATTCAGGTGCGTCAAGGGAATGATAATTTGGCACATTTTCTGCGTTTGACCCTGGATCAGATGGCAAGCAAAGGGTTGCGTGATCACCTTGCAGGTGGTTTTTTTCGCTATACGGTAGATCCCGGCTGGCATACGCCACATTATGAAAAAATGCTCTATACCCAAGCGCTACTTGCCTCCTTGTACTTGCGTGCAGCCAAGGTGTTCAACCATCCCGCTTATGCCCAGGTAGCGGAAGACACCTTGATATTTACTCTGGGTGAAATGTGTCGCCAACCTACCGCCTGTGTCGCTAGTTTTTCCGCTGTAGATGATAAAGGCGTGGAGGGCGGCTACTATTTGTGGACCCAGGAACAACTGGGTAAAGCGCTACCTCCCAGGCTGCTATCTCTTGCCCGGGAACATTGGTTGTTGCAAGACCTGAAAAATCAGGCAGAAGCTGCTTTGCCCATGCAAGGGGCAAGTGCCGAGGAACTGGCAAAGCAGCGGAAGTTGCCTGTTGCTCAAGTGCAGAAACAGTTGCAAGAAGCAAAGAAATTGCTGCTGGAGTCACGACGTCAGCGGCAGCTGCCGGTGGATGATAAGCAGTTGGCTGGTTGGAATGGTTTGCTGTTGCATGCTTTGTCCCAGGCAGCAATGCAATTGAACAAATCCCAGTTCAAAAAATCAGCTCGAGAGTTGCGTGACTATCTTGTCACAGAACTTTGGGATGGAAAGCAGCTTTTTCGTGCCGTTCACAATGGTCAGCCCATAGGTCAGGCATCCATTGCAGATTATGCATACGTTGCTCAGGGGTTGCGCAGCTGGAGTAAACTCAGCAATGCCGCTGCCGATAAAGAATTGGCAGACAAATTGCTATTGATTGCGTGGCAAAAATTTCATTCCACCCAGGGCTGGACAAGTGGCAGCCAGGCGTTGTTGCCGGGAATGCCGGCAGCAAAAGCCCAGGATGACGGTGCTTTGCCATCTGCTGCCGCTCTGATCATGCAGTTGTCCTATGACTCAGAAAATGTATCCTTGCGTGAACGAGCGAAGCAACAGCAATTGGCAACTCAACTGGCGATTCAAGATGATCCTTTTTGGTATGCCACCCATGTACAGGGATTGTTGAAAATGTCCGTGACGGAAGAGAAGTAAATGGTTCATGATGGAACAAGCAGGGTCAATGTAAGCTTGTTCTGTTACCTCGCCGCCTTCAGTCGCGGCCATG
>CAYXOS010000223.1:0-3732 GCA_964467115.1 uncultured Sedimenticola sp.
AAACGACGGGCCGGAGAGGAACAAGAAAAGACCAAAAAGGAGACAAAGGGCGGGCGGCAGTTTTTTCATGGGCTGGGGCAAGGGAAGAGACAAGGTTGAATAACCTGGCAAGCAAATAGTTTCATTATGCAGGGTATGTTATCCAGCAAATTAACCCAAACCACAACGGGCGTCATGGATTTTCTATCCCATGACGCCCGACATTTTTTTGTTGAAAAATACAAATAAATCTTGGAAAAACCTGGGAACAGGAAAAATCTTTTCCGGCCGCCCTGAACGTTAATCCCAATTCAGGGCAAAAAAGCATGGCTATCCGATCTCAGGTCTGTTCAACGCCCTACTCTACCTCGATTTCTTCCCAGCCGGTAAGCATTGCCTTGAAATGTGACCAGACTGTCTCGCCGGTTGTGGCAAGGTAAACATGGACAATCAAAAAACCGAGAAAGGCAAAGGCGCCGATTGTATGCAGACCGGCAATGGTACCGATATCCATGGAGTTGCCAAACGAATCTGGATACATATAGAGTAATCCGGTGATCACCTGGAAGGGAAAAAGAACGACCTTGAGCAGGAAATAGGTGATACGCTGTAACGGGTTTAGTTTTCGGTCGACATCTTTTTTGACCGGATGTTCACATCCTTTAAAGATGTCACGCGAATAATAGCAGACCATCTCGGCCGCCTTTTCCAGGGTAGGGGTATACTGTTTCCATTGGCCGGTGGTCAGATGCCAGAAAATGGCAAAAACGGTCAATCCGATCAATAGCCATGCCAGTTGATTATGGAGGATGACCGCTTTGCCAAATGGCAGCAAAGGCAGGGTTCCATGGACTGCAAAACCGGTAATGAGCAGCAGTATTATAAGAAGAGCCTGGGCCCAGTGCCAGAATCGTTCAAAGCGTGTATAGAATAATTTTTTTTCTTTCATTAGTTCCGCCTCCCTTTCGAGGTGATAATGCGCACAACACCATGCAATCCCGCCAGAACGAGCAGGGCCAGACAGGAAAGCCAACCAATACGATCAAGCCGTTTACTGTAGTCACGCCCGGGCATGTAGAACCCGGTCAGCTTGTCGAGGCGTCCATTTCGACTGTGGCAACTCTCACAGCGCAGCGCATCGGTTGCCGGAGATATCATATGGGCAACAGGACGGAGATATTCGGTCTCGATAAATCCCACCTCGCCGCTGAATTCTCTATGGACAGCCTGTTGACCTGCGGCAACTGATTTTTGCCAGTCAAAATCCTTCCAGTAGGCTCCTGATCCTTTTGGTCCAAAAAGCTTTGGAACGACAAGAGTTTTATTCACAGGATCATAGACCTGTTTACCGCGCATCATCTTAAAAGGAGTAATCTTTGATTGCGGATCATTTTTGTTACCATGCAGGATCGTTAATCGAACCGGTTTGCTGTCATCAATTTTATCTGTGGCCAGCACATGGGTGATAACACCGTTAAACCAGGCATATTCCGGTTGTATATTTTTGGCCCAGCCAAGATCACCCTTTTTGGTGTGGTAGGAGACCTTGCCCAACGCATCCTTTTTAACGATGTACTTATGCCCCTCCTTAAATTTGCCGGCTGTTGACCAGTCCCACCAGACAAGGGTCGGTTTCTTTTTTGCCAACAGCGGAACATGACAGGTTTCGCAGGCAATTTTGGCAATATGATTGTTCAGGATGGTTGAATTTTTTTTGTCTTTATGGGGATGGGCGCTGTGACAGGATTCACAGGCGATACGTGAAGGAGCATCCGCAGGCATGGCCAGGGAATGCTTTGTTGTTGCCGGAGTGGAATAGTAGCGGCCTTCGACCTGGTGCCCGTTTTCGGTATGGCACCTGGTACAGGAAAAATTCAGGCCCTTTGCGTCCATATGGACATCAAGAGCATGGTCGGGATTGACAAGGGATGAGTCAAGATCACCATGCTTAACCCCGTCACCACCGCCACCTTTAAAGTGGCAGGCGCCACAGGTTGCCCTGGAACTTGGGCCGACGTTGCGGGCAACCTTTTTAAGATTTACCGGCGGGAAAATCTTTTTCCCGAATTTTTTCTCAGTATAGGGGGGATTGCCACAACTTGTCGGGAATTTTTTATATGTCCCGGTAGTATCGTGACATACCAAACAATCTATATTTTGTTGCAAGGAAAAATCAAATGAGTCATCTTTCCATCCATAACCGGCGTGACAGCTGGTGCACCTGCACCAGTTTGATTCAACAGCAATTCAGAAGTTGTTGAGAACATTTTTCTTGCCGATTCCCTTCTGTTCACCGCCTGCCGATTGCCAGGTCCAGTGATAGGTCTGCTGAAACTGATGCCCGGCTTCGGTATGGCAGCTTAAACAGGCCTGGGTAACCTCCTGTCCTGTGGAAAAATCCTGATCAAGCACCTTGAATTTTGCATGATCAGCAGTGGACAGATGATGGGCAGGCGACCTGTAGGGAGTTGCTGCTCCGTGCTCCTGGCCGTTGTTTACATCGACGGCGGTATACGCCATAACCGGCGTGGTCAGACACATGACTGCCGCCAACGCAATACCGGGTATTCCTGATCGTCTTCCGTTCATTTGCAAGCCCTCCTGTGAGCATACCCATCACTCCCGTCTATGAAAAATTCATAACCAGGTAGATGAGTTTTGTTCATTTGAACATAACGATAAGGACATTGCCCCGGAGATGTCAACTTTTTTCATCTGTCCCGGGAAATAATTTTTCCCGGAAACAACCCACGATATTCACACATTGTAGTATGATCGGTACCAGCCGACAAAGTTGCGCACGCCCTCTTCTATTGTTGTAGCGGGCTTGAAATCGATTTCCCGGACCAGGTCGGACACATCGGCATAGGTGGCAGGCACATCGCCGTCCTGCATGGGCAGAAAATTCTTTTTTGCCTTTTTGCCGAGGCAGTCTTCCAGGACCTCGATATAGCGCATCAGCTTTTCCTTGTTGTTGTTGCCGATATTATATACCCGCCACGGACAGTAACTTGTTGCCGGGTCAGGATGGTCGCCGCTCCAGTTCGGGTCAGGGACAGGCAGATGATCGACAAGCCTGACAACACCCTCGACAATATCATCGATATAGGTGAAATCACGTTCCATATTGCCGTTGTTAAACACATTGATCGGTCGATCTTCAAGAATGGCCTTTGTAAATAAAAAAAGAGCCATGTCCGGTCGTCCCCAGGGACCGTAAACGGTAAAAAAGCGCAGGCCGGTCGTTTTGAGACCAAAGAGATGGCTGTAGGTGTGGGCCATCAACTCATTGGCCTTTTTGGAAGCGGCATACAGGGAGACCGGATGATCAACGTTGTCATGGACAGAAAAGGGCATCTTCGTATTTGCCCCGTACACGGAACTTGAGGAGGCATACAACAGGTGCTTGACTTCCGTATGCCTGCACCCTTCCAGGACATTGACAAAACCGACCAGATTGGTATCCACGTAGGAATGGGGATTTTCCAGTGAATAGCGGACGCCGGCCTGGGCGGCCAGGTTGACGACGCCGTCAAACCTGTGTTTTGCAAACAGGGCCGCCATTTTATCACGGTCGGCCATGTCAAAGTCGGCATGCTCAAACCTGTCATGGTCGAGCAGCTCGGCCAGCCGTGATTTTTTTAATTGGGGATCATAATAATCGTTGAGATTATCAAGACCAACTATGGTTCTGCCCTCGGCCAGAAGCCTTTTACTGAGATTATGGCCGATAAAACCGGCGGCGCCGGTGAC
>CAYXOS010000224.1:0-3664 GCA_964467115.1 uncultured Sedimenticola sp.
TACCAAAAACTGCGCCATTTGCCCTGGGCATTGTGGCTGGATAGTGGCAATGGTGAATCCATTGAATATGGTGGGCGGTATCATATTCTGGTGGCGGATCCTCGGGTTCGGATTATTTCTGAGGCCGGAGTAACCCGAGTTTTCCATCGCAATGAAAAAATTGAAGAAAGCCGTGAAGATGTACTGAAGGTCGCACGCAATCATATGGGAGCGGTACAACCAAGCGCCGGGGCGTTGCCTTTTACGGGTGGTGCGATTGGTTATTTATCCTATGAATATGGGCGGCGTTTACAGGGGTTGCCTGTAGCCTCGATGGATATTCCTGAAGTGATGCTGGGGATTTATGACTGGGCGATTGTCATCGATAGCAAAACACAGGGCTGTTGGCTGACTGGGAAGACAGATGCTATCCCGGATTCTGTGCACAATGCCCTGGAAGGGGTTGAGGCTTTCTCTCAGCATGAGCATGTTACCAATCAACAGTTGAGCGATTTGCAGTATGAAACCAGTGAGCAGGAGTATGCTGCCTCCTTTCATCGTATTCAGCACTATTTGCGTGAAGGCGATTGCTATCAGGTGAATTATGCACAACGCTTCAGCGCCAGGGAACAGGGTGACAGCTGGCCGTTGTACCTGGCAATGCGGCGGACTAATCCGTCACCCTATGGTGCCTATCTGCCTTTTCCTTTCGCGCAAATTCTGAGTTCTTCACCTGAGCAGTTTCTGAGTTTGCGGGGACGTCATGTAAGAACCCGCCCGATCAAGGGTACCCGTCCGCGCAAACGGGATTCGATACAAGATCAACGCCAGGTCGAGATGCTCAAAGCCAGTAGCAAGGACAGGGCAGAGAATTTGATGATTGTTGATTTGATGCGCAATGACTTGGGGCGTGTCTGTGTTCCGGGCAGTATCGAAGTGCCAGATTTGTTCAAGGTGGAATCTTATCCTACGGTACATCATTTGGTCAGCACCGTAACCGGAACCCTGGCAGAGACAGAAGATGCCTGGAGTTTGTTGGCAGCCTGTTTTCCAGGCGGCTCTATTACCGGCGCACCCAAGCGCCGCGCCATGGAGATTATCCAGGATTTGGAACAACATCCGCGACAGATCTATTGTGGCAGTATCGTAAGAGTTGGCTTTGATGGGAACATGGACAGCAATATCGCTATTCGGACAGTTCAAATCAATGCCGGTAAGGTGAGTTATCATGCGGGTGGTGGCATAGTAGCGGACTCCAGCCTGGAGGAAGAGTATCAGGAGAGTCTGGATAAGGCAGCTGCTTTTTTCTCCCTGTTGACCGAGAGCCAATAATTGTTGCTCATGTATCCATACAGGACAACAACTGAATTCGGGTTTGATTTATCACTGGAAGCGACTGAGCATGAAAAAGAATAAACGTAACTGGAAGGAAGTATTGCCGATTTATGGCCCCTTGGTTTTATTGGTGGTTTTGGGCTTTGTCTGGGCATTTCAATATATTAAACCTGCACCGCCTGACCATCTCACCATTGCGACAGGTGAAACCGGGGGCGCGTACTATGCTTTTGCCCAGAAATATCAAGGGTTGTTACAGAAGCAGGGAATTACCCTGGAGGTCATTCCTACCAAAGGCTCAGTAGAAAACCTGGAGTTATTGCAGCAAGGCAAAGTGGACATGGCATTTATACAGGGCGGGGTAGTTTCGCAAAGCCCGCAATCTGCCCGACTGCAGGGGTTGGGTAGTTTGTACTATGAACCGCTGTGGCTGTTTCATCAGCAAGGAAAAAAACTGGGACGGATTCCTGGTTTGCGGGGGTTGAAGATTGGTATCGGCCCTGATGGTTCTGGCACGCAATCCCTGGTGAAATTGTTGCTACATGATAACGCCCTGGATGAATCATCCGCACAATTGCTGTCGTTGTCGTCAGTTGACGCTGCCCAAGGGCTGCGTTCTGGCAAGATCGACGCGGCTTTTTTCGTTGCTTCGCCTAAAAGCAAACTGGTATCGAGTTTGCTGCATGATCCCGCTATTCAGCCCGCAAGTTTTGAGCGTGCCGAAGCCTATGCGCGTCGCCATGATTTTCTAACTGTACTGAATCTGCCAGAGGGTGCCGAAGATTTGGCAGGCAATATCCCCACACAAAATATCAAACTGCTGGCGACCACCAGTAACCTGGTGGTGCATGAAAACCTGCATCCGGGACTGGTCAGTTTCATGATGCAGATTGTGAGTAAAGTTCATAGCCCCTCCGGTTGGTTTAGTGCCGAAGGAGAGTTTCCCAACCCCAAGCATATGAGCTTTCCATTGAATGAACAGGCAGCGCGGTTTTATAAAAATGGACCACCGTTTCTGCAACGCTATTTACCATTTTGGGCGGCATCTCTGATGGATCGGATGAAAATCATGATACTGCCATTGCTGGGTTTGCTGTTGCCCTTGTTCAAGGTTGTGCCGCCGTTGTATCGGTGGCGTATGCGCGCCCGTATCTATCGTTGGTATGAACAATTGGAAGAAGTGGACAAAGACAGCACATGGGAGTCGGAAGAAGAAATAGCTGCCTCCCTGGACATGTTGGATAAACTGGAAAAAGAGGTGCGTGACATCAAAGTGCCTTTGTCTTTTTCCTATCAACTCTACCATTTGCGTCTGCATATCGATTTTGTGCGCGGAAAGATAGAGCAGGCAAGATGATTATTTCGAATAACAAAACCCGTATTGTCGCCACCATTGGTCCGGCATCAGACAGCCCCGAAATGATCGAGAAATTGTTGCAAGCGGGGATGAATGTTGCCCGCTTGAATTTCTCTCACGGCGATTTTTCTACCCATGGACGCAATATCAAACGCCTGCGAGTCGCTTCCGAGCGGACTGGCATACGGCTGGCAATCATGGCTGATTTGCCAGGTCCGAAAATTCGCATTGGAGAAATGCAGCAGACCGTGGAGTTGCAACGAGGTGATGATATTGTGCTCACCACCGAAGACATGGTGGGAAATGCCCGGCGTGTTTCTGTCAGTCTGAAACAACTTCCGCATATCGTGAAGCCTGGAACTCGCCTGTTCCTGAACGATGGGCTGATTTCATTGGAGGTCGTGGAAATTAATGATCAGGATGTTCATTGTCAGGTTCACGCAGGCGGGGAATTGTCTTCGCGCAAGGGACTGAATTTGCCCGGGGTGGATTTGGGCTTCAGCGCCTTTACCGATCATGACCGGGAGTGTCTGAAATTCGCCCTGAATGAAGGTGTGGACGCTATCAGCCAGTCTTTTGTTGCCTCTGCCTCCGACATCAAAGATTTACGCGCCACCATGAATGCCATGGACAAACAGGCTTTTGTGATCGCGAAAATTGAGCGCAAGAATGCATTGGATCAATTGGATGCGATTCTTGATGTTTCAGATGGAATCATGATTGCACGGGGGGATTTGGGGGTGGAAATACCCATCTCCGGCATTGCCATGGTGCAGAAGGAATTGATGCGCAAGGCGAATCGGCGTGGAAAACCGGTTATTACTGCCACCCAGATGCTGGAATCCATGATCGTACATCGATTGCCCACACGGGCAGAAGCCACAGATGTTGCCAACGCCATTCTGGACGGAACCGATGCGGTGATGTTATCGGCGGAATCCGCCGTAGGACGCTACCCCGTAGAAGCGGTCAGTATGCTGGCGAGAATTGCCC
>CAYXOS010000225.1:0-3636 GCA_964467115.1 uncultured Sedimenticola sp.
CCCATTCCTCAAATTGGTTTGGGCAGCAAGATGGCGGACGGCAGCGGCATGTTCCTGCTGGACAAGCTGGATGCAACACTGAAAGGGCTGGGATTCAGCGAATATACGACCCATGCCCGAATAAGCACGTTCAATATGTTTGTCTACACCATGTCCCTGATGATCGGTACTGCTGGTCTACCCCATGTCATCATGCGCTTCTTCACCGTACCCAAGGTACGTGACGCCCGCGCATCTGCAGGTTGGGCACTGGTATTCATCGCCCTGCTGTACACCGTGGCCCCCGCTGTTGGCGCCATGGCACGCATGAACCTCATGGACACCATTCAGCCGGCTCCCGGCCAGAGCATCTCCTACGCCGAGCGTCCCCAGTGGTTCAAAAACTGGGAAAAGACTGGCCTGTTGAAGTTCGAAGACAAGAACGGCGACGGCAAGATCCAGTACGTGGCTGACAAGGACAAGAATGAAATGGTCAAAGTCGACCGTGACATCATGGTACTGGCCAACCCTGAAATCGCCAAGCTGCCAAACTGGGTAGTCGCCCTGGTGGTTGCCGGTGGCCTCGCTGCCGCACTTTCCACGGCTGCCGGGCTCCTCCTGGCCATTGCGTCCTCGATTTCCCATGACTTGCTGAAAGGGGTGTTCGCACCAAACATCTCGGAGAAATCGGAACTCATGGCCAGCCGGGTCGCCATGGCTGGTGCCATCGCCGCAGCCGGGTATCTTGGTCTGCATCCACCGGATTTCGCAGCCGGTACCGTGGCTCTGGCCTTTGGTCTGGCAGCGTCTTCCATCTTCCCTGCACTGATGATGGGCATCTTTTCCAAGAAGATGAACAAGCAGGGTGCCATGGCAGGTATGCTGGTGGGCATCGGTATCACCCTGTTCTACGTTTTCCAGCACAAAGGCATTTTCTTCATCGCCGATTGGAAATACCTGCAGAGCTGGGGCAGTAACTGGTTCATGGGCATTGAACCCAATGCCTTTGGTGCCATCGGTGCCGTATTCAACTTTGTTACCGCCTTTATCGTGGTAAAAGTGACTGCGCCACCACCGGAGCATATCCAGCACATGGTCGAAGATATTCGTATCCCTGCCGGTGCCGGTGCCGCTACCGGACATTGATCTAGCATAGCAATGGGAAAAAGGCTCCGTCATGGAGCCTTTTTCCTTTTTCCACTGAAATATTTGCGATCAGTTGTTTATTGCGATATGAGATGGCTGATCAGAAATTTTTCTGTACTTACATGACAACCCTATGAAGCTGCTCAAGCATTTCTACAAATCCAACCGCCATGTGAAACTGGCTGTCATTCTGGCGCCGTTGCTCGCGATTGGCGGATATATTCTCACCGGCATCCTTCTCGAGAAAAAAATCGAAGCCCAGCCCGGCACGGCAAAAGCCATGACGCTGCAGCCAGGCTGTCATCTGCTGACCGATAAATGCGAGTTGTTGCACCGGGAGATTGCCGCCAATATCGCCATCGAAGAAAAGCAGGGAAACCAGGTTTTTTATCTGGCCACCAGCGTCGCCATACGCGGCGCATTGCTGTCCACGGGTGACAGTGAACCGCAACCCATGACAAACAGGGGGACAGCCAAACGCTGGAAGCTGGAACTGGATCATCCCATTGATCAAGGCACTCCTGTACGCCTTGCGCTGGCGGGGGAAAAACACCAATACTTCGCGGAAATCCCTGCCCACAGGTAACACGAGACGAGTATGGAAATCGAACTTCAGGAAATACACGATTTTATCGCCGCCATTCCTCCTTTCGACCGGCTGCAGGACGATATTCTGAACGCCCTTACAACGGCAATTGCCATTCAGTATGTGCGACGTGGCGGTGGGATTCCCGCCGACAAAGATGCGCCTCCCACGCTGCATATCCTGCGCCAGGGTGCCATTGCCATGTATTCCGGCAAGGACAACCTCATGGGCATGCTGGGCGAAGGCGATATCTGCACCAGCTTCTGTGCAGCAGATGTCATGCCAGATTTTTACGTCAAGGCCACAGAGGACACACTGCTGTACAGCATTCCCTGCGACCAGTTATCCAAACTGGTGGAGCAGGATGAATCAGTGCTGCATTTCATCCGCCATTCCGCTGCCCAGCGGCTCAAAGAAGCTGTGTCGAACATGCAGGAACAAAGCAGTTCAAACCTGCTGCACACCTATGCAGGAGATATCTGCCGCGGTGAACTGGTAACCGCCTCCCCCGACACCTCTATCCAGGATGGCGCCTGTCTAATGTCCGAACACGGGGTTTCGTCCCTGATACTAATGGAAGGCAGCAGCCCTGCTGGGCTGGTTACTGACAGGGACATACGCAAGCGTTGTGTTGCAACAGGGCTTCCTGTGGACAACCCCATGCACAAGATAATGACCCGGAAAATCACCAGCCTGGGCGCGAGCGAAAGCCTGTTCGATGCATTACTGGTGATGACCCGCAACCAGGTGCACCACCTGCCTGTGTTCGATGACAGCGGCCTGAAGGGCATTATTACTACTACGGATATCATGCGCCAGGAAGGCTTGAGCACGGTGCATCTGACCCGCACTATTCGCAAGGCAGAATCACTTCATGCATTGGTGGAAGCCAGCAAGATGCTACCGCGTATCCAATTGCAACTCACCAACATGGGAGCGGATCTGCGCCATGTGGGATTTGCCGTCACCGCAGTAACTGGCGCCATCACCCGGCGGCTGATCGAACTCGCAGAAATACAACTGGGACCCTCTCCTGTTCCCTATGCCTGGATAGCAGCTGGCTCCCAGGCACGCAGGGAACAGACCAGCCACTCGGACCAGGACAACGGTCTGATCATTTCTGACAAACTACAGCCAGGCGACGACGAATGGTTTGAATCCCTGGCCCGTTTCGTCAACGACGGTCTGGATGCCTGCGGCTATATCTACTGTCCCGGTGACGTAATGGCCAGCAATCCAATATGGCGACAGACAGTATCAAACTGGCAGAGCTATTTTGAGAAATGGATCGAACAACCAGAACCCATGGCGCTGATGCTCTCCAGTATCTTCTTTGATCTGCGCGTTATCCACGGCAAGGAAAAACTACTCAACGAGATCCGCAAAAAAATTCTGGCCAAGGCTCCCAAGAACCAACTGTTCCTCGCGCATATGGTGCGTAATGCCCTTACCCACCGCCCGCCGCTGGGTTTCTTCCGCGATTTTGTGCTGGTTCACGACGGTCAACACGATGACACACTCGACCTGAAACACTCGGGTCTGGTACCCATCATCGATATGGCGCGTATCTATGCCCTGGCCGAAGGGCTGCATGAAATTGGCACGGAAGACCGCCTGCGCGCCGCCGCAGGCACCCCCTCTCTGAGCAAAGGTGGCTCGGCCAATTTGCTGGACGCCTTCGAGTTCATTAGCAACCTGCGGCTGGAACATCAGGCGGCACAGATCCGTGAAGGCGAGTCACCAGACAATTTCATGTCACCCAAACAGCTGTCGAAACTGGAACGTGAACATCTCAAGGACGCCTTCAAAGTCGTTCAGACCATGCAGTCCACCCTGGAAATGCGCTACCACACCGACAGAATCTGATGTTTGGCCTGTTGTTCAACCAGGAAAGTAAACGCAAACGCCTGCTGGACAAGGCTCCG
>CAYXOS010000226.1:0-1274 GCA_964467115.1 uncultured Sedimenticola sp.
AAGAGATGATAAAGGAAGCGCAACAGCATCTCGATGAACTGGCAGAAAAATACGCCCGTGAAGGACTGAAATTCAAGACCCGCATCGTGTTCGACCGGCCCTGGCGGGGCATTATCAATATTGCCATCGAAGAACAGGTAGACGCCATCATCATGGGCTCTCATGGCCGTGGACGGGTGGCCGAATCACTGCTTGGCAGCGTAGCCGCTAGAGTAGTCCATGAAGCACCTGTACCGGTCACCATCATCCGTCCCAAGGCAATGCGCGATCGTCTCATAAAGCATTGGCATCACATAGGCAAGGAATGATGGAGCTGAACCTTTGGAGCTACCTGCTGGCAGGAGGGCTGATCTTCATCATATCGACGCTGTTCTCCATGCTGGGGCTGGGTGGAGGAATGCTCTATGTTCCGGTTTTCAAGTGGCTTGGCTTCCCCCTGAAAGCCGTGGCCATCCCTCTTGGCCTGTTCTTGAATGGCGTTACCACACTGTCTGCCTTTTTACGTTATGCCCGTGAAGGTCTGGTGGACTATCGCGGTGGCCTGCCTGCCGCCATAGCGGGATTGATACTGGCTCCGGTAGGCGCTCACATGGTGCAGTATGTCTCTCAGCAACTATTGATCATGCTGTTCGCCGCAATGGTATCCATTGCAGGTATCCGAACATTGATCAAGTCCCGACAAGGTGAACCCACTCAAAAAGCCAGTAACAGCCAGCGTATGGTGGTCGGCAGCATTGTCGGCGGAGGCGCGGGCTTCATTGCGGGCCTGTTGGGCATTGGTGGTGGATTCATTGTCGCACCCATGCTCATGGAATTGGGCTACCCGACAAAAAATGCGGCGGCAACCACTGCCTTTATCGTCACCTTTTCATCTTTTTCCGGCTTTCTCGGGCATGTTGCCGAGGGACGTATCGACCTGACGCTTGCCGCCGTATCCCTGCTGGCCGTCGTTGCGGGATCACAGCTGGGCGCATGGTTCATGGCAAAAAAAGCGCAACCCAACTGGGTGAAAGGATTCTATGGCATCTTGTTGCTTGCCGTGGCTGTAAAACTGCTTTTTGACATTCTCGGATGACGGCGCCCTCATTGTTATATCTGGAGAACAATATGAAACAACTGGTTTTCATCGCCCTTTTATTGGGAATGTACACAAGCAGTCCAGCAAGTGATCAGATGCTGGAAAGCTACATTTCCGGTTTTGACTATGCTTCCCGAAAAGACATGAAAATGGACAGCAAAGGGCTGATTGCCCTGCTCAAGGAAGGCAAGGCTCA
>CAYXOS010000226.1:1374-3607 GCA_964467115.1 uncultured Sedimenticola sp.
AGCGGAAAACGGCTGGCTATCGTCGTCCTGCTCAATTTCACCATTACGGTAGCGGAAGTCGTGGGCGGGATCATTTCCGGCAGTTTGTCACTGCTTTCAGACGCCTTGCATAATTTCAGTGATGGCATTGCCGTTATCATTGCCTGGATAGCCATCCGCTTGAGCATACGGCCCCGCTCTGAAAGGCACACCTTTGGACTGAAACGGGCACAAGTACTTGCGGCTGTGGTCAATGCCGCTGCCTTGATCGCCATCAGCATGTATCTCTTTGTCGAAGCCTGGCAGCGTTTCTATGATCCTCAGGCCATTGGCGGCGTGATAATGACCAGCGTTGCCACGATTGGCCTTACGGCGAATGTCATTGGCACCTGGTTGCTGCATCGTGGTTCCAAACAGAATATGAACCTCAAAGCTGCTTATCTGCATCTGTTCTCGGACGCCATATCCAGTATCGGCGTGATTCTTGGTGGCTTGGCCATTACCTTCTGGAACCTTTACTGGATTGATCCGGTATTGACCATCCTCATTGGTCTCTACGTGCTCAAGGAAAGCCTGATGATTCTATGGCGCTCACTGCACATGTTCATGCTTGCAGCGCCGGAGGAACTGTCCCTGAGTGAAGTACGGGAAGCTGTTCTTTCTGTACCCGGCGTTGTGGGCATCCATCATATCCATCTATGGGAAGTGGCAGAAGACGACGTTCATTTTGAAGCACATATAGAGGTGCCGGATCAGCCATTGCACGACGCCGAAATCATCCGGCACGCTATAGAAAAAACATTGCACGACCTGTTTGAAATCCAGCATGTCACGCTGCAAATCGAACCGGTGAATGGCGAGTGCGCCACAGCCGCTCTGCCCTGATACTCTGCACCAACATGAATACGCCTCGCACAACAATCAAACCCGCTGAACTGGAAAAACGGCGCTGGATGTTGGGATCGACTTTTCTCAACACGTTACTGGCTGTCGCAAAACTTGGCTGGGGTATATTCTCCGGCAGCACCGTGGTTTTGGCTGATGCTATTCACAGCATATCTGATGTCGTTGGCGCGTTGCTGGTTTATGCAGCCGTGCGCTTTGCGCCTCACCGCTCAAAGCGTTTTCCCCTGGGATTGTACAAACTGGAAGATATGGCTGCCGTAGTCGCCGGACTGGGTGTATTGTTTGCGGGTTACGAAATTTTACATTCCGTATTCGTTGGCAAAGGGGTTGCATCATCCTCCATCCCAATCGCCACTTTAGCCTTTATGGCGGTCGTTATTCTTACTCAGCTTATCTTCTATTTGTATGAGAGAAAGGCGGCGCTTCGCCTTCGTTCTCCCGGATTGAACAGTGACGTGGCCAACTGGCTGGGCGATATTGGCGCCGGTATGGTCGTTATCATCGGGGTGGGCGGTGATCTACTGCACATCCCTTACATCCAGGAAATCGCCGTCATCATCATCGCATTGCTGATTTTTCATAGCGCTTACGAAGTATTGCGTGATGGCATTCTTTCCCTGCTCGACGCCTCAGTAGCCCATGAGGAAAAGCAACTTGCCCGTGAATACCTGGAATCCATTCCGACCGTCCGGCACGTCAGAGAAATCATAGTCCGCAAAGCCGGCAGCGTATTGTTTTTGAAAGCAACTCTGGAAATGGACACCCGGGGATTCGAGCAGGCTCATGAGTTGGTGAACGCCATGGAGGTGCAGTTAAAAGACAAAATCCCAGCCCTGGAAAAAGTCACCATTCACTATGAGCCGGCAAGAAAATCCTACAACAGAGTGGCGACCTTATATGACCAAGATTGCAAGACACCGGCTACAAGCTTTGGCAAGGCAGAGTGCATTTTGCTTGAAGACATTCCTCACGCCGATTCGAGCACCCCACAAAATGCCGATAATCCCTTGCACAAGGCCTGTGTAAAAAACCCTTACCTCGATGATGCCCACGGCAAGTCATTAAAGCTGGCGGTCTGGTTGATTCGCAATGGCATCGACGAGCTTCGGTTTGGCATTCGCAACGCACCCGGTGACGACAACAGCCTGCTGCCCGACCTTTTCAATGCATCCGCCATCAAAGTGACCAACCTCAAGGAGAAGCAACCATGAAAAATATCGATTTTGACGATTATCTGCGGGCTTTCAACTACGACGAACGCGTAGCAATGAAAATCCAGCTCCCGGAAATGCTCAAACTGTACCGGGAAGACAAGGCGCAGGTCATCGATATTCGTTTCAATGAAGAA
>CAYXOS010000227.1:0-3597 GCA_964467115.1 uncultured Sedimenticola sp.
CTGTCGCTGATGACAATCGTCCAGTGATGTTTACTGATGATTGAGGCGACAATCGCCAGTCCCAAACCACATCCTCCAGAGTCTCTCGACCGGCTGGGATCCAGCCGGGTAAATGGCTCGAATATTCGCTCGGTTTTCCCAGGGGGGATACCGCTGCCATCATCTTCAATTCTGATCAGGTGTTTTCGATCAGTGTATGTGATGCTGATCTGGCATTGCGATTGTGCAAATCTACCGGCATTACGCAGCAGGTTGAGCACCATTCTTTTCATCAAACGTTCGTCAGCCACGACCATGGCATGTTTGGCTTCAACACTTAATTGAAACTTGGTTTCAGGATAAAAAGCAGCTACCTGTTCAACGCAAGATACCAGTAAAGGCTCCAGTTGTATCGAAGAAACAACCAATTCAGACTGGCTATCCTTGAGCCGTGCATAGTACAACAACTCCTGCACCAGTTTATCCAGATCATTCAATGCCTGATGAATACCCCTACGCAATTCAGCCTGTTCCTCTTCATCCGCATCTTCAATCATTTCCAGGGCGAACTGAATGCGTGCCATGGGACTGCGAAACTCGTGGGCAACCCCGTGTAATAGATCCCGTTGTAACAACAACAGACTGCGATGTTCTTTTTGATTATCAGCCAGTACAGCTTGCAGCTCCCTGATTTTGTCTATGACATCAGGTGAATGCTGATTCACAGATTCCATACCAGGAAGCTTGAGCAGTTCCTGCTCCAGTACAGACCATTGTTTTTCCCGGTGGCGCAGATAGAAATACACCAACAGAATATTGAAAACTATTGCTACCAGCCAATGCAGGTCTTTTCCAAGAACCATCAGCCATTTAGGGTAGGGCGGAGGATCAAGAACTGCGACAAAGTTCTGATCCAGAGGAAAGTAGATAAAATGTTGCAGTGGGTCAATCATCCCCGTGGCAGAACTTGCCTGCTGCAAACGCTTCAAGATACTTGCAGGAAAATTATGCTTGTTTCTGGGAACAATATTGCAACGGGTATTGAACTTTTCACCCAAGGCGATTGCAGTGTTTTCCCAGTTCTCTTCCGTACTGGAAGAAAAGTAAGTTCCCATGCTGGTTTGGGCATCTTGCAACACTTGTTCATAACGATGGGCAATAAAATCATCGAGCCAGGGTTGAATACTGGTGGTTAGCAACAGATACAAGACGAGATTGGCGAGGGCTAACCCCATTGCCAGCCATAAAGGTCTTAGCAGCTCAGAGCGCAAGCAGATAACCTCGTCCACGAATGGTTTTGATCAATGTTGGTTCTTTGGAATCATCCCCCAGTTTTTTTCTTAATCTTGAAATGCGGATGTCGATAGAACGATCAACACCATCATATTCGATACGAAATATTTCCTGATGCAGTTGATCCCGGGTGATTACCTGCCCGGCCTTTTTTGCCAAGGTATAAAGCAGATCGAATTCAGCGGTACTCAAAGCAATTTTTTTCTCGTTTTGGGTAACTTCCCGCGATGTGGTATCAATGCTGAGACTGCCATTATTTGCCTTCAAAACAGCGCTACTGGCTGATGCTTCAAGGCCACCGCGTTTCCTCAGCTGGGCACGGATATGCGCCAGCAGCACTCTCGGGCTGATGGGCTTTCGCAAATAGTCATCAGCACCGACCTCCAGTCCCGTGACTTCATCGATTTCATCATCGAGTGCGGTCAACATAATAATGGGGTTATGGAAATCGGGGCGTATATTGCGACAAATACTCAGGCCATCATTACCCGGCAACATCAAATCCAGCACGATAAGATCGGGCTGGAAGCGTTTGATACGCTCAACTGTGTTTTCACCGGTGTTTTCCACTTCAACCCGATACCCATTTTTACTGAGAAAACGACTGATCAGAGAAGTCAGTTCCTGGTCGTCATCGATAATCAGAATTTTATCGTTATTCATCTAATGTATATGATTTGATTGTCGGGCATCTCTATGAATTCATGATTGGCATCTACGCACATGAGGGCAGGGATAACAGCGTTAAAATCTTAAAAATAGCCTGCTATTTGCTGCGATCTTCGCCTTGTTCTCACTGCCCTCATGCACGAATCTGCTCAAACAGAATTAATAGGGATGCCCTGCAGTAAAAAAGCCGGGCAACACTGAGGATGCCCGGCTTTATTATTGCTATTCGATATTAACCCGACATCAACACAGGTGATGTTCAGGGATTGAAGTCCCAACTTGTTGACAGTCAGACTGCGTAATAAGCGCTAGCTGGCAAACAGTGCGTCACGGCTGAGCGTCATCTATATTGGCGCCAAGTTAATATTAAACGGGTTTCAGTGTGAGAACCCCATCAATTCTACGCCTTCAAAAGCTTCGTAGCCAATGATTTTAATATGCCATACACCTGGCTGGGGGTCTCGAATCAAAAGGTTTTCATCGTTACCAGTCAGGTAGGGTGCAAAGGTGTTGCCATTGACGCCAGGTTCCTGATCGTAGCTTGCCATCAGGTCAGCATCACCGCTACCACCACGAATATCCAGCCAAAGGATTTTCGCATCTTTACTGACTCTGATCTTGTAGTCTATCTCACCATCTTTGTCCGCGGAAAGGTTTGAAACCAGTTTGCCACTGGTCAGGAAACCTTCTTCTGTAGGCGGTTTGCCGCCAGTTGTACCATCAGTTGGTTGACCGTCCATGGTATTCTGTATCCATTCGTTGAAGGCACTGACTCTGGTGTACACCCCATATTTGTTGGGCTGTGCGCATCCGTCGCCCCAAGAGACAATTCCAGCTTGATAGTAGTCCCCATTGTCCTTTACAACCAAAGGGCCGCCACTATCTCCCTGACAGGAGTCTTTCTTGCCTTGGGCGTAGCCTGCACATAGCTCGGTAGGGGTAATTTGTCCATTATAGGCATTGGGTTCATTGCAAACCTGGTTGGAAACAATGGGAACATTAACTTTTTGCAGTTTGTTGGGAGAATTCCCTCCATCCGTCAGGGTTCCCCAACCAGATACAGATGCCATATCACCAGGTTGCCCTGCATTACTCATGATTTGTTGTGAGGCAAGTTTTAAATATTGGATGCCATTGATACCAGATGACAATTCCAGCAGTGCCAGATCAGCGGCATTGCCATTTGATTGGGTATAATTCTTATGAATATGTACGGATTTTATTTTGGCACTCTTACCCGTATTTTTTGACAGATCTGTAAAGGCGGCGCGTACAGAGAGTTGGTTGATGTTGGTGCCGGAAATATCTTCGACACAATGAGCTGCAGTCAATACCCAACGATTGGCAATGAGTGAGCCGCCACAGAAGTGATCGTGGTCGTACTGGATACTTGTCATCCAGGGGCGTTCTTCATTTGGCACATTGACACCGCCCACAATCCGTTCAGCAGAATGAACTCGCATTTTCATTTTGTTGTCGATTGTGGACGTTGCCAATGCAGACGACGTCCCAATAATCAGGCTGGTTGCTAAGACAGTGTTTCTAAAACTCATGGAGTATTTCCTCATGTATTGGGAGATTACATTAGAGGAGATTTTGCTCAGTCTTGGTATTGCAGTTGTGTTAACGTTTTGTAACTGTTTGTATCAACAGCTT
>CAYXOS010000228.1:0-3560 GCA_964467115.1 uncultured Sedimenticola sp.
CAGATCCAGTGCCAACACCTGCTTCTTAAATGCTGAAAACCCCTCTGTGCGGCTATCGATGAAGTTATTGTATGCATACTCCAACTCGACCAAATACCGACACAGCATACCCAGCAAAGCCACATTTGTGCCTGGACGAGGTTGCAAATGGCAGGCGGCATATTTTGTCAGCTCCGAACGACGCGGATCAACCACAATTAAATCCACACCTTGAATTGCGACCTGTTTCAGGCGTGCTCCAGTAACCGGGTGAGCTTCGGTAGGATTGGCACCAAACACCAACAAACAGTCCGCCTCTGCAATTTCATCGATGGAATTGGTCGCCGCCCCCGTGCCATAAACTTGCAGCATCCCGTACGCAGTAGGCGCATGACAGACCCGGGCACAACCATCGATATTGTTGCTGCCAATAACCGTACGCATGAATTTTTGCATCAAGTAATTTTCTTCATTGGTACATCGCGCTGAAGAAATAGCAGCAATGGCATCCGAGCCATGTTGGTGCTTGATCTCAGTCAGCCTTTGCGCAATATAATCCAGTGCTTCATCCCAACTAACGGCTTCCAACACACCGTTTCTGCGAATCATGGGGCTACGAAGACGATCAGGGTGATGGACATATTCAAAAGCATAGCGCCCCTTGAGGCAACTATGCCCCTGGTTAACAGTCGCCGTTTCCACCCCATTGATCGCAGCAACCTTACCTTGCTTCACCTTCACTTGCAGATTACAGCCCACACCACAGTAAGTACAAACTGTGTTCACGCTGCTGTCTGCCAGCAATGTCTTGGCGCGATAGCGATCACTGAGGGCATCTGTAGGGCAGGTTTGCACACAACGTCCGCAAGACACACATCCCGCCTTGGCAAAATCACTATACATTCCCTGGATAATATGGCTGTGGCTCCCACGGCTTGCCATAGTCAACACAAACTGCCCCTGTACTTCATCACAGGCTCGAACACACCGATAACAATGGATGCACTCCGCAGGATCAAAACGCAGATAGGGATGTGGTTTAGCCACCATGCCAGGCTCTTCTTCCCGGGGATAGGGACTGTGCTCAACACCGTAATCACGCAGCAGCGTTTGAAATGGCGTGGGCACTTCTCCAGGAATAGGAAGCAACTTATCTGTGGGATAGTTGCTCAATAATAATTCCAGAATACCCTTGCGCACTCGAAACAATCGCTGGCTATGGGTAAAGAGGTGTAACCCATCCGCCACTGGTGTATGGCATGAAGCCAGCAGACGACGATCACCATTTTCCTTTTGCGCCACTTCAACCAGACAAATACGGCAGGCGCCAAAGGGTTCAAGAACAGGGTCATGGCAGAGTAAAGGAATTTCCCCTTTTCCCAAATGACGGCTTACACATTCATATAATGTTTCGCCATCAACAAAGGAATATGCATTACCATTGATGAATATCCTGGTCATGACAAACACGCTGAGGTGAAGAACGGTCGCAATTCCTGTTCGAAGTGTGTGAGCATATTTCGTATCGGCAGGGGCAATCCACCACCCAAGGCACACAATGAACCCACTTCCAGCAACTCCAACAGATCATTGAACAGCCTTTTATCCAACGGAATTCCTTCCTTTGCCTGTTCCAACAACAAGCGACCCTTTGCCGTTCCAAGTCGGCAGGGTGTACATTTCCCGCATGACTCTTCTGCCATGTAGGAAAAAATATGCACCATGAAATCCAGCATGGAAAAGGTCTGGGGAATAGCAACAATCCCCGCATGCCCCAACGCAAAACCTGCCTGCTGAAAACTCTCAAAATCAACTTCTAAATCATGGATAGTGCTGACGGGAAGAATGGAGCCAAGGGGACCCCCGACCTGCAACGCCTTGGTCTCCGTATTGAACCCTCCTGCCTGCTCAAAAATCAGCTCACTAAAGGAGCAGCCAAAATCCACTTCATACAACCCCGGGCGAACAAATTGGCTATCCAAGGAAAGCAACTTGCTGCCCTTGCTATCGCGGCTCCCAATGCGAGCATAGGATTCACCACCATGCTCGAGTATCCATGGAACATTGGCAAAGGTTTCCACATTGGATACCAAGGTGGGCATTCCCCATAACCCCTGAGACGCGGGATACGGCGGTCGCACCCGCACTTCCGGTCGTTGCCCTTCGATGGAATTGAGTAAAGCTGTTTCTTCACCACAAACACAGGAACCTGCGCCCACAATTACATGGAAGCTGAAGCAACTGGTATTTCCCGCTACAGTTTCTGCATACTCGTCAATGGCTTGCTGTACACTGCGAACCGCTTCAGGATATTCATAGCGGATATATAAAACTCCTGTGCTCGCCCCAGTAGCCATTCCCGCCGCAAACATACCCGCCAGTATTTTGTGGGGGTGCTGCTCCAGTAGATAACGATCGGAAAAAGCACCGGGATCACCTTCATCAGCATTGCAGACAATGTATTTTTCATCGCCCGTCTCCTCTGCTACCGCTTGGCATTTGAATGCAAAAGAAAAACCCGCCCCACCTCGACCGCGAAGCCCCGATGCCTGCAATTCCATCAGAATTTTTTTTGGCGCTTTCAAGCCAACCTCATACAACTGCTCTACAGATAACGTGGAACACGTAAGAATCCCGGAAGAAGACAAATCATAGACAGGCATGGGAGGTTGACTGGTAGCTGATGTATCAGCATGGCAACTATGCAGTTTTCCATCAGCATCACGCTGTAATATTCCCGCACCCTGATAACAGTATCCACAGCACATGACCTTGCCAGCATCAGGATATTTACGCACAACATCTGCAGTCGAACCACTGACCATGCAAGCAGTACCGTGACAAACTCGCGTGGGCAGATCATTTTCATCTGGCCGAAGAAAATCATAAAAACTTGCCGTGCCATGAAGAATCGACAGCGACAATTTGGATGTGTCCGCCAATTGTTCCAACATCAACGCACGAGATGCCGGAGCAGTCTGCGCGGCTTTGGCAATGGCAGAAAAGAGGTTGCTCTCTATTCCCGCGCTATGACTCAAACTGCGGATATTTTTGGACATGGCTCATCATCAGGTGGGTGATACAAAGTACATCCATACATCATCAAATAATCTCCGGCAAAGCCAATAAATTTGTCGGCTTGGTCAGGAAAACCACCAAGAAACGAGGGAATAATCTGACCTACTGTCAAAAGTATAGTGCACCTCTATTGATTCTGTTTGAGCAAATTCGTACTGAGAACAAGGCGAAGATCGCAGCAAATAGAATAATCCAAGGAAGATTCGCGTAACGAAAACAATCTCGATTTCACCTCGATGTATTGGTGGTTATCCTAAGTTGATAGCCACCAATAGAAATGGAGGGATATAATAACCGCTTGATTTACAAGACGAAATAACCCGTACTAGAGGATGGATTCGCGCCTTCCCTGGCGCTCACCCCTGCGGGGCGCCGACTAGCGTCGGCGTCAAAAGGGCTGTCCTGCCCTTTTGTTCGAACCTGAAGCGCTTCAAATCTGCCCCCGACCCAGCCATATAAAAAAACCCGCTTGCTGCGGGTTCTTTTATATGGCCCGCCCGAGA
>CAYXOS010000229.1:0-3548 GCA_964467115.1 uncultured Sedimenticola sp.
TGATCTCGACGGATGCGCCAGCTTCTTCCAGCGTTTTCTTCGCTTCTTCAGCTTCGTCCTTGCTTACGCCTTCCTTCAGTACAGAAGGAGTCGCTTCTACCGCGTCTTTGGCTTCTTTCAGGCCAAGACCAGTCAAGCCGCGAACAGCCTTGATTACGCCTACCTTCTTCTCACCGAAACCGGTAAGTACTACGTCAAATTCGGTTTGCTCTGCAGCAGCATCGCCACCAGCATCACCACCAGCAGCGGGAGCAGCAGCAACGGCTGCAGCTGCGGTTACACCAAATTTTTCTTCCATTGCCTCGATCAGCTCGACAACGTCCATTACGGACATATTGGCGATTGCTTCGAGGATATCGTCTTTAGAAACTGCCATTTTCAGGGCTCCTACATATCTTCAAGTTAAAAGTGGGATTAGAAACAGGGTTCAGCCTGCCTCTTTAGCGTCGCGAATTGCTGCTACGGTACGAACCAGCTTGCTCGGTACTTCATTGAGCGTGGTAACCAGTTTCTGTACAGGTGCCAACATGGTACCCATCAACATACTGATTGCCTGGTCGTAAGTAGGCATCTTCGCCAGAACACTGATCTCGGATGGCTCAAGCAGTTTCCCATTAATGGAAACCATCTTTACCACCAACTGATCGTGATCTTTGGCGAAGTCGTTAATCACACGTGCTGCAGCACCCGGATCCTCTTGCGAGAATGCCAGCAACAGAGGGCCTACAAAGCCTTCCTGCATACAGGCAAAATCCGTATCTTCCACAGCTCGCTTGGCAAGCGTGTTCTTGACTACACGAAGATAAACACCTGAACCACGCGCTTCTTTGCGTAATTCGGTCAAATCTTCCACGGTCAGACCACGATACTCAGCGGCGATAGCAGAATATGCACTACTCGCTACGTCAGCAACTTCGGCGACGATGGCTTTCTTTTGTTCAAGATTAAGTGCCAAAGTCGTCACCTCCCGACAACGATGAGGAACGGTTTCCCGTTCTCGGTTACACCAGGAATGAAATACATTCATTCCACCTTTTTCCGGTGCCCGTCATCAGGAAAAGCCCTGATTTCGGAGCGCCATCTGCGCAGGTAAATTAAGCTGAATTCAGCGCCTGCGGTCTTTGACAGCAGACGATCTGATGATCGCTGCCCCAAAGCCTTTTGCGTGATACTCCAATCTGAGCATCACAACATTCTTTATTGATCAGAGGCTAAGTGACCCCTGATCCAGTACAATCCCCGGCCCCATGGTTGAGGACACGGTAATCTTCTTCAGATATACGCCTTTTGCTGCACTGGGCTTACCTTTTTTCAGATCCGCAAGTAACGCTTCCAGATTTTCTTTCAGCGCTACGGGTTCAAAATCAACCTTACCAACAGAGGCATGGATAATGCCATTCTTGTCGGTACGGTAACGAACCTGACCACCCTTGGCATTCTTCACTGCCTGGGCCACATCCGGGGTAACGGTACC
The DNA here is from genome assembly GCA_964467115.1 of uncultured Sedimenticola sp. Classification (GTDB taxonomy): domain Bacteria; phylum Pseudomonadota; class Gammaproteobacteria; order Chromatiales; family Chromatiaceae; genus Thiolapillus. The sequence goes on from CAYXOS010000229.1 coordinate 1,475, forward strand.
TACCTTGGGGTTAGGCATCAAACCGCGAGGACCAAGAATCTGCCCCAGCTGACCAACTACGCGCATGGCATCAGGACTGGCGATAACCACGTCAAAATCCATATTGCCTGCTTTTACCTGCTCTGCCAGATCATCCATGCCAACAACATCCGCACCCGCTTCTTTCGCAGCTTCGGCGTTAGGACCCTGAGTGAAAACAGCAACGCGAATGGTTTTACCGGTTCCATTAGGCAAAACAGTCGCACCACGAACCACTTGATCGGATTTACGAGGATCGACACCCAGATTGACTGCCACATCGATGGCCTCGGAAAATTTCACACTGGAAACTTCCTTGAGCAACGCAAATGCCTGCTCCGCATCATATTGCTTGGTGGTATCAACTTTTTCGGCAATCGCCTTCAGACGTTTACTTAGCTTGGCCATTTACACGCCCTCCGTTTCAAGACCCATACTACGAGCAGTGCCCGCAATAGTACGTACCGCCGCATCCATATCAGCAGCAGTCAGATCAGGCTCTTTTGCCTTGGCAATATCTTCCAGTTGGGCGCGTGTCACTTTGCCCACTTTTTCGGTATTGGGACGACCGCTACCGGATTTGATACCCGCTGCTTTCTTCAACAAGATGGAAGCAGGTGGGGTCTTCATCACAAAGGTGAAGGAGCGGTCAGAATACACGGTGATCACCACAGGAACAGGCATGCCTTTTTCCTGATTCTGAGTCTGCGCATTGAATGCTTTACAGAACTCCATGATATTTACACCATGCTGACCCAATGCTGGACCAACGGGGGGACTGGGATTCGCTTCCTGTGCAGGAACCTGAAGCTTGATATAGGCTTCGATCTTCTTCGCCATGAGATAACCTCGCTATTTGGGTGCAAACGCCCGGGACTCTCACCCGGGCTCCCCTTTAATTTAGATGCAGGAAAGCGCTGTTTTGCTACGCCTCCACTCCACTTTCGCTTCGCGCCGCACTTCGTGTGCGGAGCCAAAAAAACGCGCCATAAGAGCACGCTCAGGGCTAGCAAACGCCAACCACCAAATACTTGTCAGCCCTTTTCTACCTGACCAAATTCCAGTTCAACCGGGGTAGAACGACCAAAAATAGAAACCGACACTTTAAGACGGCTCTTGTCATAATCCACTTCTTCGACGACACCATTAAAATCATTAAACGGCCCATCGATAACACGAACAACTTCGCCAGGCTCGAACAACACCTTGGGACGTGGTTTTTCAGCACCTTCCTGAACACGCTGCAAAATAGCATCGGCTTCTTTTTGCGTAATGGGCGCCGGCTTATCTTCAGTACCACCAATAAAGCCAAGCACCTGGGGCGTATCCTTAACCAAATGCCAGGTTTCGTCGGTCAATTCCATGTTCACCAGCACATAACCGGGGAAGAACTTTCGCTCGCTACGACGCTGTTGGCCGCCACGCATTTCCACGACCTCCTCGGTTGGCACCAGAATATCTCCAAAATATTCCTGCATGCCTAAACGCTCAATACGCTCTTCCAAAGAAGCCTTTACTTTAGCTTCATAACCAGAAAACGCATGCACTACATACCAGCGATGAGCCACGTTTCAGCCTCCTTAGCCTGTGAACCAGCGAACCAATACAAACAAAATCGAATCCACTGCCCACAAAAACAGGGATGTCAATAACACAGCCACGAATATGACCAGGGTCGTTTGCAGTGTTTCCTGACGAGAAGGCCACACCACTTTGCGGACTTCTGTCTGGGTCGCAGAGAAAAAGCCTTTCAAGCGCCTGCCCGGCTCCGTCCAAAGTGCAACAACCACACCTACAACGATAACTGCCAGCAATCCAAGCAAGCGCATCCATAAAGGCTGCGCTTCAAATAAATAAAAGCCGACAATACCCGCTACCAATATACCAACGGATATCAGCAGCTTCACTGTATCCATGGCGGAACCTTGTGTTTCAGTTTTTGCGTTCATCCTGCCTACTTCAGCCCTTTCGCCCCGATACTTGCATCAGCATCAGAACGAAAGCCCTGTAAAATGGCAGGCCAGGAGGGACTTGAACCCCCAACCTGCGGTTTTGG
>CAYXOS010000230.1:0-3530 GCA_964467115.1 uncultured Sedimenticola sp.
GCTGCCGCAGAGCGTACATGGATGTATTCACAGCGTCCTGGATATTCAATGACTTGCCATATCCTCGGATCAAGATGCTGAGTAGATACAACTGAATTAACCGGGAAAAGTAATGCAAGCACTCGCAATCGCTGCTGGAGGTGCCCTTGGTGCATTGTTGCGCTATTGGGTATCTACAGCCATGTATGCCTGGCTGGGGCGGGGATTCCCCTGGGGAACCCTGAGCGTCAACCTGCTGGGTTCTTTCACCATGGGCGTGTTATATATTCTATTGTTGGAGCGACTGTCTGGTGGGCCGGAAGTCAGGGCATTCCTGCTGATTGGTTTTCTGGGCGCATTTACCACTTTTTCCACTTTTTCTATTGAAACGCTGAACTTGCTTGAGAATGCCGAAGTTGGCAAGGCACTGCTGAATGCTGCGGGTAGTGTTGTGATATGTATTGCTGCCACATGGCTGGGTGTAGTGTTGGGGAGGCAGATATGACCGATGAAGTTACTGTGGTGCGAATCTATTGCACCGAAGGTGAACACAAACTCAAGCAGATATTGGATTATCTGCACAATGAAGAACAAGTTGCCGGGGTTACCGCCTTTCGTGGGGTTGCAGGCTTTGGGCGTTCCGGTAAGATGCACACCGCTTCCTTGCTGGATCTGTCTTTGGACATGCCGGTGGTCATCGAGTTTTTTGACCGTCCGCAGAAAATGGAATCCGTCATCGAACATCTGAAACCTAAACTAGAACCTGGGCATCTCGTCTATTGGCAGGCCCGCACCAATTTGAGCGACTGAACCATGCTGGATCCAAAACTTTTACGCAACAATCTGCAACAGGTGGCCACCATTCTAAAACGCCGTGGGCTGGAACTGGATACCGCCGCCATCGAGCAACTGGAGAGCCAGCGTAAAGCCTTGCAAGTTACAACCCAGGAATTGCAAAACCAGCGCAATCAACGCTCCAAATCCATTGGCAAGGCGAAAGCGGCAGGTGAAGACATTCAACCCTTGCTTGATGAAGTGGCGGATCTGGGGAATGCTCTCAAGGATGCCGAGAATGAACTAAAACAGATTCAGGAAAAGCTGCGGGATATTTTGCTGGGTTTGCCGAATCTGCCAGATGAATCCGTGCCCGATGGTAAGGATGAAGAAGATAATCGTGAAGAAAGAAGCTGGGGAGAGATTCCTGACTTCGACTTCGAACCCAAAGATCACGTGGATCTGGGGGAAGCCCTGGGTGGATTGGATTTCACCGCCGCTGCCAAGATTACTGGCTCGCGTTTCACTGTTATGCACGGTAAAATAGCACGTTTGCACCGTGCCTTGACCCAGTTCATGCTGGATCAACACACAGGCGAACATGGCTACCGGGAGACCTATGTTCCGTACATGGTCAATGCCGATAGCATGACAGGCACCGGGCAATTACCCAAGTTCGCCGAAGATGCCTTCAAACTGGAAGGTGAGCAGAATTATTACCTGATTCCCACCGCAGAAGTACCCTTGACTAATTTGTTGCGGGATGAAATTCTCGATGCGGATGCCTTGCCGTTCAAAGTTGTTGCTCATACCCCCTGCTTTCGTTCTGAAGCAGGTGCTTATGGAAAAGATACCCGTGGCATGATTCGTCAGCATCAGTTTGACAAAGTAGAACTGGTGCAGGCAGTGCGTGCTGAAGATGCATTTCAGGCATTGGAAGAATTGACTGGCCACGCCGAAACCATTCTTCAGAAACTCGGGTTGGCATATAGACTGGTTACATTATGTACTGGGGATTTGGGATTCAGCGCGACCAAGACCTATGACCTGGAAGTGTGGTTGCCAGGGCAGGGCAAGTACCGGGAAATATCATCTTGTTCCTGCTTCCTGGATTTCCAGGCGCGACGTATGCAGGCACGTTGGCGTAACCCGGAAACAGGCAAGCCGGAGTTGCTGCATACGGTCAATGGTTCTGGTCTGGCAGTAGGACGTACCCTGGTTGCTGTGCTGGAAAACTACCAGCAGGCTGACGGTAGCATTCGTATTCCCCATGTATTGCAGACCTACATGGGTGGAGAAGAATTGATCGAGGCTATTTGACCATGGCAATCAGTAGTAATACAAAGCCAACGACCAGTAGCAAGGGGATAGCTGCAGATAGCCAGTCCCCTTTTTTGGCTTTTGGCCCGTTTTGCAACCAATGTTTGGCGGCAGGATACATATAGAACAGCATCATTACCACCACAACTGCGCTGGCAATTTGTAACCAGATATTCATACTTCCTTCCTCATAAAAAACCCCGACATTGCGCCGGGGTTTTTGTTGATGGCTTGTTGATCAGTCGTCGCCAAATATGCCAAGAATCTGCAACAGGCTGATAAAGATATTGAAAATAGCTATATACAAACCATAAGTTGCATGGATGTAGTTGGTTTCGCCACCATGTACCATCTGGCTGGTTTGAAACAGAATGAAACCGCTCATTATCAACATGAAGCCTGAGGCGATAGCCAGTTGCAGTGCAGGAATTTGCAAGAAGATATTTGCCAGAACAGCAACCAACATGACCATCATCCCAGCGAATATGAATCCGCCCATAAAACTGAAGTCACGGCGACTGCTCAGCGCGTAGCCCGACAACCCGAGGAAGATCACGCCGGTTCCGCCCAAAGCCAGACCTACGGTTTGTGGGCCATTGGGCATTTGCAAATAAATGCTGATAACAGCGCCCAGGCCAAAGCCCATCAATCCGGTGATGGCAAAGATGACTCCCAATCCGGCGGCGCTGTCCGCAGTTCTTGGCAATACAAACATGCCCATGACCATGGCGACCAGGACAGAGACCGTGTAAACCCACATGGGAACGGCCAGATAGATGGAGAGCAATGCCATCAAGCCGCTGAATACCAAGGTAGCAGACAGGAGCATGTAGGTGTTCTTGATCACCTTGTTGGTGGCAAAGGTTTGTTGTGTCGATCGTTCAATGCTTTGTTCATATGAATTCATGGTCGTTTTTTCCTTATAAAAAATATTCAGTTCTGTGTTTCAAAACGCGTCGGGTTATGAATAGTCGTTTCAATCTCCGTTTGAAAAAATGAGATTGGTTGTTTCACGAGCCTCGTTTTACCCTGTTTAGAAAATTTAGAGTGCTAGAACAGCCGCCAGTTCCCCAAGTTGGGTTTGAATGTATAACAGCTGGTATCGTAGGGCAACAGTTGAAATTGCCTGGAAAATTTTCAGGGTCATGATGATTCACTTTTTTGGCAGTATTTTGTGGTACAAAGCGCAAAAACAAGGTTGGAAACTGTATTTTTTAGTGCCATACCGAATAATTTCAACAACGATTGAGCAATATTGGAAATATTCACACTGTTGGATTTGTACAATTCGTACTGTCTCCGCTATACTTGACGAAGAATAGTTTAAGTAATGAGTGTTTCCTTATGCTGCATAAGGGGAAGAATGAAGGGTTGTTGAGGGTGGGCAGTTGAGCCCCGAAAGAAATAAATGTCTACATATCAGGAGAAAGACAAGATGTTTAAAGATGCAAACAAGA
>CAYXOS010000231.1:0-3507 GCA_964467115.1 uncultured Sedimenticola sp.
CTCCCAACATAACCCACGTTTGTTGAGAGGGACAGGTCAAACATCATGTCTAGGTGTTTTTTGCCACTGAATGGCGTCGGAAATGCTGGTTGCGGCGTATTTATGTACTCAAGTTCTTGACCCCGTACATTTGGGGTCGGACAATGAGCCTCTTTGTCCTTTTTCTCCCCAGGCAATGTCTCGCAGAAAAAACAGAACCAGAAAGAAGGCTCGCGGCAAAGCTGTACGGAAAATCTCTGCCAACTTAGCCAGGTCTACGGTGCCCGTAACCTCCGATATGCTGGTCAGCATCCGCGACCTGCATTTCAGTCGTGGAGAGCGAAAAATATTTTCCGGGCTGAATATTGAAATCCCTCGCGGCAAGATAACAGCCATTATGGGGCCTTCCGGCACGGGCAAAACCACGCTTCTCAAGCTGATTGGTGGGCAGTTGCAGCCAGATCAGGGAAGCGTTGAAGTGGATGGAGTGAATGTCCACAAACTGAATACAGCTGATTTGTATCGATTGCGTATGCGCATGGGTATGTTGTTTCAAAGCGGTGCGCTGCTTACGGATTTGAATGTATTCGAGAATGTCGCTTTTCCTTTACGTGAACATAGTCGGTTGAACAACGCCTTGTTGCGCAAGTTGGTTTTACTCAAGCTGGAAGCCGTTGGCTTGCGGGGTGCCCGGGATTTGATGCCGTCAGAATTGTCCGGGGGTATGGCAAGGCGGGTGGCATTGGCAAGAGCAATCGCTCTCGACCCCATGATGGTCATGTATGACGAACCTTTTACAGGTCAGGATCCGATTTCCATGGGGGTGTTGGTCAAACTGATTCGCCAGCTCAACGATGCGGCAGGGTTGACCAGTGTGGTGGTGTCCCATGATGTCGAGGAAACCAGCGCCATTGCGGATTTGCTGTATGTGATTTCGGATGGTCGGGTAGTGGAATCAGGACAACCCCAGGCTTTGCGCAATTCGGGCAGTGAATGGACAAAACAGTTCATGCATGGTTTGCCTGATGGTCCGGTACCCTTCCACTTCCCAGCCCCCGCCTTGAAGGCAGATTTGTTTGGAGAACAATCGTGATTGATTCCATTGGAAATTTGGGGCGTTTTGGCATCCGTTTTACTCGCCATCTCGGTCGTGCCAGTTTGTTGTTGTTGCGCATACTTGCGAGTACAGGAGAAATATTACGGCGTCCCCGTCTGCTGCTGGAACAGTTGTTTTCTGTAGGTGTACTAACCGTTCTGATTATTGCTGTCTCGGGTTTGTTTGTCGGCATGGTGCTGGCACTTCAGGGGTACTATATCCTGTCTCAATTTGCTGCAGAGGCCACCCTGGGCGTGATGGTGGCGGCTTCCCTGGTCAGGGAGTTGGGGCCGGTGGTTACTGCATTATTATTTGCCGGGCGGGCGGGATCTGCTCTGACGGCTGAAATTGGTCTGATGAAAGCAACTGAGCAGTTATCCGGTCTTGAAATGATGGCAGTCAATCCTGTGCGTCGGGTGTTGACACCACGATTTATTGCGGGTTTTATTTCCATGCCTTTACTGGCAGCCTTGTTCAGTGCTTTGGGTATCATTGGCGGATGGTTTGTGGGGGTGGGTTTGCTGGGGGTGGACGATGGTGCCTGGTGGGGGCAGATGCAGGCGCGAATTGATTGGAATCAGGATTTACTGAATGGTGTGATAAAGAGCTTGGTGTTCGGCTTTGTCTGTGTTTGGATAGCCATTTTTCAAGGTTACAATTGTGTGCCTACCTCGGCTGGCGTAAGTGGTGCGACCACCCGTACCGTGGTGCATTCATCTTTGGCGGTGCTGGCATTGGATTTTGCGCTGACGGCGCTCATGTTTGATTAAGGATTGGTTATGAAAGCGGTGAAACAAACAGAAATACTGGTAGGCGTCTTCATGGCGATCGGGTTACTGGCGCTGTTTTTTCTGGCGATGAAAGTTAGCAATCTGGGTAGCTTGAATACGGGCGACAGCTACAAGGTGTTGGCACGCTTTGACAATATTGGCAGTCTCAAGACCAAGGCGCCGGTCACTATGGCCGGGGTGGAAGTTGGCAGGGTTGCCCATATCGGATTTGATAAAGAGCGTTTCCAGGCGGTGGTGGATATGGATATATACGCCGAATATGACCAGATTCCTGAAGATACCTATGCAAAAATTCTCACCGCAGGGTTACTGGGCGAGCAGTATATCGGTTTGGACCCAGGGGGTAGTGACGTGGTATTGAAAAATGGGGGCGAGATCGAGATTACCCAGTCAGCTTTGGTGTTGGAAGAGGTGATCGGGCAGTTTATATTCAGTAAAGCTCAGGAAGGAGACAAATAATGTTTAAGACGATGGTCATCAAGGGATTGTTGATAGTCAGTTTGTTGCTGCTTGAAAATATTTCGGTGGCAGCAGATGCCCCACCTGTGGAGATGATTCGCTCTACCGCCGACTATGTTCTTGAACAGGTGCGGTCCCGCAAGGCGGAGTTGGAAAAAGACAGTAGCGGCATTTATGCCCTGGTGCAGGAAAAGGTGCTTCCCTATTTTGATTTTCGCTTGATGAGTCGGGGGGCGCTGGGAAAATACTGGCGTCGGGCATCGGAAAAGCAGAAAACAGATCTGGCGCATGAATTCCAGGAGTTGCTGGTTCGTACCTATGCCACAACGCTGTTGAATTATTCAGGTCAGACTATTGAATACCTTCCTTATCGTGCCCAGCCTGAAGATCAGCGCGTGACTGTGGCGACCCGGGTTCATAGTGGCGGCCCTCCTGTGCCGATCAATTATCGTTTGTATCGCCAAAGCGACGGTTCCTGGAAAATTTATGATGTGGTGGTTGACGGGGTAAGCCTGGTTTCGAACTATCGCAGCAGCTTTGCTACAGAAGTCAAAAAAGGCGGCATCGATGGTTTGATCAACACCTTGAGAAAGCATAACCGCAAGTTGCGCGGTGGCTGATTCCATGGCGAACTGGCAACTGACATCTGTGCTGGATCTGTCGACGGTGCCTGAATTGTGGCTGGAGTTGCAGCGGCGAATCCATGCCAACCCACGTCTGACGGTTAATTTGTCCGGGGTGCAGGGCACCAGTAGCGCAGCATTGGCACTACTGTTACAAGGTCTGGAAGAAGCGCAGAAAAGTGGATGTGAGCTACATTTCGAGCAGATACCCCCAAGTTTGCTGGCATTGGCAAAGGTCAGTAATGTGGATGATTTGCTGATTCAGCATTGAGTGCGATTCTTGGGAGGACAGGAACTCGTCATCTATCCCGGAAATTTCATAAATTCACGTGATGATCGCGCAGGAGATTGTTTTCACAAGGGATTTTCTGAAGGCGTCGCGTATCCGCGATTACGCGCAACTGAAGAAGATCTCTTGTGGAAACAATAAACAAGCGAGGGCGCGTGTAATTTATGAAATTTTCGGGTTATATCCTGGCTGGGGTGATGTCTGATCGGAAAAATGCCGTAAATACATCCATGTAGGCTCCGCGTCGGCATCCCTGCCTCCGAGGTTTTC
>CAYXOS010000232.1:0-3487 GCA_964467115.1 uncultured Sedimenticola sp.
ACTCAGAACAGCTCTGACAACAGTTTTTTCATCTCATCAAACCAGCCGCTGCCACCATTTCCTCCTGCTGCTTTTTTCTTGATTGCCTTTATCTGCTCATACAGTGGCTTGAATTCGTGACCATTGCCATAGCCGAGAACTTCAGCCAGATGCAGTTCTTCTTCAGCGCCCTTGAGTAAAGCATCGAGGGAGGCATTCTGTTTTTCATCTCTTTCCTTGTTTTCAGCCAGAGACTCTGCCTTGTCCAGCAAGTATTGGCTGCGTAGCAAAGGTAAAGGCACGACCTCTGTCGATACCACCAGGGAACTCAAAGCGGTTTTCAATGCCACCTTTGCTTCTTCGATTTTGCCTTTATCCAATAGCGGCGAAATCGCCTTTATTGCTTCAGGATAAGTACCAAGAGGAATATTGGTAGTGCTGATGACCACTTCGCTGGACAAGCTTTCCATCAAATGTCTTGCAGTTTGCACCTTGCCATCATCCAAGGCTTGCTGTGCTTCTTTGACCACCGCTTTTACGGTATCAACATCGGCATATAGATCGTAGGTAACCACATCAACATTGACTGGAATCAAGGCCAGCGCCGGATCACGGGTCAGGATCAATTCCAGCTTTCCGGTAGCGGTTTCCAACGATTTCAATGCATCATCGGTTTTTCCTTTTTCCAGGGCCTCCAGCGCCTTCATCGTTTCTTCTACTGCCGCCACCGCTTCCTTGGTGATTTTACTGGTCTGCGTTGCTACTTTTTTTGCAGAAGCTTTATCTACCTGAGCTTGCACAGACTGGCTTGTCGCTGATTTTTCTTGAGCCGACTCGGGCATGGCTGTCGCCCAGGTTAGCCCGGCATTGAACAATAGTAACCCACTCAAAAACAGGGTGTTCAAACATTTGGTCTTTTTCATAATTTTCTCCTCTACGCTTCAACATCAAGAACAGGTTTAGGCAAGCCAGCCAGCTTGCATACCATTTGCACCGGCCCCTTGGGAAAAAGCTCAAATAAGAATTTCTTGTAAGTTTCTGTATCTCGGTATCGTTTCCCGTGCCTCCTTCCCAGGGTTTTCAGAAATTCTCGTAAGCTGGGGTGGCGCATGTGATCTTCGTAAAACTCACGAAAATAGTAGATCATGCCCCAATGGGCATCTGTCAGCACCAAGCCTTCTTTTTCAGCAATAGCCTCTGCGACAGACTCGTCCCAGGCATCATGATCTAGCAGATACCCTTCTTCATCGGTCTCCACAGTTTTTCCGTTCACTACTAACATTTGTCATGTCTCCAAACATTTTTTTCATGGCATTGCAGCCAGTACAACGGCTATATGGAGACAGGCACAAAGATATTCAAGGGGAAGAGATAAGGCTGACTAGAGAATTCCTGGAGGCATATACAAAGAAGTTATTTCCAACACTCAGGGTTGAGGCTGAAGGCGATCCAGCCCGATGGCTTTCATGCCTTTGGTTACTGCATCCCAGTTTACTTTGCCGTGATCAAACAAAACATCCAACAACCCCAGTTGCAGTTCCATATAGTATCCCGATTGCTCCAATACTTCTTTCACATGTTGGGCATGAACAGCAATCTCCGATGCCTCAACGTGATCTTGCAGCGATTTGTAGTGGTAACTAATCACCAGTTGCCGACGGGAAAAATCTACTGTTTTGGTGAAATGGAATGCAGAATCCCTGACTTCGACAAATTCGTTTTCAAAGCTTGATGCTGCCGGAACAAGAATACGCGTGGTTTGATTGAATTCCACAGGATGCAAGACCGCATACGGCATGGTGCGCTGCAAGGTGCTGACTTGTTTGACATGATCTTGTATCAAGAACGGTTCGAACCCTGCTTGAGCTGTTTCATTGTCATCGTTTCTAATCCAAATATCGGGAATCAGATATTTTTCGATAACGGTGACTGCATTGTTTACCGCGTCTTCTTCGATACGAAGTTTTTTATCTACTCGAATTTTCGGATAGATATTGGCAAGGTAGTCGAGATACCCTTTTTGTACTTCTGCGAGGTTGGATTTTGCCAAGTCGGATCGCAAAACATCCGCATAATAGCGCTCGTGGCGGGTCTTGCTCAGATAAGTAGAGGGCTTGTCTGGATTGCCACTGACATTGAAATATTCTTCAACTTCCTTCTTATGCACTGCTCGCACATCTTTCGACATGTCAGCCAATTCACTTCGCTGAGGAGCGATAATCAGAGCCACCTCATAATCCGGCATGTAAAGGCTACTCAAAGTTCCTTGTTGATAGGAACGGGTTGCATCCAGCCAATAATTTTTTCCTTGTAGCTGAACAAAGACAATGGCATGGTCAAATACCGTAGGGCTAGGCAAGCCACGCTCAACAAAACGTCCGCTGTTGGTATTTACCAAAGCCACACTGGCATCAATATTCATTGCCCTGAGTAAACTGACCAGCAATCTTGCTTTGTCTTTACAATCGCCAAAGCGTTGTTCCAACACCTTGTCAGGCTCATTGGGCTTGTGTGAACGCTCCCCCATTTCAATACCCAGATAGCGCACATCATCTTGTACAAACTTGAGTGCCGACAGCAGTTGCGTTTCCTTGTTGGCCTCGTCAGCTATATTCAACTCGGACAGGATTTTATTCTGTTTGGCGCTGGTACTGACTTGATACAAGGGTAACGCCCAGTCAATGACTTCTTTCCAGTTTTGGTAGTCACTCAAATGCAACTCGGGAAAAGGGTCATACCAACTTGGGGTATCCTTCTCCAATACCAGTGCCGTCACATTCTGGCGCTGCCATACATATTCTTTCCCCAAGGCAAGGGCATTTATCTTCGGCTGTAAATCGGTTTGGTAATTGGATACGCGCAACGGACGATGGGAATTCCATAACACTCGATAATGCAGATTTTTTACCGGTACAGACCAGCGTAATCCCAGATGCTTTGAGAAATGTCCATCGAGCACAGGATTTGCCCCTTCTATGGAATAGCTGTATTCCAGGACATCACCTACCCGCACATCTTCGATAAGGATGTTGAGGGTTTTGGAACCATCATATATCTGCACATCCAGATTCTGCTCTCGGTGGATCAGGCTAATCAATGATCGTTGCCGTCTATCCAACACTTCGCCATCGCGATGCAACACCAACTTGTGCAATACAAGCTTCTGATAACTCGGGTCAAAATCAATAGAGACTCTGGATATTTCCGTTACGCCAGAAGGATTCAGGGCTTTTTCCTGAAAATGGCTGTATTGGCTTTGGTTGCTGTCGGTGACATACCATTGACGATCTACCAGCAAATAGACAACACCATCTCTGTATTGTTGTTGATTGACAGATGCCTCAGCCGAAGATGTCGCAGACGCTACCCAACCTGGCGTGTCTTCAACGGTATAGCCTTCCGTCGATTTCCCTATAGCGACATGGCCAAGCGACATCAACACAGCCACCATCAATTTGGAAACCAAGCTTGGTAGTGCACAGTTTTTCAAGATGAACACTGGATTTAT
>CAYXOS010000233.1:0-3481 GCA_964467115.1 uncultured Sedimenticola sp.
GCGTATTTTTCTGCCAGTTCATCGAGATGCTGTTGCGCTTCCTTTATCATCTCTTTGCGCAGTTCCTGCTCGCGGTTGGCGAGTCCGACCAGACCGAGACTGGCGATGTCCATATAGTCCACTACATGCAGGAGAACAAGGTATCCGGTATCTGAACAGGCGCAGTCTACCGCAAACTGAAGCGCTTCCTCTGATACTGAAGACAAGTCAATAGGAACAAGTACTTTCTTCATGCTTTTATTCCCTTATTGTTCTTTGGTGATTAGGTGCTGTACACCAACACGAAACACCCGGTTGTTTCTACAAGTAGGAGGAAGGTCAAATCATTGAGTGAATTCTTTTTTATATTGCGATGTTCATAATATAACGATAATCATATATAATCAAGAGGAGATGTACGTGCGGGGCGATAGCTGGGATTCAGCCCAACTCTGGTGTATATTCGTTTTTTGGCGAGGTTGCCTGCCTGAACCATTGAGGTTTCTTTGAAATTTATTAATCGACATTTACTGTACACGGTTACTTTTGTCCTGCTTGTTGCTGGAGTGCTGATCCTAATACTGATTAAAGGCCCTCTGGCGCCAGTGCCCGTCGAAGTCGTTCAGCTGCAAAAGGGTAATTTGCATCCTGCTGTTTTTGGGGTGGGTACGGTAGATGCACTGCGCAGCTATCGTATTGGCCCCACAAGGGCGGGTCGATTGTTGAATCTGCATGTCGATCACGGTGACCATGTAAAGAAAGGGCAGTTGCTGGGAGAGATGGACCCGGTGGATTTACCGGATCGATTGAAAGCCGCCGCCCTGAATACAGACAAGATCGAACATTCGGCTGAGGCAGCTGAAGCAGCTGTTGATGAGGCGCGTGAACGATACCATCAAGCGCGAAAGGAGGCGGTTCGCTATCGAAAGCTGGTGGAGAAAAAACAGGTCAGCCAGGAACTGGCGGAAAGCCGGGAAAGTGAGGCGCGGGCCGCGGAAGACAAACTCAGGGAAATGCAGGCCAATCTTGCGGGCGTCAAGCATGATCTGGAGCGCGCCTCTGAGGAATACCGGGCATTGGAGGCTCAGTTTGCCGACCTGAAACTCATCAGTCCGGTGGATGGCCTGGTGACTGCACGCGAAGTCGAGCCCGGATCGGTTATCGTCGCGGGTACGCCGGTGCTTCGCATTGTTGATCCTGATTCTTTCTGGGTTCATGCGCGTATCGATCAGGTTCACAGCGGCCAGATACAAGTGGGGCAGAGCGCTGAGATAGAACTGCGCAGCCATCCGGATGAGAAACGGGCTGGCCGGGTAAAACGTGTTGAGCTGATCGCCGACAGCCTGACCGAGGAGCGTTGGGTTGATGTGGGTTTTGACAGCATTCCCGAGGATCTTTCCCTCGGTATGCTCGCCAATGTGACCATTCATATGGCCACGCTCCATCAGGTCGATTGGCTGCCCAGTGCGGCTATTGTATATCGTCAGGGAAACACCGGTGTCTGGGTGATTCGTGAGGGCAAAACGAATTTTCTTCCTGTCAGTATTGGTGTTCGGACTCTGGATGGAAAGGTGCAAATCACCCGGGGTATAGCAACAACGGATCGGATTGCGATCTATCCGGCAAAGCCGTTGAAGGAAGGCGTTCGCGTCACAGAGATGCCTGATGATTAGCCTGGCCTATCGTGATATAGGCAACAGCTTTGGACGTTATCTGTTTACAGGGCTGGGGATAGGGCTGCTCATTGGTGTAACACTCACCATGGCAGGTGTGTTTCGCGGCATGGTGGAAGACGGCAGAGCGCTGCTCACTGCTGCTGATGCCGATATCTGGGTAGTACAGCAAAATACCCTGGGACCTTTTGCAGAGCCGTCCTCCCTGCCGGATGATTTTTACCGTGGCCTTCTGACGCTAGAAGGCGTGGATCAGGCAAGAAACATCGCTTATTTGACCCTGGAGATCGGCACAGCAGAAAACAAGGTGCGGGTGATGCTGCAGGGTATTGATCCTTCAGCGCCTATACCAAGGCTGGTGGCAGGCAGGCCCTTGACGCGTCCTCATTATGAACTGGTGGTAGACAAGCGTAGTGGTTTCCATTTGGGGGATGTCATACCGATACATCGTCACCGTTACAAGGTGGTGGGAGTAACCGAAGGCATGCGTTCACCGTCTGGTGATCCCATGGTGTTTCTACCCCTCAAGGATGCGCAGGAAATCCAGTTTCTGAAAGACAATGATGCCGTCTACAGGGACCGCAAACGCCTGCAGGAGAATCCGCGCCTCAATCCGGCTGCCAACCCCGATCTGATAGATGATGTCGAAACAGCTTTTTTCTCCAACCACCGGGTCAACGCAATATTGGTTAATGTCAGGCCAGGCTACGACAGTTACCGGGTTGCGGCAGAGATTAAGAAATGGCTGCGGGTGACGGCTTATCCCAAGGATGAAATGGAGCAGATCCTGATTGGCAATCTGATTGCCATGGCTTCAAAGCAGATTGGCCTGTTTCTGGTGATTCTCACCATCGTTACCGCTGCCATCATCGCCTTGACGGTCTATTCCATGACTCAAACCAAACTCAAGGAGATTGCTGTACTGAAACTGATCGGAACCCCCAACCACTTGATCTCCCGCATGATCTTGCTGGAAGCCCTGGGTCTGGGCTTGATCGGCTTTCTGAGCGGAAAACTGGCGGTGACCTACTGGGCACCCTTGTTTCCCAAGCATGTGGTGATGCAGGTTGATGACACTTTACGCGCGCTGGTCATCACCCTGCTTATCTGCGTATTGGCAAGCATTGCAGGGATTCGTTCCGCCCTGGCAGTGCCTCCCTCTTCGGCCATCGGAGGCTGATGATGCCTGCCGTGAAAAACACACCGGCCATACAGGTTGAGAATCTCAGCAAGACCTATGGCAGCGGTGCTTCTGCCGTAACGGCGCTCAGGGATATCAATATGACCGTTCATGCCGGAGAAGTCGTTGGCCTGTTGGGGCCCAGCGGTTCCGGCAAGACCACCCTGTTACAGTGCCTGGGCGCTATTCTTGATCCCAGTGGCGGACATATTGCTCTTGGGGGTGAAACCCTCTATGAGGATGGCTGGAAATACCATGACCGGCGCGCCCTGCGCCGGGATCATATCGGTTTCATTTTTCAGCGTCCGTATCTCATCCCCTTCATGAACGCAACGGAAAACATTGCCTTCCTGCCCATGCTTCAGGGCAAGACCAATAAAATGGCTTACCAACGCGCCAGGGATCTGCTGGAATTGCTGGAGATTGCTCATCGGGCGGATGCGCGGATCGAGCAGCTGTCTGGAGGTGAGCAGCAACGCGTTTCCATTGCCCGCGCCCTGGCCAATGATCCGCCGGTTATTCTCGCAGACGAACCCACTGCGCCTCTGGACAGTCATCGCGCCCTGATTGTCATGAAGTTGCTGCATCAGATGGCGCAGAAAGCGCAAACTGCCATCATCGTCGTCACCCATGACGAGAACATCATCCC
>CAYXOS010000234.1:0-3400 GCA_964467115.1 uncultured Sedimenticola sp.
CTGTTTGGTTGCAAATGCAGGGTGACGCTTAAATTAGATCAATTCAATTTGGATAAACTGATTAAATTTACCACCCATGCCTATTACGTCAAACGATCAAGCCCGATAGACTCCTGGTTTCCAAAAACCACTGTAGAAAATGCATCATCGTCCTTTCAGAGAAGCTCTGAATCTATTGTGAATCCGCAAAATCTGCTTCGCACCAAATAAACCAGGCTTCCTTAAGGAAGCTCTGATCGATTCATGACACGACATCTTGCGGCGCAAAATCGTTCATTTCTGCGTTGCAAACCTTCGCAATAGCTGGCTATTACGTGCGGTTTGCGCCTTGAACTGAACAATTTTTCACCACAATCTGCCCACGCCAGAATCAATCAGAGCTTCCTTAGTGTTCTGCTATAGCAGAAGACCGGAAAATCTTGTTTCAGAAAGACAATCAGAGTTGCTTTCAGCAGGTGAAATATACCAAAAATCAGCAACATAGTTCAAATTATCTGCCCAGATAGGTATAAGGTTGAGCAATATTTTCCTGCGTAGACTTTATGTTGTTAATAAGTAACTGATATATATGGATAAATAATGATTTTCCAATTAAGCTAATTTGTCTGAATATTTCGCCGGGAGCTGAAGATCGAGAACATATCGGCTCTGGGAAACAAGATTGGCTTGGGGAAGTGCTGACTAACCCGGAAATTACACTAGGCTATTAATAGCTGGCTACAAGGTGCGTGCGCTTGCGCAAGAGAGGGTGCCCTGGGGTATTAGTGGCGAACTCCATCTTGTTCTCGAAACGTTAAAAAATTTGCTACCGATCCAACATAAGCCAAGTTTGTTAATCAGTAAGAGTGCTTTTCAAATGTCATTAACTAATTGAATTAACCGGTAATTATTCCTTTATTTTGGTGGTGGTATGGAATATGCATGACAGTCAGTGAACGTCATTACTTAATGAGGAAGCTGATGTGAATAGTCCAACAAAAAATGCAGCACTGGAAAAAGACACTGATCCCGTATGTGGAATGGAAATAAGTGCAGACAGTCAATTTCGATTTGACTATGAGGGGGAGGAATATCACTTTTGCAGTGAGCATTGCGAAAAAACCTTTGCCAGTAATCCTCAGCAGTATATTCACCCGAAAACCCACTGTGAGCATGATCACGGTCACAAACATAAGCCTCATTCGGGGCAGTCAGTTGAGCATAGTCAAAGTGTGAGCACAGAACAATCTGGGGGAATGTATACCTGTCCAATGCATCCAGAGATCCAGCAGGATCACGCGGGAAGTTGTCCGAAATGTGGAATGGCGTTGGAACCCATGCAACCGCCTGTTGCTGCCACACACACCGAATACACCTGTCCAATGCACCCTGAGATCGTTCAAGATCATCCGGGAAGTTGCCCAAAATGTGGTATGGCGCTTGAGCCTCGAACGGTTGAGGTGGAAGAAGATAATTCTGAACTCAAGGATATGAGTAGGCGTTTCCTGGTCAGTAGTTTGCTTGCTGTTCCGGTATTTATTCTGGCGATGGTCGCAGATTTGATGCCAAGCTGGTTGCCTGAAAGTTTGGACATGAAAACCGTGCAGTGGATAGAGTTTGTCCTGGCAACACCAGTCGTACTGTGGGGTGGATGGCCGTTTTTCGTTCGTGGTTGGCAATCGGTTCGTACCTGGAATCTGAATATGTTCACACTCATCGGTTTGGGTGTGGGTGTGGCATGGACATATAGTGTTGTTGCACTGTTATTCCCCGGTATCTTTCCGCCCAATATGCGTCAGGAAGGGGGAACGGTCCCTGTTTACTTTGAAGCGGCAGCAGTAATTACTGCGCTGGTACTGCTGGGGCAGGTTTTGGAACTGCGAGCACGCAGCAATACCAATGCTGCAATTAAGATGTTGTTGGGGTTGGCTCCCAATAGCGCCCGCCGCGTGGGTCCTGATGGTAAGGAAGAAGATGTTCCCATGGAGCAGGTAATGCCGGGGGATATTCTCAGAGTAAGACCGGGTGAAAAAATCCCTGTGGATGGGGTGGTTACTGAAGGAAGCAGTTTGGTTGATGAATCTATGGTGACGGGAGAGCCTGTTCCGGTAGAAAAGAAAACTGGCAACCCACTCATCGGTGCGACAGTCAATGGTACGGGTAGTCTGTTGATGCAGGCGCAGAAAGTTGGGGCAGATACCTTGTTGTCTCAAATCGTGCGCATGGTAAGTGAGGCACAACGTTCTCGTGCTCCCATCCAGAAATTAGCTGATGTGGTCGCCGGATATTTTGTCCCTGCAGTGGTGTTGGTTGCGGTACTGACCCTTATAGTGTGGGGATTTTGGGGACCAGAACCTCGGTTGGCACATGCCGTTATCAATGCGGTTGCTGTACTTATCATAGCTTGTCCCTGTGCTTTGGGCTTGGCGACGCCCATGTCGATAATGGTGGGCACAGGTAAAGGTGCCAGTATGGGTGTATTGATCAAGAATGCAGAAGCATTGGAAATATTGGAGAAGGTCAATACCCTGGTGGTGGATAAAACAGGAACCCTGACTGAAGGTAAACCCCGTTTGGTATCGGTGCGGGAAACCGAGGCATTTGATAAAAATGAGTTATTGGGTTTGGCTGCCAGTTTGGAGCGTGCCAGTGAGCATCCGTTGGCGGAGGCCATTGTAAAAGGTGCAGAAGACGAGGGAATCCAGTTGTCATCAGTCACTGAATTTGATTCCGTGACGGGGCAGGGCGTACAAGGTGTCGTCAATGGTCATCAGGTGGCATTGGGTAATCGACGTTTGATGCAGAGCCTGTCTTTGGATATAGAGGTGATGCGTGAGATCGCTGAAACAGGGCGTGCTGAAGGACAGACGGTAATGTATGTCGCCATTGATGGAAAGTTGGCAGGAACTCTGGGCGTGGCTGATCCGATCAAGGAGACTACAGCAGAAGCTATTCGTGATTTACATGCTGAGGGGGTCACCGTGGTAATGTTGACGGGCGATAATCGCACCACTGCCCAAGCTGTGGCGAGCAAATTGAATATTGATCGGGTAGAGGCGGAAGTCATGCCAGATCAGAAAGCAGAAGTTGTTCGCAAACTCCAGGATGAAGGTCATATCGTGGCAATGGCAGGTGATGGAATCAATGATGCTCCGGCTCTGGCGCAGTCTCATGTAGGGATTGCCATGGGTACAGGAACAGATGTTGCCATGGAAAGTGCCGGGGTGACGCTGGTGAAAGGGGATTTACGCGGAATCGTAAGGGCTCGTCGATTGAGTCGGGCAACCATGCGCAATATCCGCCAGAATCTGTTCTTTGCCTTTGTCTACAATTCACTGGGTGTCCCCGTAGCTGCCGGTGTGCTCTATCCGGTATTCGGGTTGCTGCTTTCACCTATTATTGCGGCAGCGGCGATGAGTTT
>CAYXOS010000235.1:0-3385 GCA_964467115.1 uncultured Sedimenticola sp.
TATTGCGAAGGTTTGCAACACAGAAATGAACGATTTTGCGCCGCAAGATGTCGTGTCATGAATCGATCAGAGCTTCCCTAGAAATTACTCAGCGCCATAACCGATGGAGGTGGTAAGTTATTAATGATGGGGCGCTGTAAATATATCCATACACGCTCTGCGGTAGCATCCCTGCTGCCGAAGCCCAAATAATCAATAATTTACTACCTTACAGTTAATAGCGCCGTTGGGGAAATTACAGCAGGTCTTCAGCAACTTCCTGAAGTTTATCCGTGTCTGCAACATACAGATTGGGTTTCAGCTCTTTCAGTAGCCCCTTGCGCTTGAAATCTGCGACGGTACGACTGGCAGTTTCTGTGGTGATACCCAGGATGGCACCCATATCTTCGCGGTTGAACAGTTCGCAGCGCTGGTCTTCGTCACACACCAACTTGATCAAGAGTCTTGCCACCCGTTGTCGTGCAGAACCGGTTGAAAGTTGGGTAATCCACAAATCAGCATCGGTCAGTGCCCGTTGCCAGCGTTTCATCAATTCATGGTGAAGATCGGCGTTTTCCTTGCTCAAGCGTTGAACCACTTCGATGGGTAGCACGCAAACCTCGGTAGTCTGCATGACAATGGCATCGTGGTGATATTCGTCTCCCAGTAAGGCTTCCATTCCTGTAACATCTGTGTCCCGAAGCAATCGTACGATGCGTTGGTTGCCATCAGGCAGGTATTGAACCAGCTTTACCAATCCATGGCGAATGGTGAACAGCTTGTCGGCCTTGTCGCCAGCATGGTACAGAATATCGCCATGTTGCAAGGGTAGTTGTTCTATGGGTTTGTGGATGAGTCCAAAGTCGCTTTCTTTGAGACCTGCAAACAACACGGAATCACGTATTGAACATACGCTACAGTTTTCTTCGCCTTTCCAGGCATCTTCTTGGGTGACAGTCTTGATCATGGCAAAGTGGATTGGATCCTTACTCCTGAAGCTGCACGGGGCTATATTAAAAACGGTTTCCAGCGCAATGATAACAATCAAGCATCTGCTGTTAATAGTACTATTTTTTCATGTTTCTTTTTTAGACGGATAACTTCAATCTATGTCATTGGTTTCACTTAAAAAAATATCAATATCCTTCGGGCATCCGGCGTTGCTGGAAGGTCTGGATCTATCCATTGAAAAGGGTGAGCGAGTCTGTTTGATCGGTAGAAATGGTGAAGGCAAGTCCACTCTGATGAAGATTCTGACCGGAGAATTGTCACCCGACAGCGGAGAAATAAGGGTGGCGCAAGGTGTTGGGATTGCGCGTCTGAGCCAGGAGGTACCCCAGGATTATTCCGGAAAAGTATTTGACATGGTGGCGGATGGCTTGGGTAAGCTGGCAGGCTTGATTAAGGATTATCACGCCGCCTGTCTGGAGTTGGCTGACGATGGTGGTGAAGCTGCGCTCAATCACCTATCCCGTAGCCAGCAGGCGATGGAGACGGCGGGTGGTTGGCAACTGGAACAACGGGTGGAACAAGTCATTTCGCGCATGAATCTCGATCCGGATGCAGAATTTTCTGGTCTTTCTGGTGGAATGAAAAGACGCGTGTTGCTGGCCAAGGCATTGGCAGCAGAGCCTGGACTGCTGTTGTTGGATGAACCGACCAATCATCTGGATATCGAGTCCATTGCCTGGTTGGAAGAGTTTCTGCTCAATTGGCGGGGAAGTCTGTTGTTTATCACCCATGATCGGGCATTTCTACGCAGACTTGCCACGCGCATTGTAGAGCTGGATAGAGGCAAAATCAGTGATTGGCCGGGAGACTGGGACAATTACCTCCGACGCAAGGCTGAAATGGAGAATGCGGAGGCAAAGGAAAATGCACGTTTCGACAAAAAGCTGGCTCAGGAAGAAGTGTGGATTCGTCAGGGCATCAAAGCACGGAGAACCAGAAATGAAGGCAGGGTACGTCAGCTGCAGGCGATGCGCGAGGCTGCCAGGCAAAGGCGCAAGAAGCAGGGGACAGCCAACCTGGAAATGAACAAGGCAGAAAATTCGGGAAAGCTGGTCTGCGAAGCCGAGAATGTGAGTTATGCCTGGGATGATAAAACCATTATCCGGGATTTCAGCACCACCATCCTGCGTGGAGATAAAATTGGCATTATCGGACCCAATGGATGCGGTAAATCCACCTTGCTGAACCTGTTGCTTGGACGGCTTCAGCCTGATCAAGGACAGATCAAAATGGGAACCAAGGTGGAAGTGGCGTATTTTGATCAATTGCGTGCGCAACTTGATGAAGATGCGACAGTTATTGACAATGTGGCGGGGGGGAGTGATACGGTTACTGTCAACGGGCGTTCAAAACATATTGTTGGTTATCTTCAGGACTTTTTGTTCCCTCCGGCGCGTGCCAGGCAACCCGTAAAAGCGCTGTCCGGAGGAGAGCGAAACAGATTGCTACTGGCAAAATTATTTGTCAAACCAGCAAATCTGCTGGTGATGGACGAGCCCACCAATGATTTGGATGTAGAGACCCTGGAATTACTTGAAGAGCTTCTTCTGGAGTACAAAGGCACTTTATTATTAGTGAGCCATGACCGGGTGTTTCTCGATAATGTGGTTTCCAGCAGCCTGGTTTTTGAGGGCAATGGGATCGTCAACAGCTATGTTGGCGGGTATAGCGACTGGCTTGCTCACAAAGAAGCGAGCAGTCGTACGTCAGAAGAATTGATCGATGCGCAAAAAACAGAAAAAACGTCTGCAAAATCAAGGAAATCTTCCGCAAAATTGGGATATAAAGAACAACGTGAACTGGATGCACTGCCGGGAGAAATAGAACAACTGGAAGCAGAAAGGGAGACGATTGAAAAAGCCTTGTCAGATCCCGCTCTGTATCAGGAGAATCCCGAGCAAGTCAGTGTCTTCAGCGCAAGAATGCAGGAATTGGATTCAATTCTCGAAGAGAAATACGCCTATTGGGATGAGTTGGAAGAAAAACGTGGGCATTTGCAAAAACGGGAATAGTTGGCGGAATTCGATCAAATGATTTCTGGCATGTTCGAATCAGGGAGGAAAGTGCTATAGTTATTAACAGGATATGCAAAGATCGGAACGCGAGGGAATCTATGATTTATTCTGAATAGCATATTGAGCGAGATGAAGTTTTCTCATATTTTGGGTATGAGATGCGGGTTCATGAATAGATCTAGGAGTTTGTCGGACTTGAGCGTTTGAAGCGAAAATCACTGAGGGCGAATCAAATCAGTTTATCGAATGAGGCGAATAGCACGGTTATTTAACGAGTTCGATAAGCTGAGTTGATCGCCATCCAGGGATTTGCAGCCAAACAGCATTAAGTCCGACAGGCTCCTATAGAGTAACTGGCTTGTTGTTGGGTCGTTACTGAA
>CAYXOS010000236.1:0-3379 GCA_964467115.1 uncultured Sedimenticola sp.
CTATCTTAACCTAATCGTAACTACCCAGCGCAATTATATGTAAGGCGGTAAGTTACTGATTATTCGAGCTTCCTTAACAGCGTCCCGTATATTCAATAACTTAAATAGCCTACACCGGTTATGACGCTGAGTAGTTACACCTAATCTGCCTTGCGGCTGGCTTTTTCTTCCAGGCCGGAAAGTCCGAAGCGGCGCTGCAGTTCATTCAGAACATCGTCAGGCTTCAAGCCGACATGCGCCAACAATACCATGCTATGAAACCAAAGATCTGCGGTTTCGTAGACAATCTTGTCATTGTCACCATCCTTGGCCGCCATCACGGTTTCTGTCGCTTCTTCACCAATTTTCTTCAGAATGGCATCCAGCCCTTTGGCATACAGACTGGCGACGTAAGAACTATCAGGAGCGGCTGATTTGCGTTCTTCCAGGGTTTCTGCCAATTGTCGCAATGTATCTGACATTACAATCGCACCTCAACACCCTGATCTGCCATGAATTGTTTGGCTTCACCAATACTGTATTCGGCAAAGTGGAAAATGGATGCCGCCAGCACCGCATCAGCCCCGCCTTCTTTCACGCCATCAACCAAATGTTGCAAGTTACCCACTCCTCCGGAGGCAATAACCGGCACGGTAACTGCCTCTGCGATAGCGCGGGTCAGCTTATTGTCAAATCCGATCTTGGTTCCATCCCTGTCCATACTGGTAAGCAGAATCTCCCCTGCACCATATTCGGTCATTTTTTTCGCCCATTGGATTGCATCAATACCGGTGGATTTGCGTCCACCGTGGGTAAATATCTCCCACTGGTTTTCTCCCACAGACTTGGCATCAATTGCTACCACAATCGCCTGTGAACCGATGCTGTCAGCCGCTTCTTTGACAAATTCAGGGTCGAACACAGCGGCGGTATTGATCGCCACCTTATCTGCGCCAGCCATAAGCATACGCCGCACATCTTCGACTTTGCGGATGCCACCACCTACGGTCAGGGGAATAAAAACTTCGGAAGCCACCTGTTCAACCACATGCACAATGGTTTCGCGATTATCAGAACTGGCGGTTATATCCAGAAAGGTGATTTCATCAGCACCTTCCTGATTGTAACGCCGCGCCACTTCCACTGGATCACCGGCATCACGAATATCAACAAATTGCACGCCTTTGACCACGCGCCCGTTATCCACGTCCAGGCAGGGAATAATGCGTTTTGCCAGTCCCATGTCAGCAGCTCAAGTCATCTGCCAGTTTCTGCCCTTCGGCAAAATCCAGCGTGCCTTCATAAATCGCCCGTCCCGTAATTGCTCCAACGATGTTATTGGTGCCTGCCCGACACAGTGCCTCAATATCGCGCAAATTGGTAATTCCACCGGATGCAACCACGGGTATGCGGATGGCATTGGCAAGATTGGCTGTGGCTTCCACGTTACAGCCCGTCATCATGCCATCGCGACCAATATCAGTGTAGACAATGGAAGAAACGCCATCATTCTCGAAGCGTTTCGCCAGTTCAGTCACTTCCTGATCCGTTACTTCAGCCCAGCCATTGATGGCGACCATGCCTTCTTTGGCGTCCAGTCCCACAATAATGTGACCAGGAAAGCTGCTGCAGGCGCGAGCAACAAACTCAGGATCTTTCACCGCCTGGGTTCCGATAATGCAGTAACTGACCCCCGCCTTCAGATAGGCCTCAATCGTGGCTTCATCACGAATACCGCCTCCCACTTGTATGGGAAGATCAGGATATTTGGCGGCAATCCCCTGAATCGCCTCGCCGTTGACGGGTTCCCCCGCAAACGCACCATTGAGATCAACCAGGTGCAGACGTCTGGCACCTGCATCCACCCAGCGCCCCGCCATATCCACAGGATTGTCGGAGAACACGGTGTCATCTTCCATGCGACCTTGCTTCAGGCGCACACATTGACCATCTTTCAAATCGATTGCGGGTATCAACAACATTATTCTGGTTTCCAGTTTACAAAATTCTTCAACAGGCGCAGTCCCATATCGGCACTTTTTTCCGGATGGAACTGCACCGCAAACAGGTTTCCCCTGGCGATGGCGCTGACAAATGTCTTGCCATAATCTGTGGTAGCCGCCACCAGGTCTTGTGCCTCAGGCACCACATGATAGCTATGCACAAAGTAGAAGCGGCTTCCATCCGCAATGCCTTCCCATAGGGGGTGCGCATGTTGCTGTTGCACCTGACTCCACCCCATATGAGGAATCTTCAAAGGCAAATCATTGTCGCCAGGCATGTCCGAAGGAAAACGCTGGACTTTTCCTGGAAAAATACCCAATAAATCCGTGCCATCATTCTCTTCGCTGCGATCCATCAACACCTGTAATCCCATGCAGATACCAAGAAAGGGCTTGTGCTGTACCGCTTCACGAACTTCACGATTCAGGTGATGCTCTCCAATGGCAGCCATACAGTCTCGAGCCGCCCCTTGTCCGGGAAAGACAATGCGATCAGCGGATTTTATCCAGCCGTGATCATCGGTCACCCGCACTTCCGCTTCTGGCGCAACCACTTCAAGGGCTTTGGACACGGAACGCAGATTTCCCATGCCGTAATCCAGCACCGCGATCTTCTGCGCCATTACAAACTACCCTTGGTAGAAGGAATCACACCTTGCAAACGAGGATCTTCTTCCAAAGCCATACGCAAGGCACGACCGAATGCCTTGAAAATAGTTTCCGCAATGTGGTGGGCGTTGTTGCCACGAATACAATCGATATGCAATGTCACCAGGGCATGGTTGACAAATCCCTGGAAAAATTCGTGGAACAGATCCACATCGAATCCCCCGATCATGGAACGCTTGAAATCCACTGGCATTTCCAATCCAGGTCTGCCAGACAAGTCGATCACCACCCGCGACAGGGCTTCATCCAGAGGTACATAGGCATGCCCATAACGGCGGATGCCTTTCTTGTCGCCCACTGCCTTGGCAAATGCCTGCCCCAGGGTAATTCCCAGATCTTCTACCGTGTGGTGAGCATCAATATGCAAATCACCCTTGGCGACAATATCCAGGTCAATCAACCCGTGACGTGCCACTTGATCCAACATGTGCTCTAAAAAAGGCACAGCTGTATCGAACTTACCATCACCCCGCCCGTCCAGATCGAGTTTTACCGTGATCTGGGTTTCCAGGGTATTGCGCTCAATTTGGGCGCTGCGTGTCATTGCCTATCTCCAAATTTTTCGAGGGCTGAATTATAGCAGTGTGGCGCACTCAGGCATAATTCCAAAGCTGCTTCATGTTTTTTGTGGCGGCTCGATAGATGATGGAGATCAACAAAGCGTTCTACCCCAGAAATTTCATAAATTCACGTGATGATCGCGCAGGAGATTGTTTTCACAAGGGATT
>CAYXOS010000237.1:0-3339 GCA_964467115.1 uncultured Sedimenticola sp.
TGGCCTGTTGTTCAACCAGGAAAGTAAACGCAAACGCCTGCTGGACAAGGCTCCGGAAGGTCCTTTGCGGGACTATCTGGAGCAATCCTTTCCTGACAAAGCCACGCCTGTGACTGATACAACCCTGCTGGCGATGGACTTTGAAACTTCCGGTCTGGATGCCAAAAACGATCACCTGCTGAGCGTGGGCTTTGTAACATTGCTGCACAATCAGGTAATCCTGGACACAGCACACCATCAAATCATCCACAGTAATAGGGACATGGATGATGACAACATCAGCATCCATCACATCACCCACGATCAGGTGGCACTGGGCATGACACTGCCCCAGGTGGTGGAATCCATCCTGCAACAGCTCAAG
The DNA here is from genome assembly GCA_964467115.1 of uncultured Sedimenticola sp. Classification (GTDB taxonomy): domain Bacteria; phylum Pseudomonadota; class Gammaproteobacteria; order Chromatiales; family Chromatiaceae; genus Thiolapillus. The sequence continues at coordinate 365 of CAYXOS010000237.1, forward strand.
GGAAAAGTATTGCTGGCGCATCACGCCGCTGTGGAAATCGGCTTTCTGCGGCAGGCGTGTAGAAATCTGTATGGACTGGCACCGGTCATACCCGCAATCGACACCATGCAGCTTGCCCGACAGCGCCTGGAACGCCGTCAGCAGCCTTTCAAGGCCAATGAACTTCGTCTTTTCAATCTGAGGAAACAATACGGTCTGCCACGCTACCAGGCCCATAACGCACTCATGGACGCGATTGCCACTGCCGAACTGTTCCTTGCCCAGCTGGCCCATGGCAACTATCAGAAACCGCCACCTTTGAAGAATTTTCTCCTGCGCCCTTGACCTGCGCTCAGGAGTGGAATAAAAACAAGCTAACCAAACCACGGAGATTATCATGTCAGAAGATATCATCTACCCTGTTCCGGAAGACTTTGCCGCTCAGGCAAACATCACTGCCGAAGAATACGAAAAAGATTACAAGCGTTCTGTCGAAGACCCGGAAGAATACTGGGGCGAGCAGGCCATGAACTACCTGCACTGGTTCAAGGGCTGGGACAAGATACTCGACTGGAGCTTCATGGAAGAAGACCTGTACATGGAATGGTTCAAGGGCGGAAAGCTGAACGTGTCGTACAACTGCCTGGACCGCCATCTGGACACCCGCGGCGACCAGACCGCCATCCTGTGGGAAGGCGATGATCCCAATGAGGACAAGGCCATCACCTACCGGGAATTACACGCCGACGTGAACAAATTCGCCAACGTGCTCAAGAGCCGCGGCGTGAAGAAAGGCGACCGGGTATCCATCTACATGCCCATGATTCCCGAAGCCGTGGTGGCCATGCTCGCCTGTACCCGCATCGGCGCGGTGCATTCCATCGTGTTCAGCGCATTCTCCCCCGATGCGCTGAAAGACCGCATCCTGGATTCCGACTGCCAGGTGCTGATCACCGCCGATCAATCCATCCGCGGCGGCAAGTGTCTGCCCCTGAAAGTCAACGCCGACAAAGCCCTGGAAGGCTGCCCTCACGTACATACATCGGTAGTGGTAAAACGCGGTGGCGATCCAGTGGAATGGACCGATGACCGTGATATCTGGTATCACGACGCCATGGCCGATGCGGATCCTGTGTGCGAGCCGGAACAGATGGATGCCGAAGATCCCCTGTTCATCCTCTACACCTCCGGCTCCACCGGCAAACCCAAAGGCGTGCTGCACACCACCGGCGGCTATCTGCTTCAGGCAGCCATGACCCACAAGCTGGTATTCGATTACAAGGATGGCGAAGTCTACTGGTGTACCGCCGACATCGGCTGGGTCACCGGACACAGCTACATCGTTTACGGTCCTCTGACCAACGGCGCCACCAGCCTGATGTTCGAAGGCATCCCCACTTATCCCAGCGCCAACCGCTTCTGGCAGGTCTGTGACAAGCACCAGGTCGCCAGTTTTTATACGGCACCGACGGCCATTCGCGCACTCATGGCTTGTGGCGAAGACCTGGTCAAGGAAACCTCACGCAAGAGCCTGCGCCTGCTGGGCACCGTGGGCGAACCCATCAATCCCGAGGCCTGGGAATGGTACTACCGTGTAGTCGGTGACGAGCGCTGCCCCATCGTGGACACCTGGTGGCAGACCGAGACCGGTGCGCACATGCTCACCCCCCTGCCTGGGGCAACCCCGCTGAAACCCGGTTCGGCCACCTTCCCGTTCTTCGGCGTACAACCGGTACTGCTGGATGATGAAGGCAAGGAAATCGATGGCAATCCGGCTTCCGGCAACCTCGCCATCAAGTCACCTTGGCCTTCCATGATGCGTACCCTCTACGGGGATCACAAACGCTTCTATGAAACCTACTTCCAGATGTATCCCGGTTACTATTTCACCGGTGATGGCGCACGCCGTGACGACGACGGCTACTACTGGATCACCGGCCGGGTAGACGACGTTCTGAACGTCTCGGGACATCGCCTGGGTACCGCCGAAATAGAATCTGCCCTGGTATTGCACCCCAAGGTGGCGGAAGCAGCCGTGGTGGGTTATCCCCATCCCATCACCGGCCAGGGCATCTACGCCTATGTGACGCTGATGAGTGGCGAAGAGTACAAGGATGACCTGAAGGATGAACTCGTTCAACTGGTCAGAAAGGAAATCGGCCCCATTGCCAAGGTCAACCTGATCCAGTGGGCGCCAGGTCTGCCCAAGACCCGCTCCGGCAAGATCATGCGCCGCATCCTGCGCAAGATCGCCGCCAACGAGCTGGACAACCTGGGCGATACCTCCACCCTCGCCGATCCGTCTGTAGTGGATCATCTCATCGAGAACCGGCTCAACCGCTGACAGATTCCGGCACCTGAGAAAAGCCCCCTGCATGCAGGGGGGCTTTTTCACCTGTAGCAATAATCCTCGGCACACTTGCCTAGTGTTGAGCAGACTTCAAGCAACTGAGGGGCTTGATCCGGGAACAAAAGCTGTGTAGTTCTTGCCAATAGCCGGCTCACTGGCGTAAGAGAGGGTACCCTGAAATCCTGACCATAAATTCCGCCTTGTTCTCAAACATTTCAGACACCATCTGCTTCGTACACATCGATCAGCACTACCTTTATTCCTGTTTGCTCTGAGCACCTTGCTATCGGCAACGGACACTGGCGCATTTACCTACCAAATCAAGGATTTTGCACGCAATCCACACACATGCGTATAATTACAGGTATTGCTTTAATCCTATTGGCTCTGGCAGGGCTGATCATCAACTGGTAGCAGATAAAGACATGAACAAGCCGGATAATTACGAAATGCAGGGAAACTCTCCCGAGTTCACCTCGCTATTGCGTTCTCTGGACATTGCCGCCGCTACCGATGTGGCCGTCCTTCTTCTGGGGGAGAGCGGCACGGGCAAGGAACTGCTGGCCAGGCAGATCCGCCGCAACAGTTCCAGGTCCGATGCAGCTTTCGTCGCCATCAACTGTGCAGCCCTGCCCGAAGGGTTGGC
>CAYXOS010000238.1:0-3321 GCA_964467115.1 uncultured Sedimenticola sp.
TCAATAGCATTGCCATAACTTCCTGTCATTTCAGGAAAAATTCAATGTCCCCAGTAATGCTATGGAATGTTACCGTAAGGATATTCAGATGTGCAACCCAAGATCCTGGATTGGATGTGGGGCATAGCACAGGCTCTTGAAAGCCGATACCGCTCCACTGTTGGTTTTTCTCCTGATCCAATTTTTTCCGGCTATCAAGTCTCATTAGAATATCAGAGATGTGGAATGGCGCTGGAGAATTTGGTCAAATAGGGCATTGTCTAGGTTTTTTGGGTGATTTGTTGTTGAAGAAGTACGGCGTTTTGTTGGTTTTGTTCATGACTTTTCTTGGCAGTATTGATGTTGTTGCTGGGGAAGGGAGCAAAGCTGCGTGGATACGCGAGGCGTTTCAGACGTTGGAAAATCAGGATTTCCCGAGAATCAAAGCCATTTCCTGGTGGCATGAAAATTTTGATGCTTCAGTGCTTCGAGTTGATTCTACCTCTGCCAGTTTGCACGCCTACCGTACAGGGGTGAAGTCAGACCAATTTGTCAGCAAACCTCGGTTTGTAGGTGGAAAGCTCGTACCTGACTCCGGCAATATTTATCACGCTGCTTTTCCTGATCTGGGGGGAACGGAAGACAAGGTGTCCGCGAAAAGAATCCGCGCTTTTGAGACGCTGGTAAATAAGGATATTGCCTGGGTATATTTTTCCAATAATTGGTATCAGCATATTTCGTTTCCAAAAGGGGCGGTGGCGGCTATTGAAAAGTTGGGGAAAGTGCCTTTTATTCGCATGATGCCCCGAAGCAATTTTGATGAATCGGTGGCTGACCCCCGCTACTCTATGCAGAAAATTATCGATGGAGATTTTGATGCCGAATTGTATCAATGGGCAAGGGATGCCGCTGCCACTGGTACGCCGTTGTTGGTGGAGTTTGGTACAGAAGTTAATGGCAGTTGGTTCTCATGGAATGGCAAATACAACGGAGCGGATAAAACTGCGGGCTACGGTGATGCCAATGAAGCAGATGGCGCAGAGCGATTTCGCGATGCCTATCGACACATTATAGAAATATGCGACGAATCTGGTGCGGATAATATCACCTGGTTTTTTCATGTCGATGCCTACGGTGAACCACAGCAGGCATGGAACAGTATAGAAAATTACTACCCTGGTGATGCCTACATCGACTGGTTAGGGGTTAGTGTGTATGGTCCACAACAAGCCAATGAGCAGTACCAGAGTTTCAGTGAGATATTGTCTGATGTCTATCCGCAATTGACAGCCTTGTCACAAAAGCCCATTGCAATCCTGGAGTTTGCGGTTACGGAACTGGGTGCCAGGCGAGGGACGATTATTGCCACAAAGCCCTAGGCTTTCTTATATACTTGCCCCAGAAAAATTATCTTAGTTGAGTAAACGGTCACAATGAGCATCAAGTCAGATACGTGGATTCGTCGCATGGCGGAAGAACAGGGCATGATCGAGCCTTTCGAGGCGGGGCAAATGCGGGAAGGCTCCTACGGTCGCATGATTTCCTATGGCACATCCAGTTATGGTTATGACGTGCGTTGTGCGGATGAGTTCAAGATTTTCACCAACATCAACTCTGCGGTAGTCGACCCCAAAAATTTTGATGACAGCAGTTTTGTGGATGTGAAATCAGATGTTTGTATCATCCCTCCCAATTCTTTTGCCCTGGCGCGCACTGTAGAATATTTTCGTATTCCCCGCAGTGTGTTGACCATTTGTTTGGGAAAATCCACCTATGCGCGTTGCGGCATCATTGTCAACGTAACGCCTCTGGAGCCGGAGTGGGAAGGTCATGTCACGTTGGAATTTTCCAATACCACACCGTTGCCAGCAAAAATCTATGCTAACGAAGGTGTGGCGCAGATGTTGTTTTTTGAATCAGACGAGGTTTGCGAAACGTCGTATAAAGATCGCGGTGGAAAATACCAGAACCAACGTGGAGTGACATTGCCCAAAGCGTAACTTCATCCACATGGGTCAGCGTTAAATCACTTCAAATTGTTGGTTTTACGATACTTTAGCTTGATTTGACGCTGACCCCTCGCAAGTACTTACTTGTTCTCTACTGACGGGTTCTTTTCACTGCGGTTTTCGGTTGAATCCGCTTCGATATTGTCGTTCTCTGCTTCGCTCTCAGAGCTGTCAACAATGGGCTCGTCCCCAACAGTTCCTCCCGTCAGGCTCAGCACAACATCGCGATCTCGCTGATCTTTGATCTGTTCGAAGAACGAGTATTCGCCATCGGTGACTGTGCGCGAAGTTTCATCCAGCTCGCTTGCCAGTTCCTGCACACTGCGTACCACGCGAATCAGTTTTTCACCTGATTTGGATACCGAGAACATGTTATTCAACTTTGCTTCGCGAATTTCATTCTGTAAATCAATGATGGTTGCTTCACGTTCGCTGATGGTAGTGTAGAGGTTTTCCCTTTCCTGTCGATGTTCAGCAATCTGTTCGCCCAGACGTTCCACTTCCGATTTGTGGCGCTCACTTTGTTCCTGAATACGACGTTCATTGTCCTGTCTGACTTGTGCCAGGGTTTGCTCTGTTTGCTGCTTCAGGGCAGCCATAGCCTGTTCGTGATCCTGACGCAGTAACTGCATGTCTTTCTGGTATTGTTCCTTGAGGCTATTGCTCTGGGTTTCCTGCTCCTGGCGCATCCTGCTGATGTTGTCAGCAAGCTCGGTTTTTAGTTCAGATGTGCGTTGCTCATGTTCTGCAAGTAGGCGATCAGTGGCTTCCTTGTTGGTGTTTTCAATTTTTGCCAATGCTTGGCCATGTTCCTGGCGCAGGTTTTCCATTTCAGTAGCGTGACTGGTTTTCAGAGAATCCACTACATCCTGATGAGCCTGATGCAATCTCTCGATTTGCTCGGCGTAGTTGCCTTTTTCCTTTTCCAACTCATGAAGATGAGCCGAACTCAGGGTTTCTATTTTTGACGTATGTGTTTCCTGCAGGCCGAGCAAGGCATTTTTTGCATCTTGTTTGGCCTTTTCCAAAGCAGCGATTTTGCGTTTGTTTTCATTTGATTTGCCAATGGCATAGCCGATCCAGATGCTGAGAATGACAACAGCAGCGGCGATGCCCAGTACTGGTGCGGTTAACAATGGTGTGAAATCCATGGGGAATAGCCTCTTCCAAATTACGGAGTTCGATCTCGGATTTTGAACAAGCTATTGCTTGCGCCGAGCCTTCCAAATAAAGCCTGGAAGGATAAAAGCGCTTTTGTAAAAAGTCTATGAGAATTCCCAGTTTGTTTGATCTGTGCCTAATCTATTCCAAATAAAAGTGTAAGCGTCTAAGA
>CAYXOS010000239.1:0-3294 GCA_964467115.1 uncultured Sedimenticola sp.
CCCTCGCTGCTGTTTGCCGAAAACAGATTTTACTCAAGAGACTCTCAAGAATGCCAAAACAACTCATCCCTGCTTCCACAGGGTTACTCATAGGATTGCTTCTGTCATCCCCGCTGTTTGCCAGCAAGCAAGTGCTCAGCCTACAAGGAATGTCCAGCAACACCATCACTCGCATTCCACAGTCACTTACCAAATCCAGTAATATCCCCGGTCAGAAAAACAGCTATATCCTACGTTTTCAGGATGCGCCTGTGGCCAGTTACCGAGGCAACACAGATGCCTTGCAGGCCACCAGCCCCGAAGTGACCCGGCACAACAAGCTAAACGCAGCTTCTCCAGCAGCAACCGCTTATAAATCATATCTGCAACAACGTCACAATACGATCAAAAACCATATTGAAAACACCCTCGGCAGACCCATTACCCCCGTGCGGGAATATTTCTATGCCATCAATGGCATGACGGTGCAATTGACAGAAAAGGAAGCCAACAAACTGAAGTCACTCTCGGATGTTGTGCATCTACAATTGGATGCGGAGCGCAAACTCAACACCGATGCGGGTCCTGCCTGGATCGGCGCCCCGGATGTATGGGCAGGAGATACCCTCAGCCCCACCAAAGGTGAAGGCATCATCATCGGCGTTATCGATACAGGCATCAACCCATCCAACCCGGCATTTGCTGACATTGGCCCTGTCGATGCTTACGATCACACCAACCCCAAAGGAGCGGGGGTATATGTGGGGGTTTGCGATAGCGCCAACCCCAACTACGATGCCTCTTTCCCCTGCAATGACAAGCTTATCGGCGCCTGGGGCTACGCAGGTGATCCCAATGACAGCAACGGCATTGATCCCAGAGATTGGCACGGGCACGGCTCCCATACCGCCAGCACTGCTGCCGGGAACAGTGTCGATTTGACGGACTATCCCTCCGCCGGACAAAGCACATCCATCTCTGGCGTTGCCCCCCACGCCAATATCATCGCCTATGCAGCCTGTTGCAAACTCTCAAACCTGGTTGCAGCCATTGATCAGGCCGTTGCTGATGGGGTTGACGTCATCAACTATTCCATTGGCTCATCGGGTGCTTCGGATGTGTGGAATGATGCCGATACCATTGCTTTCCGCAATGCCCGTGCCGCCGGTATTTTTGTTGCAGCCTCTGCAGGCAATGATGGCCCGGCTTCTGCCATTCCCGGTTCTCCCGCCGATGCGCCCTGGTTGACCAGTGTTGGTGCCGCTTCTCATGACAGAGCATTCGAAAGCACCCTCAGCAGCATGACAGACAATGGTGATGGGATTACAGCACCGACTGTCCTCAAAGGACAAAGCATCACGGCAGCTTATGCATCCGCACCCATAGTTCAGGCCAAGGATTTTGACGGTATCACCCTTGGCGACCCCGGGGACGGGGAGTGCCGCCAGGCTTTTACTGCCAGCACATGGACCAATGAAATCGTGGTCTGCGAAGCCAGTGATATTTCCACCACCCTGCAGGCAAGCAATGTCAGTGCTGGTGGTGCAGGAGCCGTGGTCATTGCCAATACAACCTCCCAAGGCGAATACATCAACATCGAACCCAGCAGTATTCCCATGGTGCATCTGGGCGCCGCAGCTGCCACCAGTTTGCGCGATTGGCTGGCAGCCGGTACCGGACATGCCGCTGCCATTACTGCGACCACCCGCGTTACTGCCAGCAGCAATGCCGATATCGTTGCAAGCTTTTCCTCTCGATACACGGGGCGTGCCCTGGCAACGGTGATCAAACCTGATGTGGTAGCTCCCGGGGTCAATATCCTTGCAGCCTCCGGCGTCAATGATCCTGCGACTGCGGAATGGGGAATCCTGAGTGGCTCCTCCATGTCCAGCGCACATGTCGCTGGCGCGGCGGCCTTGATAAAGGCGTTGCATCCGAGTTGGTCGGCCGCAGAAATCCAGTCCGTTCTGCAATCTACCGCAGTTTCTGCATCACTGAAAAAAGCAGATGGAATCACAGCAGCCGATCCCTTCGACCGGGGAAGCGGCATGATAGACCTGGGTGCTGCCGCTACCGATAATATTGGGCTAGTTTTTAACGAAACTGAAACCAATTACACCGCCGCCAATCCGGCAACTGGCGGTGATCCACGCAGCCTGAACCTGGCAAGCATGGCTGACAATCTCTGTCTCGACAGTTGCTCGTGGACGCGCTCGATCAGAAATGCTTCCGGGGTCATCGCAGGATGGGATATCGTCATAGACAACCCACCCGGCTGGGAACTCACTGCCAACCCCTCTTCATTTGCCCTTTTGGTTGATGAGGTGAAAAGTTTTACTATCACCGCAAAGCGCACCGCCAACACCTTGCCAAACGGCAGTTTCGATTTTGGTGTGGTGCATTTGAACCAGAGTGGCGGCACCAAGAATCACAGCCTTCCCGTTGCCATTGCCTTTTCGCCCCCCAGTGAACCCACAGGCAGTTATACTCAAACCACCAGCAGCGCCAATGCAAACTGCAAGGCAACCAGCCTTGCCAATTCTGGCGCTTACCTCGACCTCGAAGCCTATGGCGTCGCAGCGGATCCCGACCTTTCTGGCGATAACATGCTCTGGAGTTTCAGTAACGGCAATCCCTATAGTTTTTATGGCATCGAATATAACGATCTGAATGTCAGCGACAATGGCTTTTTGGCATTCAATCCCGCTACAGGAATCGAGGTGGCCGACACTGCAACAAAAACCCTTCCCAGCCCCCTACATCCAAATGGATTGATTGCCTCGCTTTGGGCTGATCACCAAGTGGTTTACGATGCACTCACAAATAAAGGGATAAGCGTTGCCACATTGAATACAGGAACCGTTCCCATCGCTACCATTGTTGAATATGATGATGTTGAGCCCACGGGTGGCGGTACCACTGTGGGTGATTTTGAGGTGGTTATTTACAACCAGGTAGATAACGGGCCTGATGCTTTTGAAATCATTGTTGCCTATGACAATTTGAACAACCTGCCCGCCCTTGCCACCACGGGTGTAGAAAATCAGGATGGTAGTGCCGCTACCGCCTTTCTCAACAACGCAGCCCCCAGTGGGCAGTTGGGTAACGGCTTTGCCGTGTGTTACGACTATCAACCTTCCAGTTGCAAAGATTATTGGGTACTTAACGGTGCCACCCAGTCAGCATCCAGCACCTACGATGCCCGAATCGGTATTCTCGCCGGGGATCAGTTTTCTGTGGACACAACCGACAGTCTTACACTCAATACCAAAACTGGGGGTTCGGTACATTTCTATCCTGGATTCAAAGTTGCTG
>CAYXOS010000240.1:0-3266 GCA_964467115.1 uncultured Sedimenticola sp.
ATGAGCCGTTCAAAAGGACGTAGGTACATCGCGTGAGCAGGACGCGGAAGCGATGCGCCGTCAAAAAGGGCAACAATATTGCAGATATTGGGTTGAATTGCAGAGTTTCACCCCCATCTTCAACTACTACCTGAACCCACAGAATCGAGTAGTAAACAGTAGTTTTCGCCATACACCCCATTTGCATCCTGATATCCATGGTTGCATCTCCGAATACAAGAGGACATGACTTATGGGTCAAGAAAAAGGCTCTTCACAAACACCAGAAATCAGTGCATTGATTCCTGTATTGCCATTGCGTGATGTGGTGGTGTATCCACACATGGTAATTCCATTATTTGTCGGACGTGAAAAGTCCATCAAAGCACTGGACGCAACCATGCAAGACAACAAGCAGATACTGCTGGTGGCGCAAAAAAGCCCCGATGTGGATGATCCTGGCGTCGATGATGTTTACGATGTCGGTACTACAGCAAGTATCCTGCAATTGTTGAAGCTACCTGATGGCACCGTAAAAGTATTGGTCGAAGGTAGTAGCCGTAGTCGCATCAAGAAGATCGAAGAAAAGGACGGCTATTATGTCGCCCAGGTCAATCGTCTTGAAGATGAGGACAATCTTCCCGAGCAGGAAATGGAAGTATTGGTGCGTACAGCCACAGGGCTGTTTGATCAATATGTCAAACTGAACAAGAAAGTACCACCTGAAGTTCTGACATCCCTGGCAAGCATCGATGAACCCACGCGCCTGGCAGATACCATGGCTGCGCATATGTCACTGAAGCTGGAAGAAAAACAGCAAGTGCTGGAAATGCAGAGCGTACGTGAACGCCTGGAACATCTGATGGCACTGATGGAAGGCGAAAACGATGTGCTACAGATGGAAAAGCGCATTCGCGGCCGGGTCAAGAAACAGATGGAGAAAAACCAGCGCGAGTATTATCTGAATGAGCAGATGAAAGCCATTCAGAAAGAATTGGGTGAATTGGACGATGTGCCCAATGAGTTTGAAGAGTTGGCCGAAAAAATTGAAAAAGCCGGCATGAGCAAAGAGGCGAAAACCAAAGCCGAAGCCGAATTGAACAAACTCAAGCTCATGTCTCCCATGTCTGCAGAAGCAACAGTGGTGCGCAACTATATTGATGCATTGGTCAGCGTGCCGTGGAAAAAACGCAGTCGGGTGCGCAATGATATTGCCAAGGCAGAAGCGGTACTGGAAGCTGATCACTATGGATTGGAAAAGGTCAAGGAACGCATCCTGGAATACCTGGCGGTACAGCAGCGGGTACGTAAACTGAAAGGACCTATTCTTTGCCTGGTTGGCCCTCCTGGTGTGGGTAAAACATCCCTGGGACAATCCATTGCACGTTCAACCAATCGCAAGTTCATTCGTATGGCGCTGGGTGGTGTGCGTGATGAGGCGGAAATACGTGGGCATCGTAGAACTTATATCGGTGCCATGCCAGGAAAGATCGTGCAAAACCTGACCAAGAGTGGCGTCCGTAATCCATTGTTTCTATTGGATGAAATCGACAAAATGGCTCAGGACTTCCGGGGTGATCCCGCTTCAGCGCTACTGGAAGTGTTGGACCCGGAACAAAATCATACTTTCCAGGATCACTACTTGGAAGTGGACTTCGATCTTTCGGAAATCATGTTCGTGGCAACAGCAAATTCCCTGAATGTACCCCCGGCATTGCTGGATCGGATGGAGGTGATTCGTCTTTCGGGTTATACCGAAGAGGAAAAAGTGAATATTGCCGAGCGCTATCTGGTGCCGAAACAGATGGAGCATAATGGACTCAAAAGCAACGAGTTAGTGATTCGCGAGGCAGCAGTTCGCGATATTGTTCGCTATTACACCCGAGAAGCGGGGGTCAGAAGTCTGGAACGAGAAATTGCCAAAATCTGTCGTAAAGTGGTGAAAGAAATTCTTCTTGGTGAAAACAAAGGTAAAAAGGTCATTGTTACCGCCAAGAAGCTTGAACACTACCTTGGTGTCCAGCGCTTCCGCTACGGTAAGGCGGAAGAGCGTGATCAGGTAGGGCAGGTGACCGGGTTGGCGTGGACAGAGGTTGGTGGTGAACTATTGACCATAGAAGCTGCACTGATGCCTGGAAAAGGGCGTCTCAACTACACAGGTCAGTTGGGTGATGTGATGAAAGAATCCATACAGGCTGCCATGACTGTGGTGCGTAGTAGAGCAGACGTACTGGGGCTTAGTGAAGGCTTCCATCAGGAAAATGATATTCATGTCCATGTGCCTGAAGGAGCGACGCCTAAGGACGGTCCCAGCGCTGGTATCGGCATGTGTACCGCATTGGTTTCCTCGCTTACAAATATACCGGTGAAAGCAGACGTGGCCATGACCGGAGAGATTACTTTGCGTGGTGAGGTTCTGCCCATTGGTGGCTTGAAGGAAAAATTGCTGGCTGCCGCTCGTGGTGGCATCAAGACCGTTATTATTCCGGACGAGAATGAGCGCGACCTGAAAGATATGCCAGCCAATATTACCGATAGCCTGGAAATTCGTCCGGTCAAATGGATCGATGAAGTGTTGGAGATCGCTTTGCTAGAACAACCCCAGCCGAATGAAAAGGCAAAAGCAGAAGAGGCGGCCAATAGCAGAAAAAGTAGTACCGGGAAGAAGCCAAGACGCAAACGCTTGACCACCCACTGATTGTTGATGGCGCAAAATACCGGTGTTGTTCTGTGGAATAACCCCGGTATTTTTCCTTGAAAATCACTAATAATGCGTAATAAGTAATATATTTCTTCTGGAACGCGCTTTTTCCTTGACAGTTTTCACCCTGGCTTGGTATAAAACGCACGCTTTTATGGAACCCGGATTTTCTGCTGTTGTAATGGCAAGCCGTTCGGGATATAACAGCTTCCATTCATATTCGAATCCTGCGGGATTTGATAAAAACACAATAGCTACATTAGGGGGCACAACTGGATGAACAAAAAAGAATTGGTTGAAGCAATTGCCGACGCGGCAGACATCTCTCAGTCCAAAGCGGGAAATGCACTTGACGGCATGATTGCAGCAGTAACCAAAGCACTTCAGGAAGGCGATACTGTCTCTATTGTTGGCTTCGGAAGTTTCCTCGTTCGTGATCGCGCAGCACGTACTGGTCGTAATCCCAAGACCGGTGAAGCCATTGAAATCAAGGCTTCAAAATCTCCTGCATTTAAAGCTGGTAAAGCGTTAAAAGATGCAGTAAACTAGCGCGCCTCAATCGGGTGCTTAGCTCAGCTGGGAGAGC
>CAYXOS010000241.1:0-3249 GCA_964467115.1 uncultured Sedimenticola sp.
CATGCATGAAGGCAGTGAGAATAAGGTGAAGATCGCAGCAAATACCTCAGGGCACTCTCTCTTGCGTAAGCGCAATTCACCTTGTAGCAAGGCTATTTGTTAGATTATTAACGCAGTTATCACTGCCCTCATATGCACAGATGCCAATCATGAATATTATATATGGTTCTCAAGCCTACAAACAATTCACCGGATGTGTGATAGCACGAAACACCGCTTGCGGCTTTACCGAAAAGCCCGGCTTTAGCTCTATGTATTGAGAAGCTTCAAAAAGAATATCCGCATTACTTTGGATAATGACCACACCCAAAGTACTCAGAGCAATTTCAGATTGAATTGTCTTTCCTGCACCCGTAAAAACCTGAGGACCAATTTGTTTCATTGTTGAATAGCAAACCCCGTCATTATCTGTGACTTCCAGAGTATCAACAGATGACGAATGAGCTACAGCAGAAGCCGTAACAGATACATTTTGCGTGCCATCGACAATCAAATCATCTACCGCATCCAGGGAAAAGCCCACCAATGATTGTCCCGCAGGAATAGTCACCGCAGCAGGCATGCTGATCTCGCTGGCATCCGTACTCGACAAATTCACCAACAGGGCATTAGTAGTATCGCTATTTCGAGCCACAGTAGCGGTTGCTGCTGCCACACCTGCAGCTTCATTGATGGACGTTTCCATAATATTTAAGGTCAATTGTGGCATGGGTAACACCTCAAAGCAGGGACTAAACTCCGAAGTACTGCCTCTACTGCCACTCGCAATTTTTGTTGCTGTTGCAGATAAACTATCTCCCACCAAGAAGGAATTCGCAGGCAATACAATTGTTTGGGCATTCCCAGGCGAAACAGTTGTATCACCCAAATATTGCTGCCCCTGTCGTCCATTCGATCCATCACAGGTAGCACTCGCATAGATTTCAACAGTGTAATCACCCACAACTGTATCCAGATCGAAGACCAATGTACTGTTTACTTCATCTGCCGACTGGATTACGGGATGGTTTTGCAGAAAGTTAGCACCCGTATCCAAATCCCCAACGTCATTGGCTGTAATGCCATCCTCATCCAGGTCAATCCCGATCCAGCCATTGTCATACATTTCATTCTGTCTTATTTCTTGATAAACCGCAGTCGGATCTACGCGTATACCATTGCGCCCGTTGTATGAAATAGCGTTTCCCTTGATCAAGGTCTGTACTGCCGAGCCGTCAATATGTACACCATGCAACCCATTTCCAACCGCAGTTCCGTCCAGTTTTACACCGATTCGATTGTCTTTTATTTTGGTCAATACAGGATTACCAACCAGGGAAATGCCAGTGTTGGTATTGCTGTAAATATCATTGTTCTTGATATCCACATTATAACTGCTGTCGCTACGAATACCCGCCGCACCATTGGCATAAATTTTATTGTCGAGAATTTGATTGTAGCTACCATTATCCAGCCACAGCCCATGACTCACATTGTCTCGCACTACATTATTTTGAATTGTATTACTGCTACCAGTAAGCACTACCCCTGCACGTCCGTTATATACGATATGATTAGGTTCTGTCATCGACCCCAAATCATGGTCGTTTGCTAATAGTTCAATACCATCATCAGCATTTCCTCTCCCAGTTGTTCCATCCAGGCTCAAGCCAATCAGGTTGCAACGAATATCCAGAGCGTCTACACCCATGCCTCCACGTATGCCATCCCCAGGGAAACGCGTTATCGCCAACCCTCGAACAATGCTGCCATCACTGCCATCCTCAAAAGAAAGCCCGTTTCCAGCCAACATAGTGTTGCCATCCAAACGAATAAGCAAATTACCTACATCGGCTAACGATGGGCACACAGCCACACCGTTTCCTGACACTGCATCAATATCCACTTCCACCGTAATGGGGGGTAACGCAGTAGAAAGACTGATAACCCCAGCAACATCAAATCGTATTTTTACCGGACCATCCGCTTCCTGATTCGCCATGTTGATGGCTTGCAACAGGGTGCATCCTTGACCACTGCCAGGGTTACAGCTTCCACCTGTAGTCGCCAGACTGGTGACAAAAAACACAAAGTCCTCTACTTCATCACATTCACTAAATTCAGATGTATTACCGTTTGGATCTGTAGCAGTCAAAGTTACAAACTTCCCTAGACTGGGCTTATTATTCAAGTTAAAGCTGAATGTTTCTCCCGCTGAGGTCAATGTTATATGTTTCGCTGCTAACCAGGTTTGTCCCTCACCATGGTTGCTTGGAAAATCGCAGGTATCCGATTCATATACATCGATGCGATAATCTGTATTTCCCCCAACAGAAGCGAGAAATGCCGTAATTCTTCCACTGGTAAATGCATTGACGTTGATTGGGAAATTTTGCAAGTTGTTCCCCCCTACATCGACATCCCCTGCTCCATCGTTGCTTGTCAGCCCATCCAGGTTGAGGTCAATTCCTTGCTCGCCGTTGTTATAAATACTGTTTCGTCCAATTGCCACACCCTGAGAATCAACGTCTACAGCAATACCGTCTTTTGCCATAAATGAAATAACATTATCAAAAACAGACACATTATCACTGTTCACAATATATATACCGTAACCTAAACTCCCAGCATCCGTGGCATCCCTGTTCATGCCAATACTGTTATGGCGCACAGTGGTATTGCTGGCACCATCAAGCAAATAAACGCCACCCAAGAGATTGCTCCTGCCAAGGACATTTCCCATCCTAGGATCACTACCACCAACGGTGTTATGACCTGCGCCTTCTATCGCTATTGCTGCTATCTGCTGCGCAGCCAAGGTTCCAGATCCCGAAGCATCCACACCAAGTTCATTTGCCTGTAGAAAGTTATCACGACTGACAACATTGGAAACATATATTCCGTAAACGCTATTGCCAGAAATAAGATTGCCAGCCCCACTCTGCATACTACCTATGTCATTCTCTATGCCGACAATGCTGATTCCATTCAACCCATTGCCGAAATTGAGAATTCCACTTGCGTCCATACCAATGGTATTGCCAAAGACAGAATTATTCTTAGAAACAACAGCTCCCATAAATTTTAACTCGACACCGTTTAGAGCATTTGCGCTAATAATATTTCGCTCAGAAAAAGCAGCACCACCAATTTGGTTGTTTTGCCCACCCGCTATGGTTATTCCATTACCTCCATTCCCCCCATCCGTTGCGCCTCCGAGGGTAATACCAATCATGTTGCAGCTGACTACAATATTGTCAGCATGTATGT
>CAYXOS010000242.1:0-3185 GCA_964467115.1 uncultured Sedimenticola sp.
AAATCAGCAGCATGTTGGGTATGCTTTGCCCAATCTATATGCTGGATCCCGGCCTACGCCGGGATGACGAAGGTGGTGCCGGGATGACGGGGTAGGGTTAGGTAAATACCCCGTCATTCCGGCGCAGGCCGGAATCTATATACCCTCAAGGGCAGGTAACAGGATTGATACGTGCGCGAAAGACGGCAGAATCACTCACCCGAAAACCATTGCCCAGGCCGATGAGAGTGCCTGCCTCGAATATCACATTGGCAGCAGGAGCTACGGTCACACTTCCACTGGTACCGAGGTTGGTTTCTGCTTGATAAAGTTGCATTCCGCTGATCAGTGGCATGTTGATGAATACACTATTTTGGTAGCAGACATCATCGTCGGTAACAGCCAGTACGTCGGTTCCACGGCCATAACCTGGGCTTGAAGCAATTAAAGAGGCTGTTTGTATTCCATCGAGGATCAAGTCATCCACTGCGGATACATTAAAGGTTACCGAATCTTGCCCGATGGAAAAATTAACAACGGGAGGCACGGTTGCAGCGGTAGTATTACTACTGCTCAAGGCTACGGAAAGTGCTGCATTATTGCTGTTATAGCGGGTAAGGGTGGCGGTAGTTGCCGGGTTGCCATCTCCTTCGCTAATAGTGGAATCGGTGACCAATAGTTCCAGTCGAGGGCTTTTCTTCCGAGCCATTCTGGAGGCGCTGCCCACAATGATTGTGGTACCAAATGCGCGGTCGAAATCAAACCAAGCACTAATATCTGTAACAGGGAAGTCGGATGTCCATGAAATACCATTGGGACTGGTCAAAACAGTACCCTTGTTTCCCCCGGCGATAAATTGGCTTCCATCATGGAAGACACTATATAGGGTTTCCGATGTCCCTGATACACGTGATGTCCAGGTTATACCATCGGGGCTGGTGAGAATGGTTCCTGAGTCTCCCACAACAATAAAAAGACTGCCGTCATATGTGGCGGCACGTAAATCAACACCCGTCCCGGAAGACTGCGTTGTCCAGTTATTACCATTGGCACTGGTGAGGATGGTTCCGGATTCCCCAACGACAACGATTTTGGAATTTCCTTCCACAGCAGCCAACAGATTGTTGGCAACGCCCGAGTTCTTGCTGACCCAGTTGCTGGCGTTGATACCAACCAGTATGGTACCGCCATTGCCCACCACTACCGATCGATTTCCCATTTGGGCAATGCCATTCAAATCTGCCAGAACACCGCTACTGGAGGCATTCCATTGTATTCCGTCAAGGCTGTTGAGAAGCGTTCCCCCGTCTCCTGCTACGATAAAACGGGTTCCGTCCTGGGTAACGGTGTTCAACCACTGAGTGGTTCCCGAGGTTTGCACAGTCCAATTGTTGCCATCCGAACTGGTGCTGATGATGCCGTTGCTACCGACTGCCACAAAACGGTTATTGTTGTGACTGATGGCGTGAAGATCATTACTTGGATAACCGGGAAATTGTACCGCCCATATTTTTCCATCGGGGCTGGTTAGAAAGGCGTTGTTAGCGCCCATTGTCAGGAATTGTTTGCCATCGTGGACAATGGTGTTTAAAGTTTGTGTTGTTCCTGAAGAGTGGGTTGTCCAGAGGTTTCCATCAGTGCTGCGAAGAACAAAGCCTTGACCAACGATCACATAATAACTGCCGTTGTAGCTTATGTCTCGCAGGTTCTTAGAGGTATTCGAGTTCTGGCTGCTCCAGTTATTCAGATCTGGACTGGTATAAATTTCGCCTTGACTTCCCGTGACTACATATTGATTGCCGCCATAGACAATACTTTGAAAAGATGGAAGGCCGGGCAGGTTTTGAGATGACCAGCTAACGCCGTCGCTGCTTGTGAGCACTGCGCCTTCTGAGTCGACGGCAATGAACTGTGCGCCATCGTGGATTATGTCCCGCAGATAACCAGTTGATCCCGAAGACTGGCTACTCCAGTTGCTACCATCCGGGCTGGTGAGAATGGTTCCAGAGCCTCCCACAGCCACAAAAATACCGTTACCATATACAATGCCCAAAAGACTCTCGGTTGTCTGGGATGATTGCAAGGTCCAGGTAATGCCGTCCTGGCTGGTGACAATGGCTCCGCGGTCACCTACAGCAACATATTGTGTCGCGCTGTAAGCGATGTCTCGTAGCGTTTCGTTGGTGGGGGTGCTTTGTCGAACCCAATGACTGCCGTCCGGGCTGGTTGTTATCTGTCCTGCGGACCCTACGGCAACGTATTGGGATCCGTCATAAGCTACGCTGTAGATCGAGGTGAAAGAGGAAAGTATTGGAGATGTCCAGGTCAGGGTATCGGTACTGGTCGACACAGTGCTGCGTCCTAAAGCAATGTATTTTCCGCCAGCATAGGCAACCCCCGTGAATGAAGTGTTGATGTTCGGTGTTCTTGGAACCCAGGTGCTGCCATCGGTACTGAACAAGATGGTTCCACTTATGCCTACAGCAACCAGATTGGAGCCATTGGCAACAATGTCGTAAAAATAATGGGAGGTTACTGATGTTTGTGATGTCCAACTATTGCCATCAGTACTGGTCAGGATACTACCGAATGCACCTGAAACAACAAATCGGCCAGCACCGTGGGTGATAGCATTCAATTGAGATGATGTGCCAGAAGTCTGCGTGGTCCAGTTGCTACCATCGGTACTTGTGAGGATAGTGCCAGAACTTCCTACAGCGACGAGCTGAGCACCATAAGCGATGATACCGTTTAGTTTTGAAAAGGTTCCCGACGTTTGTTCGGTCCATGTGATTGCGTCTGGACTGGTGATGATAGTGCCACTGGCACCCACCATAACGTACAGGCTGCCGCTAAAAACAATGTCATTCATATCAGCGGATACGCCTGTGTTATGAATGTTCCAGGTAATACCATCTGCGCTAGTAAGAAAGTGTGATGAGTTTGTTATGGCAATAAACTGGCTACCATCATGGATGACCTTTTCAATATTATCGTTGATACCCGAGGGGCGAACGATCCATTGGCCAGCACCAGGGCTGGTAAGAATGGTGCCGTTATTTCCTACAGCAACGTATAGGCTGCCATCATACGCAGCGTCGTTCAATGAAATATCCAAATCGTACGGGGGGCTGATTATTTCCCAGTTGTAGCCCACAACGCTACTTTGTGCGCTGGTGGTGATCCATAGCAGGCATGCGCTCAAT
>CAYXOS010000243.1:0-3180 GCA_964467115.1 uncultured Sedimenticola sp.
GCTCGAACGCCTTTTTTACTGTCTGGTGCAGGGTTTTACTGACTTGATGGTCAGAATGGCTTGGAAACAAGATGCGCTGTTCAAATTCGGAAAAACTGTCGAATTCAGATTTGGATTGAAAGAATATTTCTTGTTCCAACGTGAAGAAACCCGTATCGATGGCTTTTTTCAAGGTATTGAAAGCCGCTTGTCGCACTTCTTTTTCATCGTTAAACAGGCGCAATATTTCGTTAAACGCCCCGGCATATACGGGTTCCGAGAAATATGCCAATCCTTGAGGGCGCAGTACCCGATGAATTTCCTGCAATGCTTTCTCCATCATCTCCAGAGGGACGTGGTGCAGGGACTTGAGCATGATCACAATATCCACGCTCTGGTCGTTCAGCGGGATATCTTCTGCCCCGCAGAGTAAAAACTGCACCTTGGGAAGATCATCGATTTGCAGGTTTTTTTCATGTTGAATGCGGTCGACTTCGGTGGCAGTTACTGAGTTGACGGGCAAGCGTTCAGCGATAGTGCGTGTCCAGCGAGCGGCACCACAGCCCAGCTCGAGAACATCGGCATGCTCGAAATTCAGTACTTCCTGCATGATTTCTATTTCAGTGGCGTCTCTATATTTTTCGCTTTGTAGTTGCATGGGTTTTGCCAGCATGGGTTTCCGTTATAATAGGGCTAATTTAACACATCAGCGGATTTTGCAGCATGCCTACCTATCGTTCCAGAACTACTACTCATGGTCGCAACATGGCGGGGGCACGCGCCCTGTGGCGAGCCACGGGAATGAAAGATGATGATTTTGACAAGCCTATCATCGCTATTGCCAATTCCTTTACCCAGTTTGTTCCCGGGCACGTCCATCTCAAGGACATGGGGCAATTGGTTGCTGGTGCTGTGGAAGCAGCCGGTGGCGTGGCGAAAGAGTTCAACACCATCGCGGTGGATGATGGCATTGCCATGGGGCATGGCGGCATGTTGTATTCTCTGCCATCGCGGGATTTGATCGCCGATTCCGTGGAATACATGGTCAATGCCCATTGTGCGGATGCCTTGGTATGTATCTCCAATTGCGACAAGATTACCCCGGGGATGTTGATGGCAGCATTGCGCCTGAACATTCCGGTGATCTTTGTATCCGGTGGCCCCATGGAAGCAGGCAAAGCCGTGGTGCATGATGGTGAAGTTGCCCTCGATTTGGTCGATGCCATGGTCATGGCTGCTGATGATAAAGAATCCGATGAAGATGTCATGACCGTGGAGCGTTCAGCATGCCCTACCTGTGGTTCCTGCTCGGGCATGTTTACCGCCAATTCCATGAACTGTCTCACCGAAGCCCTTGGACTTTCCCTGCCGGGCAACGGTTCATTGGTCGCAACCCATGCGGCACGCAAACGTTTGTTCCTGGAAGCGGGTAGTGTCATCGTTGGCTTGGCCAAGCGTTACTACGAGCATGATGATGAATCAGTGTTGCCGCGTTCGATTGCGACCATGCAAGCTTTCGAGAATGCCATGGCGCTGGATATCGCCATGGGTGGTTCCACCAATACCGTACTGCATTTGTTGGCAGCGGCGCATGAAGCAGAGGTGGATTTCCGCATGTCGGATATTGACCGCATGTCGCGCAAGGTACCCCATTTGTGCAAGGTCGCTCCCTCTATTCAGACGTATCACATGGAAGATGTCCATCGCGCAGGTGGGGTGTTCGGTATTCTGGGAGAACTGGATCGTGCGGGCTTGCTGCATCATGATATTCCTACGGTACATGCGCGAACCATGGCGGAAGCCCTGGCATTGTGGGATGTGCGTTTTACCGATGACAAGAAGCGCCAGGATTTCTTCCGGGCGGCACCTGGGGGTGTTCCTACTCAGGTTGCCTTCAGTCAGGATAAATACTATCCAAGCCTCGATCTGGACAGGGAAGGCGGCTGCATTCGTGAGCTTAAACATGCCTATAGTGCAGATGGTGGCTTGGCCGTGTTGTATGGCAACTTGGCAGAGAATGGCTGCATTGTAAAAACTGCAGGGGTGGATGAATCCATTTTGAAATTCAGCGGTAGAGCGCGGGTTTTTGAAAGTCAGGATGATGCAGTAGCAGCTATTCTGGCGGATCAGATCATTGCGGGGGATGTACTGATCATTCGCTATGAAGGACCCAAAGGTGGACCGGGAATGCAGGAAATGCTTTATCCAACCAGTTATCTGAAATCCAAGGGTCTGGGTAAGGATTGTGCCTTGATCACCGACGGTCGTTTCTCAGGGGGAACATCCGGTCTGTCCATTGGGCATGTATCGCCAGAAGCGGCAGGTGGTGGCAATATTGGTTTGGTGGAAGAAGGTGATACGATCGAAATCGATATTCCCAATCGTTCCATTCAAATTGCTTTGAGTGACGAAGAATTAGCTCAACGCCGAAATGCCATGAATCTCGGAGAAGCGCCCTGGAAGCCTCAAAGTCGGGAGCGGGTAGTTTCCCCGGCATTGCGTGCCTATGCTGCCATGACTACAGATGCCGCCAGAGGTGCGGTCAGAGATGTCAGCCAGATAGAGAAATAATCCTTGATCTGAACCCATGGGTTCAGGTTTGAGCTACCGGAGAAGTATATGAAGTTGTCGAAGTCATTGCTTGTTGTTCTGATCACTTTGGTTGTGGCTGTGCCATCTCATGCCCAGACCCCTGCCTTTGCAGACAAAACTCCCCAGGCCTTGTGTGGCTACATGCAGGAGATGGGGATACCCGGGTCAGCAACTTATCGTGATCAGGGAAAAGGGCGCTGGGCGTGTGGCAGTACGCGCAAGAAGTTGATTCAGGGAGAGCCTGCAGCCGTAAGTGATTTGCAGTATCGTGTGTTAGGGACTGCGTCATCAGCGGATAAACAAATTCTTGAACTGCGAATGCGCTCTTATCGTGGGCCACAAGGTGTATTGCGCGTATTTTCTGGCTATGTGGATGTGTTGTTGGAGAAAACCCTGGGCGTGAATATCTCGGAAGAAATGTACAAAAGTATCATGGCTCCTGTTGATGGCAGTTGGCGCATGAATGGATATAGTTTGACCTTGCGTAAACTGCACAGTAAAGGTAACAGCTACGATTTACGCTTTACCGTGGAGTCTGCAACATCACCAGAATCCTAGGGAAGCTCTGATCAATTCATGAACTCGCATCTCATACCTGAAATGTCCGAT
>CAYXOS010000244.1:0-3153 GCA_964467115.1 uncultured Sedimenticola sp.
AGTACAAGAACTCCTGGGACATGCCGATATCAGCACCACACAAATCTACACCCACCTCGATTTCCAACACCTGGCGCAGGTATATGACCAGGCACACCCCAGAGCACGCAAGAAGAAATAGTTATTCATGGCATGGACGCCCATGATGACAAGCACAATCCACAAAGATGACATTTGTCATCGGATTAAAGACATTCTATTGACCCAGATCAAAAACCCAACATAAAGGCATATATTGTATAGCGTAAAATTACTCACACAATATATAGATGTCGATCAGGAATATCACGTTATGTCGTCCACGCTTGTTCTCCCCTCCCTTGTACGCTTGAAAAAGCGAGATGGCAGCTTCGCCGATTTCGACAGACAACGGATATTGTCCGCCATCATACGCGCCGGGGAAGCCACGGGAGAATACAATGAGGAAGCGGCAGAGCAGCTAACCCGACAGGTGCTGAAGATACTCTACCACTTGCCTGATGCAATTCCCGAGGTTGAACGGATTCAGGATATCGTCGAACAAACCCTCATCGCCAACAATCATTTCGACACTGCCAGAGCCTATATCGTCTACCGGGAACAACATCAACGATTACGCCAGGATAAAAGAACATTGCTGGATGTCGCCAGTTCGGTAAACGAATATCTCGACCGGGCAGATTGGCGTGTATCCGCCAACGCCAATCAGGGATATTCCCTTGGTGGCTTGATTTTGAACACCTCGGGCAAGGTGCTCGCCAATTATTGGCTGAATCATGTCTATCCACCGGAGATAGGTCATGCGCATCGGGAGGCAGATTTACACATCCATGATCTGGACATGCTCGCCGGCTATTGTGCGGGCTGGTCACTACGCGCCCTGTTACATGAAGGGCTGAACGGGGTGCCGGGAAAAGTTGAAGCAGGTCCCGCCAAACACATGTCTTCTGCGGTGGGACAGATCGTCAATTTTCTTGGCACCCTGCAAAATGAATGGGCGGGGGCACAGGCATTCAGTTCCTTCGATACCTATATGGCACCCTTTGTGCGCAAAGACAATCTGGGGTATCAGGCCGTTCGTCAATACATCCAGGAACTGATCTACAACCTCAACGTGCCGTCCCGCTGGGGAACCCAAACACCCTTTACCAATCTGACTTTTGATTGGGTATGCCCGGAAGATCTACGTCAACAGATACCGGTTATTGCCGGAGAAGAAATGGATTTCACCTATGGTGATCTTCAAACCGAAATGGATATGATCAACCGCGCCTATATTGAAGTCATGACCGCGGGTGATGCCAAAGGAAGGGTGTTTACCTTCCCCATTCCCACCTACAACATCACCCCGGATTTCCCCTGGGAAAGTAACAACGCCCAGCGACTGTTCGCCATGACTGCAAAATACGGTTTGCCCTATTTCCAGAACTTTCTCAATTCCGAACTCAAACCCAATATGGTGCGCTCCATGTGTTGCCGCTTGCAGTTGGATTTGAGAGAGCTTCTCAAACGCGGCAACGGCTTGTTTGGCTCAGCCGAACAGACAGGCTCCATCGGTGTGGTCACCATCAACTGTGCGCGTCTGGGATACCTCTATCGCAACGAAAAGGCCGCATTGATGAGGCGGCTGGATGAACTGTTGAATCTGGCGCGCAACAGTCTGGAAATCAAACGCAAGGTGATTCAGCGCCATATGGATGCGGGGCTGTTTCCCTATAGCAAGCGTTATCGGGGGACATGGAGAAACCACTTCTCTACTACTGGGGTAAATGGCATCAATGAAATGATCCGTAATTTCAGCAACGATCTTCATGACATCACCAGCACAACAGGGAAAGCCTTTGCCCTGGATTTTCTGGATCACATTCGCAAGCGGATGCTGGAATTCCAGGAACACACTGGCAATATGTATAATCTCGAAGCCACCCCTGCCGAAGGCACCACCTATCGCTTTGCCAAGGAAGATCAAAAACGCTGGCAAGACATACTTCAGGCGGGCAGCGCAGAAAAACCCTATTACACCAACAGCTCCCAATTGCCCGTAGGATTTACCGACGACCCTTTCGAAGCCCTGGCACAACAGGAAGCCTTGCAGAGCAAATATACCGGAGGCACGGTGTTACATCTGTACATGAGTGAACGGCTTTCCAGCGCCACAGCCTGTCAACGTCTGGTAAAGCGTTCCCTGGAAAACTTCCGCTTGCCCTACATCACCATCACACCCACTTTTTCCATCTGCCCAAAACATGGCTATCTGGATGGTGAGCATGAATTCTGTCCCCGCTGCGATGATAATCTGTTGCAGCACAAACACGCTCAAGAGGAGAACCACCATGACTGACACCCACCCTGAACTCAAAGACGAAGAACGCACCCGCTGCGAGATATGGACCCGGGTAATGGGCTACCACCGCCCACTGACTTCATTCAATCCGGGAAAACAATCTGAATACAGCGAACGCAAGAATTTTGAAGAATGTCAGATACAACACTCCGTGTAGGTGGATTTGTTCCCTTTACCAGCATCGATTATCCTGGGGAACTGGCGGCGGTGGTGTTCTGCCAGGGATGCCCCTGGCGCTGTCACTACTGCCATAATCCACATCTGCTATCCAAGCAGTCAGAAAACCCTCTCGACTGGGAACAACTGCTGGCACAACTGAAAAAACGCCAGGGATTTCTCGATGCCATTGTATTCAGCGGGGGTGAACCCCTCGCACAACATGCACTGGGAGAGGCGATAAAAGAAGCAAAGGCGCTTGGATACAAGATAGGGCTGCATACCGCAGGCTGTTACCCTCAACGCCTTCAGAAGCTTCTGCCCCTGCTGGATTGGGTCGGATTGGATATCAAGGCATTGCCAGAGAATTATGCAACTATCACCGGCGTCGCCCAATCCGGATCAAAAGCCTGGCAAAGCCTGGAGCTGTTACGACAGTCGAACATTGTTTTCGAGACCCGTACAACCTTGAGTCCCCCTCTGTCCACAGACCAGATCAATCAGTTGCAATATCGCCTCGACGAACTTGGCAATCATCCTCATCACTGGCAGGAATGTCGGGCTGTTCCCCACAGCCAGCTCCAACCGTCCCCGGCAAATCCTCCCGAAGTCGCACAACAAGCATAAAATCAGGGTAAAATACTCGGCTTTGTGCAAGACGAGAAGTGGAAACG
>CAYXOS010000245.1:0-3138 GCA_964467115.1 uncultured Sedimenticola sp.
TTATCATCAAATTTCCGCCGGCTCCAGTACCTGTGGCGCCGTTTATACGCAGACAGGAAAGCTTATTGTTGTTGCCAGAACCGCTAACAAAGCCACATGAAGCAGATCTTGGCAGGTCTGCACTAACGGCGCTGACCTGAAAAAAGTTTTGATTCAAAATGGGAAATCCAAAATCCACCGTGCATGTACCGTTGCTGGCACCGTTGGCAATGGTGACGGTAGTTCCTTTGGGTGAAAATGAACGTACAACTGTGCTGTTGCTACTACTGCAATAGACATATGCAGTCGCTTTTACGATGCCACCAAAACTGGCTGTTTGTCCGACCGGACCATCAAAATACCCTGCTTCACCGCCAGCGGTATTTTGACCATAGACGCCATAGCCATTGGATTTGGTAGATGTGCCGTACACCCCGTAGTTGGCGTCCTGGGTGTCGGAGCTGGCCTCCCCGAAAACACCGTAGGCTCGATTGCTTGTGCCGCCCAGAAGCAGATTCGTCGAGGTCAATGTGCCAAGTTTTCCCATGACGGCTGGGTCTGTTGAGATACCCCAGGTGGCGATTGAGGCACTGCTACTGGTAGAGCCAGGTGAATTGGCGGTTGTTACCGAACGGTATCCTACCAGGGTTTCGCTTTCGTCAGGGGTATGTACATAAAGTCCCGCATATTTGTCCGTGCATGTGGTTGAAAAAACACTACAGCTGTCATGGCGTATCCTGCCTTCGCCGCTGACTTCCATGTGTGCCGTGCCATTGGTTGATTGTAGTAGCTGGATAGAACTGTTTCTGATTTCAGTATCTTGTGGTTGATTGTTTAGTATTTTGGACGCCTGTTGTTGCGTAAGATGAATTCCATCCAAAGCAAAATTTCTGATCAAGGTCTCTTCACTGGTGGAAAAACCCTGTGAATCAGACTGAGAGGCAGTATCATCTGTGAAGGGCTGGGTGATTGAGTCTGCCGCTGCCCATGTTGCTGACAAGCCACTGCCTCCCAGGCTTAACAGAAGCAACAATAACTGATTTTTTTTATGGATATTTAGCATCCTGATCTCCTTATGGTTTATTAATTGATTTCGCAATGATCATGGCGCTATACGACCTTTGATTTGCGTCATAAAGAGATTAATAAATGTCTTTCCGGATTATGTGAAGAAATTGTGAATAGATTGTTTATCGATATTAACTCATTGTAATTAAAGAGTATTTATCTGTGTATCTGCTTGTTTGGCGATTGTGTCCACGGGGCTGGTCGTTATCTTGTTGGGCTTTTGCTATTCTATGTGGCGTGAAAAAAATATCCTTGTTTATTATTTGTGAGAGCCCCAGAACAATCCTTATGGCTTCTGCTCAGGCGATGCACCGCCCTGCATCAGGGGCTGGGGTTGTCTACTAATCTTGGACAGTCGCGGTTTGCTTGAAGTATTTCATGGAAAATAATCAAGATATCCAGTTTGGTGTTTTTACTCTCAGAAAATCCTTGAGCGAACTCTATCGTGGCAATGAATTTATAGAAACAGAAGCACGGGTGCTACATCTTATCGCCCTGCTTGTGGCGGCCTACCCTTCCACCGTGAGTCGTCGGGAGTTGCTGGATTTGTTATGGCCTCACCAGGAAATCAGTGATGCCTCCCTGACCCAGTTGATTCGTCGTGCCAGACTGCTATTGGATGATGACGGGCGTCAACCCCGATTCATCAAAACGGTGCATGGGGTTGGGGTGCGTTTTCTGATGGAGCCTCGGTCTGTCGATATGGAGGCGCAAGTAACAGATACACGGACTGAGACTTCTTACTCTGGGGTGTCTGTTAAAAGAAAGCATCACAGAAAGTCGCCATGGCTAAAGGGTGCAGGATTGTTGTTGCCGATACTGCTTGTTGCTTATTACTTTTTCAGCAACCCTGCTCAGAACAATGATCAAACCAGCCCAACCACCCCAAGAATAGCGTTGTTACCCATTGAAAATGCCAGCAAGGACGATGCCTATCAATGGGTTGTGTGGGGGTTGATGGATATGCTTGGTCACCAACTGGCGCAAACCGGGTTGCTGAATGTGGTGGCGAGCAAGGATATGTATCAGTATTTATCGGGGGGTGAGTTGCACAGTTCATGGCAGGATGCCAATAACCTGAAGCAGGATTATGCACGGATCTGCGGTGCCATTGGATGTGATTATTTGTTGGTCTCCAGACTTCAAACCAGTGAAAAACTATCCAAACTGGGCTTTTATCTGGTAGGAAAAGAAGGTGTGTATCCCGAGCAGTTGGTCTTGGGGGGTGATCCCTTGCAGGCAGGGGAGCGCTTGGTAGAACAGGTGATTGCGTTGATTCAACCCGAGCATCCCCAGACCAAGAAACTCCAACAAACATACTCTGGCAATTCACTGGCGAATCAGGCTTATGCTTTAGGTGTGCAAGCGAGCTTGAAGGGAGAGTACGTTCGTGCGCAGAAGTATTTTGGATTGGCGCTGGAGGAAGAGCCGGATTTCTTGTGGGCGAGCTATCGACTGGCAAGTGCTACCGCAAGTCTTGGCGACTCCGATGCGGCCAGTAAACGATTGACTGAATTGCTTTCCAACAAGGATCTTCCTGAATTGTTGCTGAGAAGGATAATGGATACCCAGTCCATGATCTTGTACGGGGAGGGGAAGTTGCAACAGGCCTTGAATTTGTCCCGTGAATTGCGCCAACGTCTGCAGGCAGACGGGGATGCCACAAGGTTGGGGGGTGTGATTTACTGGATAGCTGTAATCCAGCGAGCCCAAGGGCATATTGACCAAGCGCTTGCCAATTTGTCTGAAGCGCGATCACTGTTTTTGAAAACAGGATATACCCGGGGGTTGGCGCTCAGTGAATATATACTGGCGTCCATTAATCTCGATCAGGGAAATATCCTCAAGGCGCTGGATGGTTTTCGTCGGGCCGAAACCTTGTTTCGTAAGCTTGAAAACAAAAGATACATTGCCATGGTGCTTTTGAGTCACGGCAATACATTGTTGAGAATTGGAAAATCATCTCAGGCTCGACAGGTACTGGAAAACGCAAGAAAGCTATATGCCGAATTGCATGACAAAGAAGGTATGTTGTATGTGAAAGCTTATGAGGCAGAGGTGGATATCGATGATGGTGAATACCAACAGGCG
>CAYXOS010000246.1:0-3127 GCA_964467115.1 uncultured Sedimenticola sp.
CTTCAATGGTAATGTCTTCCTGCTGCCGCGCCAAATTCAGGAATGCCTTGTTCGATACCTGGGCATCCGCATCCCCCGCCAGTTCCTTCAACACATTTTCCGGACACCGGTAGAAATTTGCGACAATTCGCCGCACCGCCACGCTCTTGTCGTGGGACAAAGCTGACAGAATATCCAGGTCATTGCTGATCTCTGCCACCTTCTTTCTTTCTGCCGCCTTTTTCAAAGAACAGACATAATCTGCCCCCAGTTCTTCTGCCTCGTAGGGATCAAATTTTCTGACTGGTTTTTTTGCGGATTTCACGAAAGGTTTCTCGATATTTTTTTCGATCGCCTGATCGATGGCTTTCTGATCACAGGAAAGATCTGGAAAACGCTTCTGAAAATTGCCTTTGGCAGTCTCGATAATTTCTGGGTATTTGTCTCCCATCAGACTCAGTAGAACCTCGGCGGGCACATAGCGATTTCTCGCCATATTCATTCGTTCGGGTTTTCTCGGACTATTCAGGTAAAACTGTATTGCCTTGGATGGGATTTTTTTATGCAGACCGACATATTTCCTGACAGTGGGATCATCAAAATCATACAGTTCTTCGAGAATCCCCACGGGACATTCCCGCTGCTTGATAATCAGCCCCAACTGCCAGGAGGGTTCCATATCCTCAATATAAAGCATTTTTTGCTTATCCCATATCAGCTGAATTTGATCCCCGGCAAGCCGTGGGTTCCGCAATAGCTCCAATTCCCAACCGGGAAACATGGAACGATTCACGCCCTTAAATACTCTTGGCCGTTTCAGCAGTTCAAACACAAATGTCAGCAACAACTTATCTTTGGTTTTTGCCAAGGTGGTTTCCAGAAGCAGCAAGGCATGGGCAAGTCGCAATGGATTGTCTGCCGCGGGGGTTTGTTGGATCATTTCTTCACGGGAAACGGACTGATTCATCACCGACTGCAGCAAGAACAGATCGGCCTCTGTCAGCTTCCGACAGGCATAGATGAAGCGTCTGCGCTCACCACTCTCACTGAAATACTCATCGAAGGCATCATCCAGTTCATCGAAGAACGCAAGCATCTCTTCACCACGGTCAAAACCATCAAATATTCCCATCACAGACTACCCCCCAATAACACTGTCGACCAGACTCCGGTGATCCTAGCTGATATCAAAATGATTGCCAACCATACTCAGGCTAAAGGGTGAAGTAACTACTCAGCACCATCTCGCTCCAGATCCAAAGGCCTCCGAAGCCGACATTCCGTGCTTGCGGCAGGTCGAGTATCCGATATTGGACACCCACTCATGAGGTGACCAGTGCCTATTCCGGAAGATCTGGCGTTGAGTTAGCCAATATGCCGTAGTTTGACAGCAGAATTACGCCGCAAACACGTACATCCCTTGTCTGTTTAGAAATGAAACCGCATACTTGCAATGTATCCAATTTCAGCGGCGTTATTGAGGTCTTTGAAAACTCCGCCTTCAACAACCAGTTTTTGGTTGATCCATTGCAATCCAAGGGTAATTTGATGCGTGATACTGTTGCCCTCAGACCAACGCCCATTCAGTTCCAGCACACTGTTTAATTCCTGTCCTATTCCCCAGTCTGGACGTGTTTCAGGCGTTAGTCGATATTGCCAGGAAACATCATATCGCCCACGATCAATGCGATTTTCCAGTCCCTGTTGATATAGGGCATCAATATCCAATTCGTGACGATTTCTGAAGCGGGTAAAAACAAATCCAGCCTGGATTGCCGCTTCTCGATCACTTTCCGTAGGGACAACAGCCCCGCCCAACAGCCCTAAGCGATTGGTTCCCTCAAGGCTGTCTTGTTGCCAGACTATATGTCGATACATCAGTGATAAATCACCCTGTTGGTTGCTACCTGCGGGTGATAAGCGATAGGGCAACCCCAGCAGCAGGGTTTGTTTGGCGCTGATGCCATAAGCGGCATTGGCAACCAGGGTATCGGTGCTGGCTTGTTGCGCATTGACATAGGAAATGCGCATCACTGCCCCACCCTTTTCCACGGGCAATGCAACGAAAGAACGTAACCCCATGGCATTGACGATACCCATGTTAGACAAAGACAGACAACAGGCCGAAAACAGCAGCAGATGTCTATTTCTTTTCATCAGGAACGATGGTAATTTTCTCTGGCGTAAACCCGGCATCCAGAATAGTTTGTTTGATTGTATCCAGACTGGGTTGATTGTCTTCTGTTTCCAGTCGGATTTTCTTGTTCTTCAAACTGATTTCAATTTTGGAAACGGATTCCATCTTGCCAAATTTTCGTTCCAGACTATCTGCACAAAAGGCGCAAGTCATTCCGTACACATCGACTTCGACGGTTCGCGCCAAAGCAATTTGTACCCCGGAGAGCATCAATAACGTAGTCCAAAGTAATCGTAATTTCATTTGTATTCTCCAATTATTTTTAAAAATCCAGCAGTTGGCGCAATGGCAGCAACAACACACTAAAGAAAAATCCAATTGACCAAATCAATACACTCACCCAGAAAATGCGTCGGTTCCAGCGTTTTGTTTGTTGGCAATAAGCGGCCAGTTCAGGGTCAGCAGGACAAGCTTGGTTAGGACGCCATATCACCCATGCCAGGAACAACAGCAGTATTGCCGATATACTTAATGTCCAAAGTTTATGTTCTGCCAAAAAAACCAACCCAGGAATGTTGTAGTTCAAACTGGCAACAGCGGCGCCGAAGCCCAGGGATACCAGCAACACGGGCAAGGCGCAACACAGTAGCGTTCCACTGGTCACAAATAGGGTCAACCAGCGCAAATACGGTCTTTCTTGTACTTTATCCACAGCAACCACCTGCTTCTCCTTGAAGCTGTATGGGTGGGCAAGGAACACTGCCATAGGAACAAAAAACACAGCAGTCGCCATGTTTGGGCTTCAGCAATACGTGGCAACCGGCACACTCATGAAACCACTGGCAAGCATCTGTTGGCATTTTGAGTATTTCTTTGTAACCACATTCTGGGCAGGTGAGTTCAGAATCGAGAATCACCGTTTTCATACAAACTCCTCATCTTGTTGTATTTGTTTGCTAGTATAGAACCTGTAGTAACTATAGATTCAAGAGGTAATTCAGATGAATTCAT
>CAYXOS010000247.1:0-3047 GCA_964467115.1 uncultured Sedimenticola sp.
ATACTTTGCGCCACGTTGCTTGAAGCGCTGACCGCTGAACAATACCTCATAGCTGATGTTCTGCAAAGCTTCGGCTTCTACCAAATCTTCGATGGTGGAAAGGACACGTTCCCTATCCTTGCCGTGAACCATGCAAAACAGGTTGTAGGGCCAGTCTGGCAAGCGACGAGGACGTTGATAGCAGAGGGTGACGCAGTCGTGTTTACCCAGCGCCTTTCCAACCGCTGCGACTTGCTCGTCTGGTACATTCCAAACCACCATGGCATTGGCGGTATAGCCCAGTTCATGATGCCGCACCACGATGCCCATGCGTTTGATGGTGCCGTCTGTCTGCATCTCCTGGATGCGCTGCATAACCTGTTCTTCTGCCATGCCCAATTGTTTGCCCAATTCGGCATATGGTTGGCTGCACAAGGGCAGACCGCCTTGAATCAGTGAAACCAGTTTCTGATCCTGCTGGCTCAGCACCATAGTGGAAAACCCAGGTCGATATGAAATTGTTGTTCCAGGGGGAGGTTCATCACCTTGTAGCCGGTTTGTTGCTGAATTTCCTGGAGTACCTGCTGCAATTGTTGCTGATCCTTGGCGGTTACCACGAACCAGAGATTGAAATCATGCTCGCGTTCATAATTGTGGTTGACGGCATCAAAGCTGCTGACCAATTGTGCAATCTGCTGCAGCTTGTTCACAGGTACTGACATGGCTGCCAGGGTGCTGACCCCAAGTCGTTTGGGCTTGAATACCGGGCCAATACGGCTGATGAAACCCCGCTCGGTGAGCTTTTTCAAAATGTCCAGTACCAGCGCCTCGCTGGTGCCCAACTGCCGGGCAATATCAGCAAAAGGGGTGGAGGTCAGGGGGAAGCCTTTCTGGTATTCGTTCAGCAAGCGCTTCTCCAATGCAGACAGCTGTGGCTCTATGGGCTTGGCTGCATAAGGATAAGTCTTTAAGGCAGGAGCGGTCATGGTTACAGTCCTGTTCTATGGGCGCGATCAGTGAAAAATATACCGCTGGGTTTTTGTGCCTTGAGGCGCTTTTTCAGGGTCATGCTTTCGGTGTCATAAATTTGTATTTCATCCTTGTCGCGTACCGATATCCAAACCTCTTCACCCCGTGGGGTGAACTCCATATGCAGGGTTCCTTTGCCTGTTTTCAGGGTTTTGATGATCTGGAGGGTTTCGCTATCGATGATCTGAACCGTGTCGTTGTTGGGGAAAGCAAAGTTCACCCACAGTTGCCGTCCGTCCGGGCGTGCCATGACGAATACAGGTTGTCCATAGACAGGGACGCGACCGCTTTCTTTCCAGCTATTCGTATTCACCACCAATACTTCATGATGACCCACTGCGGGTAGAAAAGCTTGATTACCAGCCACTGCCCAACCTTCAAGGTGGGGCATTTTGTACACGGGCAATTGTTGCTCGCCTTTGCCGTAATGATCGAGAATTCTATGTAGCCCTTTTTCTGGGTGCCACAAATCCAATAGCGCCAGCCCATCTTCACCAAAAAGTCCGTTGATGTAATAACGTCCGTCAGGGGTTATCAATCCATCATAGGGGAGACGCCCGGTATCGGTGAATTTTGTCAGTACGGGGTGGGCAGGGTGTTTCATGTCCAAAATCCAGGTTTCACCCGTGTCATACAGGGCAAATACAAACTTTTGTCCCGGCGCATCCACCAGACCAACGGTCTTGGAGCCCTTGCCCTTGTCGGTCTTGGTGGCCGGAATATCTGCGACCAGAGACAAGTCAGCTGAAGAAAAAACTTTTACACCGCCCGGAACATAGTTGGAAACGGCAATGAGGCTACCGTCTTGGGAAATGGCACCACCAATGCTGTTACCGCCTTGTACGACACGTTTGACCAGCTTGCCACACAGAAGATCGATCTTGGTCAGTCCGCCATCACGTCCGAAGACATAGGCATAGCGCTCATCCCGGGAATAGACAGCGGATGCGTGAGATAAATCACCCAGGCCTTCGATACGAGACAAGATCTTGTGGGCGCTGGTGTCTATAACCAGTACGCTACCACTGGCGCGTTCGATAATGATTCCCATATCCCCAGTGCCGCGGGTCAGGCAGTCGGCATTGGCGACGCCCTGGAATATCAGCAATAGCACAATCAACCAAGCTTTCATGGCGTAATACCTTTTTTGAGTTGGGAAGCGAGCCATTTGGCCTCTTCTTCACTCATGAATGGATGCCAGGGAGGCATGGGTGTGCCTGGGCGCCCCTGTAAGATTGTCGTTGCCAGGGTTTCAACGCTTTGCGGTTGTAGACGACTGGAGGTCAGGGCAGGACCCAAACCACCTTCAAGGCGCATGCCATGGCAGGAGCCGCAGTCATGTTTGAGCAGATAAAGCAATTCTGCCTGGCGATCGGAAACCAATTCTGCATGGGCAGAAGCCGTATGGCAGCTGGCGAAAATGCTCACCATTAGAATTGTAAGACCGACTCTGATCATTCCGAGGCTCAGGTTAAGGAATTCAGGCTTCAATGTACCCACAGCATGGGCGGGTAACATTGATAGAGGTCAAATGCTTCTATTTCACATGCACCATGCCGGTCATTTCCGGGTGAGGACCGCAGCGATAGGGGAAATCACCGGTTTTTTCAAAAATACGCTCGTAGGTATCGCCTGGAAATAAGTAGTCAGCCTCTGGTTCACCCAGTTGTTCAAACCATACGCTGTGATATTGGCGTTTTTCCTTATTGATCCAGCGAACCTTGTCACCCACATTGATGGTGATTTCCTGGGGTTGAAATTTGAATTTGTAGATGGTGACTTCGACAGTGGCTGTTTCCGCCCATAGAAGCTGACTGCCAAACAGAAAAAAAACGGTGGTAAAAAGTGTTTGCAGGGTAGGTTTCATCGTCGGTTGCCGCCACTCAAATTGATGCTGGTGTGGATATTTTACTGCTTTGAGAGCGGTTGACCAATCGATTTAGGCCGGAAATTGCGCCAGGATGAGGCGGCGTTTGTGGTTTTGGGGCATACCGTCCATCCCTGGACATGCGCCCCATCGCCATCCCTGGCTCTTTGGG
>CAYXOS010000248.1:0-3037 GCA_964467115.1 uncultured Sedimenticola sp.
TTAAACCACCAGCATCACATTTTTTGGTATAGACAGGTGGCAGCCCATGATCAATACTGTAGTATTGAGGGACTGTACAAGCAGGTTACATAAGAACGGAGATAATAATGAAAGTACTATTGGTTGATGATTCCAAAGCAGCACGTTTTGCCATGGGAAAATTGCTCAAAGACCAGGGATTGGAAGTTGAAATGGCCGCTTCCGGCGAAGAGGCTCTGGACAAAATCGCCACTGAAGAAATTGATATCGTGTTCATGGATCAATCCATGCCTGGCATGGGTGGTATCGCGGCGACAACAGCAATCACCAGCAATGACAAAACCGCTCATATTCCGGTGGTACTTTGTACCGGTAATGAAGGTAGCAAACTTGAACAAATGGCTGAAGAAGCGGGCGCCATTGGCGTGTTGACCAAGCCACCCCAGGAAGACAAACTGAAGGCAGTGCTTGCCACGATCAACGTGGAAACCATTGACGAAGACAGCGAAGAAACTGTTGAAGAGGAAGTTGTCGCCGCCCCCGCCATCGACATGAGCGCCATCATGGCAGAAGTCGACACCTTGCTGGTATCTGTTCGAGAGCAGGTCTCCGGGGTAGAACAAAGCATCGAGACCAAGGTTGAAGCCCTGTCGAAAGCCAGCGAAAAGCAAATTCAGCCGCTGCAGGACTCCCTCAAGAAAATGGATGAGCGCCTCGCCACCCAGGTCAAGGAACAGATTGCCCAAGATGCCGGAAATCATCGTATACAGCTTGAAGCATTACGCCAGCAGGTGGAAACAGCCCTGGATGATATCAAGGAGCAGGAAACCAAACTGCGTGATGACGTTATCAGTCAGGCAGGTTCCAAACTCGATACGCTTATTGGCGAACGTCTGGACGAATTGAAAGACAGCGTGAGCAAAAGCCAGGAAGAAATGGAAGAGCGCGTGGAAGCCATGCAAGCCAAGGTTGCAGGCATGCAAACAGGGTTGTTGATCAAGGCAGCCGTGATCGCTGTAGTTGCTGCCGGCGCAGCATTTGCTGCAGCTTTCTTTCTTCTGAAATAAACCCCGGACTTATGACTTGTCTGCCCCCCAGCGGGGCAGCAGGTTATGACTGACTTGCAAGTGATCCAGTACCCGCGCCACCATGAAATCCACTAAATCCTCAACCGATTTTGGCTGATAATAAAACCCCGGATTGGCGGGCATGATCACCGCCCCTGCCTGGGTCAGGGTCAACATATTCTGCAGATGAATAGTTGAAAACGGCGTTTCTCTGACAACCAGAATCAATTGCCGCCGCTCCTTCAACATCACATCTGCGGCTCGATCGATCAAATCATCACTGATTCCATGGGCTATGGAGGCCAGAGTTCCAGTGGTACAAGGGCAAACCACTAGCGCCTGAGGCGGATTGGAGCCACTGGCAACGGGGGCTGTCCATTGCTGTCTGCCAAATACCTGCAATTGTCCCGGAGCGGCATTGAAATGCCGGGTCAGCAGCTCTTGTGCTGAATCCGGCGCAGTAGGCAGCTGCAAATCCAGCTCCATGGCTGCCACCACCTGTGCCGCCTGAGAATACAACAACTGCACCTCCCGCCCCGCCTGCAACAAACAATCGATCAGACGCATACCATAGGCAATTCCCGACGCCCCCGTCAGGGCAACAGCGATGGGTTGCTCAACCATGGACTGCCTCCAGAGCTCCCAGGATTCGATTGTGAATATTCTCAAAGCCACCATTGCTCATTATCAGGATGGTATCTCCAGGCAATACTTCTTTTTGCAACCGGGATACCAGGGATTGGGTGGAATCAAACACCTGGCACTTGTCTCCCAGGGGCGCCATGACTTGTGACGCATTCCAATCCAGGGACTGGGGTGCAAACAACAACACCTTATCCGCCGCCGTCAACGAAGCTGGCAAAGATTGGGCATGAATACCCATGCGCATGGTATTTGAACGAGGCTCCAACACGGCGAGAATCCGTCCCTTCCCCACCTGGGCACGTAAACCTTCCAGGGTGGTTTCAATTGCCGTGGGATGATGGGCAAAATCGTCATAGACTTTTATCCCTGCTACCGCACCCTTTAGCTCCATACGTCGCTTAACATTTTGAAACTCGCCCAGGGCTGCAATACCAATAGCAGCAGGAACTCCGGCGTGCCGAGCGGCCGCCAGCGCTGCCAAGGCATTGTTGACATTGTGCTTGCCCGTCAACGACCAGTTCACCCGCCCGACATTGTCACCTTCGCAAATCACTTCAAAGCGACTCCCATCCGCGCTGAGCTCATCTGCCTGCCAGGTGCCCGGTGTCTGTGCAGAAAAGTCGGCCACCGGCGTCCAGCAGCCCATTGCCAACACCTCATCCAGGTTTTCATCATCCTTGGGTGAAATAATCAGTCCAGTGGATGGAACCGTACGCACCAGATGATGAAATTGCCGCTGAATCTGCGCCAAATCATCAAAAATATCCCCATGATCGAATTCAAGATTATTCATTACCAGGGTACGCGGATGATAGTGAACAAATTTGCTGCGTTTATCAAAAAACGCCGTATCGTATTCATCGGCTTCCACCACGAAAAAAGGCGCTTCCCCAGAACGCGCTGAACAACCAAAATTTTGCGGCACACCACCGATCAAGAAACCTGGCTCCAGTCCTGCATACTGCAGTATCCAGGCGAGCATGGATGCTGTTGTAGTCTTGCCATGGGTGCCTGCTACCGCCAATACCCAGCGATCCTTGAGCACATGCTCTGCCAGCCATTGGGGACCCGAGGTATAAGGCAATCCTTGATCCAGTACATATTCCACCGCAGGATTTCCCCGGGACAAGGCATTGCCGATAACCACCATGTCAGGCGCAGGTTGTAATTGCTCGATATCCCAGCCCTGGGTCAATTCAATACCAGCCTCTTGTAACTGAGTACTCATGGGAGGGTAAACCCCAGCATCCGAGCCGGTAACCTGGTGCCCATGTGCTTTGGCGATTTGCGCAATTCCGCCCATGAATGTCCCGCAAATGCCCAGTATATGAATATGCATATCAATC
>CAYXOS010000249.1:0-3015 GCA_964467115.1 uncultured Sedimenticola sp.
GTAGTCGTTTTCTTTGCAGCCACCTTCTTTTTGACGGTCTTTTTCGCGGCTTTTTTCTTTTTATCCGCTTTGATTTTCTCCTCAGCCTTTTTTACCACCGATTTTTTTGTAACCGATTTCTTTGCTGCAGTCGCTTTTTTTGCTGCTGCTTTATCGGCAGGGGTACTGGCTGTTTTTTTCTCCTTTGGATTATCTGGCAATGCCTCCAATACGACGGGTTCAGTTGCATCAATGGTTTTTTGCACATGCGCCCACAATTGCTCTTCGGTGCCATTGGCATCCACATTGCCCAACTTGTTCAACTGGGCAAAGAAATCGAGCACTGGCTGGATGGCCACGTCATATTCACGCAACTGATTGGCAATATTCTCTTCGTACCCCCTGGGACGACGACTGACCCGAGAACCGCAAAGATCACAAACGCCCTCCACCATGGGAGGGTTAACATATAAATTGTAGTGAGTACCACAAGCATCACAGTCTATACGACCGACCCGACGCTCCATCAATTCATCCCGGTCGATATCGATCATCATCACAAGATCCA
Source organism: uncultured Sedimenticola sp. (assembly GCA_964467115.1). Classification (GTDB taxonomy): domain Bacteria; phylum Pseudomonadota; class Gammaproteobacteria; order Chromatiales; family Chromatiaceae; genus Thiolapillus. The sequence continues at coordinate 548 of CAYXOS010000249.1, forward strand.
GAGGACGACGAATCTGGTTCATGGCGGTTTCTATATAGTCTGCCTGAGCCGCATCTTTGGGATACCCGACAAGTACAAAACCGTCTTCGAGCTCATCTTTGCCCAAAACCCGCTTAATAACGGTGTTACACACATCATCGGAAACCCGTCCGGAACTTATGGATTCTTTCGCCAACCGTCCCATTTCGTCATCCTGTTGCGCCATGGCGGACAATTCCTCTGCCACTTCCTCGACACTGACTACTGGAAAGCCGTATTTATCCGCAATTTTCTGGGAAATCATTGATTTTCCCGACCCTGGCGGTCCTAGTAAAATAATCCTCATGCCTAAGATGTCCTTCGTAGTAAGCCTTCAGTTCAGGGAGCCATGGCATTCTGAACTCAGGCCTTATTCCCCACAATAACCAGATATATCCTGCCCTGCGTTTTTCCTTTATAATTGGCGGGATCACCCAGATTTCCGAAAAAATTGCTACATAGCTAATCGCAGATAGCTTGCAATGTCAACCTGGGATTGCGCAAAGCTCCTGATTTTCTATGAATTTTTAGCAGGCACACACATATCATGGCGACTATTTCTGATTATGGCAAAAGCGAAGAGTGGATCATCAAGACCACATTGAAGGAACGTTATGGCGAAGATTTGCCCTTTCAGTACGCTGATGCAGAAATCCGCCTCGCCCCGGCAGACAAGGAATTGAGTAACTGCCCCGTCGTGTTTTGGGAAAAAGACGGTTGTAATTTCATCGTCTTCAAAACGGGCGACCGCCGCTACCGCTGCCAGTTTTTCTACAAGGGATACCAGCAATACGGTACTGGCGTACACGAATATGACGATTTGAGCGAGTGCATGGTTTCCCTGCTGCAAACCCAGGCAGACCATGACGCCAAGGAGCGGGGAGAACTTTAGCCCGCCCATCACAACTATCTAATTTTAAACCAAAATCCTTAATATTATGAGGGAGTTATCATGACAGCAAAGAATGCTTTCTATGCACAATCCGGTGGCGTAACCGCCGTCATCAACGCTTCAGCCTGTGGCGTAATCGAAACAGCTCGCAAGCACAGCGACAAGATTGCCAACGTCTACGCAGGTCGTAACGGCATCATTGGTGCACTTACCGAAGACCTGATCGACACCAATCAAGAGTCTGCTGAAGATATTGCTGAACTGAAGAATACTCCCTCGGGTGGTTTCGGCTCCTGCCGCTACAAGCTCAAGAGTCTTGAAGACAACAAGCGCGAGTATGAGCGTCTGATCGAGGTTTTCAAAGCACACAATATTGGCTATTTCTTCTATAACGGTGGTGGCGATTCAGCAGATACCTGCTTCAAGGTATCTCAGTTGTCCGAAAAAATGGGCTTCCCCGTACAGGCGATTCATGTACCTAAAACCGTGGACAATGACCTGCCGATTACCGATAACTGCCCAGGTTTTGGCTCAGTAGCCAAATATATTGCCGTTTCTACCCTGGAAGCCAGCTACGATGTACGCTCCATGGCAAAAACCTCTACCAAGATCTTCGTTATTGAAGTCATGGGTCGTCATGCAGGCTGGATTGCCGCTGCGGGCGCATTGGTCGAAGACTACGGTATTCCCGTTGTCACCCTGTTCCCTGAAGTTGAATTCAACCAGGAGAAATTCCTTGCCGCTGTTGATGCCAAAGTGAAAGAACATGGTTATTGCACCATTGTTGTTTCTGAAGGCTGCCACTGGCCTGACGGAAAATTCCTTGCCGAGCAGGGAACCCGTGACGATTTCGGTCATGCCCAACTGGGGGGCGCTGCCCCTGTGGTTGCCAATATCATCAAGGACGCGCTGGGCTATAAATTCCATTGGGCAGTTGCCGATTATCTGCAACGTGCTGCTCGTCATCTGGCGTCCAAATCAGACGTAGAACAGGCATATGCCCTTGGCGAAGCCGCCGTCAACATGGCTCTGGAAGGTCACAACTCCATCATGCCTACCGTGGTTCGCGAATCATCTTCACCTTATAAGTGGAGCATCGGCAAAGCACCTTTGTCAGAAGTTGCCAATGTCGAAAAAATGATGCCTATGGATTTCATTACCGACGATGGCTTTGGCATTACCGACGGATGTAAAGAGTATCTTTACCCTCTGATCCAGGGCGAAGCCTATCCTGATTATGATGACAACGGCATGCCTCGTTATGTCACCATGAAGGGCATTGCCGTGCCTCGTAAACTGGCTGATTTTGAAGTTTGATCTGCTCTGCCCGTCCTTATGGGCGGGCATATTTCCATGAATCTGGACAGAGCAAGAGCACTGATCAAGGAGCAGTTGCAGTTCACCAGTGGCTACAACCGCAACTCCGTGCGCATGATATTGGCAGAAGTGCAAAAACTGCACGGCCAAGGCGCATTGGATCAGCTGATCAGAGAGTTTGACCTGGAACAACGATTTGACCTGAAGCCGGGAAGTGATTTTTCCACGCTTCGATAAATAA
>CAYXOS010000250.1:0-3004 GCA_964467115.1 uncultured Sedimenticola sp.
CCAGATAAAGATTGTTCAGAACGCCGAGAATCAGGGGTTTGCTGTGGCGGCCAATCAAGGGCTGGAAGCGGCTTGCGGCGAATGGTTGCTGTTGCTCAATCCTGATTGTCTGTTGCAGGCAGATACTCTGGAAGGAATGCTGTCAGTATTGGGTGATTATCCCCAAGTGGGAATGGCTGGATGTCGAATCATGAACCCCGATGGTTCGGAGCAACGGGGATGTCGCCGTCAACTGCCTACATTGGGCAGTGGCTTGCGTAAGGCATCGGGACGGCAGGGGAATGGGGGCATGGATCTGCATCAGCAGGCGCTGCCAGAACATCCACTGATGGTGGAGGCAATCTCTGGTGCCTTCATGTTGGTGAGGCGGCAGGGGCTGGACGCTGTGGGGCTGTTGGATGAAGGCTATTTCATGCACTGTGAAGACCTGGATTGGTGTCGTCGTTTTATTGATGCAGGCTGGAAAATCCTGTTTGTGCCCCAGATAGAGATTGTTCATCACCAAGGCAGTTGCAGTACATCAACACCAGTGCGTGTTTCCTGGCATTTGCATCGGGGAATGATTCGCTACTATCGAAAATTTCTGCAGCAGGAGCACCCTGCCATAACCTCGATGATGGTAATACCAGGCATCTATGCGCGTTTTCTGGCGCTGAATGCAGGGACGGTATTCAAGAAATTGTTGGGGCGAAAAAAAAATGGATGAGCGCCTGATCCATCTGGCGCGTAGCTTGCGGGGTGAATCGGTGTTGGTCACGGGCGCAAGTGGACGAATCGGACGTCGTTTACTCTCAGTACTGGCTAGGGCAGACGTGGCGGTGAAGGCGATCAGCCGTAATCCCGTACCCGAGTTTCCATCCTCGATTGTTCATTGTCAGGCGGATTTGTTGCAGTCGGAGCGCCTGGCTTCCTGCCTGAAAAATGTATCTGCTGTTTTTCATCTGGCCAGCTATGCACCACAACCCGGTGAATCCAAGCCGGAACAGAACGCACAACATCATGATGTGACCATTGTGGGAACAGCCAATCTGATGCAAGAAGCGGAATTGGCAGGGGTTTCGACACTGGTTTTCGCCAGTTCCACACGGGTGATCGATGGTAGCAACAGCTTGTATGCGCGTGCCAAGCAGCAGGCGGAACAGCGCATTCTTTCAACATCTGGTGGTTTGGAGACGACGGTAATGCGTTTGTCTCCCGTATATGGATTTGCCACAGAAGGCAGTGTGGCGCAGATGCTGGCAGCAATCGATGCTGGGCGCTTTCCTCCCATTCCTGACTGCAAGGATCAACATTCCATGGTGCATGTTGATGATGCAGTTCAGGCACTACTATTGGGAATGGTAGAGAGAGGCGCTGCCGGGAAAACCTATACAGTTACCGACATGCACGTCTATTCCAGCCGTGAAATATATGAGCTGATATGTATTGCCCTGGGACGGCAGCCCAGTGTCCACGCGGTTCCCAAATGGCTGTTGACCATGGCGGCTTTGTCAGGGAGCTTGTTGGAGGCTTTAACCCATAGGCGAATGCCCTTGAACATGGATAAATTGCATGGCTTGTGTCGCTCCGCTGTCTTCGATGGAGCGCCATTGGCTGAGCTGGGGTATTCTCCGATACATAGCTTACAAAGTGCTTTGCCCGAGATTGTTGCTGACTTCGCGGTCGCGACCACTCCTGCGCAGAAATGAGTGTGCCAGGGTTTGTAGGAGCATCCCCATGGGTGCGACCCGAGGGCTTGAACGATCCCATGAAGAAACCTAAGGCATAAAGGGATTCATGGCACCCATGGGGCGTGCGATTTCACGGACATGCACGCGCATTACCGCAACGCCTTGTGTCATGTGTTTAAAACGTGAATCCACATGGCGCATACCCGCAGCCATTTTTCCCATATCCGTATCCATGACCGCAATATCCTTGTCCATTTGCAGCATATTGCCGGAAATCTTTGGCATCATGGCGGACATGGTTCCTGTACTTTCAACAATGTTATCCATGTGGCGCATGTGGCGCTCGAATTCCTTGACGTTGTCGGTAATGTGCATCATCCGCTTGGATACTTTTTGCATATTGCTGTGCATGGAATCCATGTTGTCCACAATGCCGTTCAAATCTTCGTACAGAACTGCAACATAATAGACATTTACTGCTGCAATGATAATCAACAGAATGGAAATCATGATAATGATGATCTTGTTGACGTAGAAATGATGGTGACGTTCGTCCAAATGCAGTTGGGTTTCCCAACTGAGACGTCCCACCATATCGATAAACATGCGTTTTTCTTTTTGGGGCATGGTATTTTTCTCAGGGCATGGGGAACATTTTATTAATGCTACGAGCAGGTTTTGCCATATGTTGCATGTCGGATGCCATCAGCTGTACCTGGTCATCCATGCGGCTGATAGACACTGACATGCCATCGACAGATTGGCGTACATTGGTTACACGGCTGGACATGCTACTGATGGTATTTTGCATGTTGCTCATGTTGGCGGTAATGGCAGCAATTTCCTTTTTCATCCCCGTGGTCTGTTCATCCATGAGTTGCAACAAAGCCACCCGTTTTGCCATGGAGTCGATATATTGACTCATGTGATCCATGCGTACGGTGACTGACGAAAAATTGGTGTTCATATCCAGCACCACGTCAGATATACGATTGATCTGGGAAGACAGAGTCAATAACAACACCAGGATGGAGATGGCTATCAGTGCCAATACTGCCATACCGATACGAATGGCATGTTTCAGATCATTGGCCAGTTTGGCGGAAATCTCGATCTGGCTGAGCATCATGGCTTCAAACGAACGACTTGCCCGGAGCAGCTGCTCGTTGGATATCTTGTCTGTTTTTTCGTTTTTTGTACTGCTCATAGGTATCAGAAATGGCATGCCCAAAGCAGGGCAATGGTAAAAAATATTCCTGCTACTATAACAACATATTGTCTTATTTTCCCCATGATTAGCAGGCTGTTGAAAAACACCGTTTTTCGACAGCCTG
>CAYXOS010000251.1:0-2983 GCA_964467115.1 uncultured Sedimenticola sp.
CCTTCGGGGTCGGGGTTGGAAGCGTGCAAGTGGTCTGTATCTAAATCGCTCGTATGCTTATCGGTCGTTTTGAAACCGTGATAATCCTCGATAATCGGATCAAAGAGCGCCGCAAAAGTGAAGTAAGACTCTTTGTCCCCGGCATAGACACCGATACTGCTGTCGGGATTTTGCACACCGGAATTGATCGCCTGCGCCAGTGTAAAACCGTGTTTTGTTTGCACTGTTTTCAGTGCGTCAAACACTTCAGGTCGCAAATATTTGCACAGCATTGAGTGACACTCTGTCGGAAATTTTGGATAGTTCATGTTATTTCTCCTTTTTGATAATGGGGTTGATACAAAATCTTCCCTCTTCGGTAAGCCGGTCGATTGTCTTCCAGCGACGCTTGCAATAGGACTCAAAATCGTCACAGACACTTTCATAGAGTTTCATCTCTTCGATCACCTCCAGCGCTTTGAAAAGTTTTTGCAAATTTTCCAGTTCATCGTCAATGATCGCTTCACACTGCTTCAGCAGTAAAGGCGCGGAAACAACTTTACTTTCAGTACCGCTCATAGCCGAATCACCGTTCCCACACCGTCACTGGTAAAAACCTCCAGTAACAACGCGTGCTCTATGCGTCCATCTATGATATGCGCTTTCTTGACACCGTTGTTCACCGCCTGAAGGCATGCATCCACTTTGGGAATCATCCCTCCGGCGATAACGCCATCACGTTTCAAACTCTCGATCTCTGTTTGACCAAGCGTATGCAATATCTCTTTTCTCCTGTTCATCACACCTGGCGTATCTGTCATGAAAATGATTTTTCGGGCTTTCAGACTTGCAGCGATGTGCCCGGCTGCGATATCGGCATTGACGTTAAATCCTGGATGCCCGCTATGCAATCCTGTTGCAACAGGCGCGATGACAGGAATAAATTTTTCATTGATAAGATTGTTTATAACCCGGGGATCGACGGAAACAACTTCTCCAACGTAACCGTACTTTTGCATATCCAGCGCTTTGGCTTTGAGCATCGACGCATCTTTGCCGCTGACACCCAGCGCCGGAGCACCGTATTCATTTAAAAGTGCGGTAATCTCTTTGTTAATACTACCCGACAACACCATTTCGACAACTTCCATCACTTGCGCATCTGTCACCCGCAATCCGTCGATAAACGTTGTCCCGATCTGCAATCTTTCCAGCATCTTTCCAATCGCTGAACCGCCGCCGTGTACAATAACCGGCTTGATTCCGACCAAATACATCAACACAATGTCACGGGCAAATTTCTCTTTCAACAGAGGCGATATCTGTGCAGAACCTCCGTATTTGATGACAAACACCTCTCCGGTGTAACGTCTGATATAAGGAAGTGCATCCAGCAGTACACCGACTTGCTCAATTTTTGCTTTCACTCTTTTCCTTTCTCCTCCAATATGCCGACAAGTATAAAGAAAAAAAATGTACTATGCGTGAAATGAAGAAATTTTTTGGAGATCTATTGCCGCACCAATGGAACATAGATCATGAAACAGGCACCGGCAGTACTGTTTTTGACTTCAATACGTCCCTGCATCTTCTGTTCAATAATCAATCGCGTCATATAAAGACCGATGCCCGTCCCCTCCTGTTTGGTCGTCGTATAGGGTGTGAAAATATCCGGTAAAACCTCAGGATCGATGCCTCCCGCATTGTCGCAGAAGCGAATCTCGAGCATATCTTCACAAGTTGTAAAGTGTATCGATATTTGCCGTTTCCCTTCTTTCTCCGCCAGTGCATCCGAAGCATTTCCCAGCAGGTTCAGCATTGCCTGTGCAAATGTTCCTTCCGCACCTCTGCAGCGTAAATTATTTTCAACCGCCCCCTCAATCCTGACATCAATGTGACGGTACGTCAAAGCTGCTGAAACAATATTAACCGCCTGTCGCAGCGCTGCCACCGGGTCAAAGAGTGTTTCAGGCTGATACGGTGAAAAAAAGCGCCGGAAATCATCAATGGTCTGAGACATATATTTGATCAATGCATTTCCCTGTTGCAAACGCTCCCGAAGATATACCTCATCCAGGTCGCCAAATGCCTGAGCCGATTCAAGATTCATGAAGATACCGCCGAGCTGGGAGAGCGGTTGCCGCCACTGATGTGCGATATGTCCAATCATCTCCCCCGTTGCCGCCAGACGCGACTGATGCATCATGAGATACTCCTGTTCACGACGCAGCCGCACCTCCTCTTTCACCTCTTTACGCAATTGTTCTTTCATGTGTTCGTGTGCAGTCACATCTCTGGCAATCAGCTTGATATAACGGCTGTTGATATTGGTCGAGATCGTTCCGGAAAATTCAAAATCACGTCCCTTCACTTTTGCAGTAAAGTGTTCTAAATGTCCGTTTTTAACCACTTTAGCGTGCATCTGCGCCCATGCTTCACCCAGAAGTTCCTGTGGAGAGTGCTCCTGTAAATCCCTCCCGAATAATTCCGCTGCAACACGGTTCATCCAGTGAATCGTCTGTTGCTGCGGCATATCGAAAATTTCGATAATGGCTTCGGGAAGCAGATCCATGATCTCTTTGGCATGGCGCAGTTTGATCTGCAACATTCGCGCAACATTGCCTTTGACACGTGAAAAAACATCACGATCTGTCAATACCCCGTGCAAACGCCCTTTTTTACAAACTACCACACGCCGTACATGATGTGTACGCATCAAATCGATCACCTCTGTAACAGCTGCCTCTGCATCGACACGCAAAACCGGTCGGGACATCCGCACCTGTACCGCTTCACTCAAATCAGCATGTGAATAGCCGGCAGAGAGAATATCTTTTTCCGTCACAATACCTGTTGCCTGCTCGTTTTCCGCCACAACGACCGAACCGATATGCTCCCGCCGCATCAATACCAGGGCATCCTGCATACTTTGCATAGGGTGCATCGTCACTATTTTGGCATTGGCATCCAGCAAATCTGTCACTTTGAGATCAACTTTGTAGAC
>CAYXOS010000252.1:0-2900 GCA_964467115.1 uncultured Sedimenticola sp.
TGCGGCGTTTTTTGAGGTCCACGCCTTGTGAGCTCATGGATGGAATACCCCCAGTAGCAATTAAAAATACGGGTTAATGGCTGGGAAAAATCAATCTCCCAGTTATTCAGAATATACTAATTTTCTATTCTGAAGATAACTGCGGATTTTCACCCAATTTTGTTGTTTGGTCAAGATCAGGAAACACGTAATTTTACTACACAGGGTTCAAACGGGATTTGGAATATCTATAAACACATGTTTTATATCAAATTTATTACACAACTCCGCTCCCAGGGCTTGAACCCCAAAACGCTCCGTTGCATGATGCCCTGCAGCAAAAAAATGAATCTGTCGCTCTGCGGCAATATGAAAGCTGCTTTCTGACGCTTCCCCGGTAATGAATGCCTCGAAATTCAAATCCGCAGCCTTGTCCACCCAGGACTGAGCACCACCAGTACACCATGCCACCCGGGAAACAGCATGTTCTCCACCTGACAGTAGCAAAGGTGTTCGATCCACTGTCGATGCAATCTGCAGCGCCAACGCTTCTGCACTCAGAGGACGCTCAAGCACTGCGCCCCACAGCAGCCCATCTTCCGTCATGGGTTTGGCTGTTGCAAACCCAAGGCGTCTCCCCAATTCAACATTGTTCCCCAAAACAGGGTGCGCATCCAGAGGCAGATGATAGGCCGCCAGGCTTATATTGTTGTCATACAATTTCTGTATTCGCCTACCCTTCATACCTGTCAACGGCAATACTTCACTGTTCCAGAAATAGCCATGATGCACTAACAATAAATCAGCACTTTCTGCGATTGCTGCTTCGATCAATGCCAGACTGGCGGTAACACCAGAAACAACGGTTCGAATTTCTTTGGATGCTTCTACCTGCAAACCATTGGGGCAGTAATCCTTGAATTCACCAATGTTAAGACGCTGATCGCAATATTCGACAAGTTCTTTCAAAAACACCATGACCGCACTCACTTTTATTTGAATCCGTGGGTTCAGGGCGAATGCGGGGCACATGATGTTGATTTCCCAGTGCTGGGCAATCAAGAGCTTGCGCTAAGCGCCATCATCACGGATTCAGGTTATAAAAAGCCCATGGTAGAATGCGAGGCCTATGAACTTCCAGCGTCTTTTTGCTTTTTTATTCATTTCTGTGATCACAGGGTTGGCTGCTGCCTTTTTAATGCTGACCTTTTGGCCTAGTGTATGGTCTCCAGTCACACCCATTACACTCACGTCTGTATCCCACCTGGGCTGGGCAGATGCAGTTAGCAAAGCAGAACCTTCCGTGGTCAATATCTACACCAGCAAGACGACTCGGGAAGAAGGCAAGCCCCTGTTCAGAAACCCCGCAGTACAACAGTATTTTGGTGATCCCCGAACTGAACCCCAAGTTCACACCCAGAGAAACCTGGGCTCTGGCGTGGTGGTGGATACAAATGGTTATATTCTCACCAACCACCATGTGGTCAAGGATGCTGACGATATCTATGTGGTTGCCAGTGGACAACCTCCTGTGCCCGCCCGGGTGGTAGGCACTGATCCGGACACAGATCTTGCGGTGATTCAAGCTGCGGGAAAGGACTTGCTGGCAGCAGAACTCGGTAATTCCAGCCAGTTGCGTGTTGGTGATATCTCTCTGGCAATCGGTAATCCTTTTGGTGTTGGCAAGACAGTTACCCAAGGCATTATCAGCGCCACCGGGCGGCATGAATTGGGACTTGCCACTTTCGAAGATTTTATTCAAACCGATGCCGCTATAAACCAGGGGAATTCAGGGGGTGCTTTGGTCAATGCCCGAGGTGAAGTCATCGGCATCAGCACCGCCATCATTTCCAGTACGGGTGGCTCTCACGGTATTGGTTTTGCCATTCCCATCAACCTGGCGAAGCAAGTCATGGATCAGATCATTGAACACGGACGGGTGATTCGTGGCTGGATCGGTGCCAGTGGCAGCGACCTTCTGCCGAGCGTTGCTAAAAGCATGGGGCTTCCCGAAGACACTCGAGGTGTGTTGCTTTCAGGCATTCTGGAAAACGGCCCCTCGGATCAGGCAGGCATCAAACCCGGCGATATTATTCAGAGCGTGAACGGCAAACCCGTGAACAGCGCACAAAACATCATGAGCCAGATTGCATCCACCTCCCCCGGCACCCGTATGCAACTTACTATTCTGCGCGAAGGGGCGTCCATTCCGGTACAGCTGTTGGTCGGAGAACGCCCCAGGAACACCGAATGACTCACATAGAACATCCGACAAGAAAAGAAATCCTGTTGTGGCTGGGCATCTATTTCGCGGTGCTGGTTTGGTCTGTTATCCATCCTAAAGAACTGTTTACCTGGTTTTTGGAAGTTTCTCCCGCCATTATTGGACTGGGTGTTCTACTGGTAACTTTTCGATCCTTTCCCCTGACCCGTCTGACCTATTGGCTGATCCTGATTCACTGCATTATCTTAATGGTCGGCGGCCACTACACCTATGCAGAAGTCCCGCTTTTTGACTGGATAAGAGATGCCTTGGGACAGCAGCGCAACAATTACGACAAGCTCGGGCATATCGCTCAGGGGCTTATCCCTGCCGTTATTGCCAGAGAATTGTTGCTACGGCTGGAAGTGATGCGCAGCAAGGCGTGGACAAATTTCTTTGCTGTCTGCTTTGTCCTGGCATTCAGTGCTTTTTACGAACTCATCGAATGGTGGGTGGCTGTTGCCAGTGGAGATGACGCGGTTGCCTTTCTTGGCACTCAGGGTTACGTCTGGGACACCCAGTCAGATATGTTTATGGCTTTGATTGGCGGCATTATCGCTATGGTGATATTTGCCCCCTGGCAAGACAAGCAACTTGGTTTAACCCGAACATTTCACCCGGTCGCTAAAAAAACGTGATAACTTTCTGTATTTCATAG
>CAYXOS010000253.1:0-2884 GCA_964467115.1 uncultured Sedimenticola sp.
CTGAGGTTCCTGAGGTTCCTGAGGTTCAATGCGCCCTGGGTTCAACCTTGTCAGATACCGGGACGCCGGTTTTATTGTCCAGCAGGGCATGCATGGCAGTGCTTACATAGGCTTTCAGGTTTTCCAGCATCTGAGGCTGTTCAGGAAGCCCCTTGAGGGTGATGCCGGGTTGGGGGTAGAGAATGAAAGTTCCGGATTTTGCCTTGCCATGAGGTGGCTTGATGGCGATATTTCTGCCTTGCAGGTAAGCAACGGTATGATCACTACCAGAAGGTTTGATGATGCCAAAACCGGGATCTTGTTCAGGCAGGGAAAGCAGATCGCGTCCCCAGCATTGATGGGTAAAAGACTTTCCCAGTAACAGACTCACGGCGGTAGGCACCAGATCCATTTGTGTTGCCGTGCGGTGAATACGCTCTCCGTAGGCTTCCTGAATGCCTGGAGTGAGCAATAACATGGGGACGTGGAAGCGCAGAAGGTCGATTTCTCCCAGTTGTTTTTTGACCCCAAAGCCGTGATCACCTACAAGCACAAACAAAGTGTCCTGATACCAACTCTGCTTTTTTGCTTCATCGAAGAATCGTCCCAAAGCCCAATCTGCGTAGCGTTGGGCAGTCAAATGCTCGTTCAATCCACCCTGATTGGTGACTGCTTTCACTGGCAGTGGATCGGGTAGGGCATAGGGTGTGTGGTTGGACAGGGTTTGTAGCACGGCAAAAAATGGCTGGGTTCGATCCATCTTGTTCAGTTCACGCAATGCCTGGTCAAACATGTCCTGATCCGATACGCCCCAGGTAGGGTCGGTAAATACCGGATTTTCGATCTGGTCTCTGCCAATGAAGCGAGTCATTCCCTGATTGCGGAAAAAACCTTTCTGGTTGTCCCAGTTGAATGCGCCGTTATATACATACACATCCTGAAATCCCCGAGACTTCAACAAAATTGGCAGACCAGAGAACTGGTGCTGGCCTTCAGGTTCCTGCATCAAGTATTCAAATCCCGGAATATTGGGGAAGCAGGCAACACTGGCGAACATGCCCTGATGGGTGTGGGTGCCGTTGGAGAAAAAATGATCGAAGAGTAAACCTTCAGAGGCCAGCTTATCGAATTCAGGAGTAATATTCTGCTCATTTCCAAGTGCGCCGGTAAACTGCCCTGAAAAGCTTTCCATGATGATGAACACCAGGTTCTTGGGCTGCTTGGTCAGACTCACCTGGGGTTGGTGTTTACGCAATATGGGATATTCATGCGGTTGTAACAAGATATCGTTGTCGGTCAACAACAACTTGCGGGTTTCGGATACTGCCTGATCTACAGGCATGGCCTTCAACCATTTTTTCCCCGCATCTTTCTTCTTGTTGCCCATGGCTGCCTTTGCCAGGGTCCAGCTGCCATTCAGCGCCAGATGATTGGCAAACAGATATTGACTGTGGAAGGCATCACCCCAACGCAAAGGTGCTCCATGGCGTAGAGTGCCACGAGCAGCCCAGGCAACCAATACTACGCAGATCAAAAAGACCGGTACTCGTATCCACCAGCGGGGGTACTGTTGCCCGAATTTTCTTGTCAGTTGGTGTGCCTTGTTCAACAACCATACAAACAAGGCAATCAGAGCAGCCCACAGCAATAAATATCGAACCACAGGGAAACCATGCCAGATCATACTACTGACTGTGGTGGGGTCTTCTTTCAAATACTGGATTGCAAGACTGTTCAGCCGGGTGTGAAATTCATGATAGAACTCAGGCTCGGACACGCCCAAGAAGAAAATAACGCTGCTGGTAACAACCACCCATCCCCTTGCCAGTTTGCGACTGCCCAAACCGTTCGGCAGTAGCAGCGCCAATACCAGGGGTAAAATGACATAGCTGCTGATGATCAGATCAAAACGTAATCCAACAACAAAAGACCAAAGCAAATCCACAGTAGGCGTGCTGGCTGCCAACTCCGGGTTTCTCAACCACAAAATAGCGCGCAACAATCCCTGCATGAACAGCAGCAACAAAGTGGTAAGGGCAATAAAGCGGATGTCTGCCATCAATGGGCGAACGCGGAATGAATGGGTCATGAAATAGCAGTCAGGCCGATGAAACAATGGCGCATTATAACCGATTCCTGAATCCGTATATTCTTCCGGTATTTCAGACAAATACCGGGCTTTCACTCACGGATCACCATATCAAACCTATATGCTTCCACTCAAAAAACCGGCTCCAATTACTTCAAGTTAATATCTGGGTTATAAGGTCAGTAAGGTTAGCGAACCGAGACCTACAGCAGGTCTGTGTCCAATCTGTATGCTCCAGTGCCGTTGGAATAGACCAGACAATAGAAACTTTGCGCGTTATTTAGCGTAACAGTTTGTTGGATGTAGCTATGAGTCTGGCGCCAGGGGTTCAAATAACACCTGTAGATCCTGATCGTTCAGCTTGAAGCCTTCGCCTTTGCCGCCTTTTCGGTAAAGACCATCGGCCAGGGCCTGTTTCTTTTGCTGCAAGGCGAGGATTTTTTCTTCCACGGTGTTTTCCGTGAGCAGCTTGTACACGAACACGGGCTTGTCCTGGCCGATGCGGTGCGCCCGGTCCATGGCCTGTGCTTCGGCGGCGGGGTTCCACCAGGGATCGTAGAAGATCACTGTGTCGGCGGCGGTGAGGTTCAGGCCCACGCCACCGGCCTTGAGGCTGATGAGGAACACATCCGCTTCGCCGCTGGTGAAGCGTTCGATGGCTGCGTCGCGCTTGCGGGTCTGGCCGGTGAGTTTGCTGTAGGCAATCTTGCGCTCATCCAGTTCTTTCTGGATCAGCCCCAGCATGGTGGTGAATTGGGAGAACAGCAACACGCGCCGCCCTTCGTCCAGCATCTCTGGCAACAGGGACATAAGCAG
>CAYXOS010000254.1:0-2839 GCA_964467115.1 uncultured Sedimenticola sp.
ACAAAACCTTTTCCTGTATCGGGAATTTCCTTGATGGATTGCAACACGGACAGTGCCAAACGGCGCAATTGGCTGTCGTCGACATCTGGAATACCATCGCCGTTGTAATCCTTGTCAGACCACAATGTCAGGGTAACCACGGGAACATCATCAATGCCCTTTGCCTTAACCAGTGGCGGCGATACCCCGTTGGGAATTTTGTCCATATTCGAGGCAAGCTGTTCATTCACCTTGACCAGAGAAGGCTCCATGTCCTCCCCCACCTCGAATTGTATGGTCACCATGCCTCCCCCTCGTTGAGAGACGGAATAGACATGTTTTACACCCTGAATTTCCCACATCATGCGTTCCAGGGGTTGTATCGCCAGGGAAGCGACCTCTTCCACTGGCGCACCTGGATATTGCACAAACAGATCGATCAGGGGTACAGATATTTGAGGGTCTTCCTGACGCGGCGTCATCATCAAACCCGCCAAACCCAAAAGGAACATGGTTAAGTACAAGAGCGGCGACAGGGGCGAATTAATGAAAAACCGTGCGGTACGCCCTGCAATACCCAGATTTTCTGATTCTTCTACAATGCCGGACACTGGGGGGTTGTGGGGCTTGGTATCGAGATCACTCATACCATCAATAACCTGCTGTAATATTTAATTAAATTCCTGAACTCAACAGTTCAGAAAACTGAACACACAGTATTTCCGTCGAAAATACTGCACTGGAGTAACAATTGACTATATTCCCTGGGCGGGACTTCCAAAGGCACTTCCTTGTGCCTCCACCACAACATCGCGATCCATAATGACTGTCGCGATGTTTCAAAACTATGGCGTTTACTGATTCTTTATCATACTTGGACGTGGGTTAGGTGAAATTTTGTCACCAGGCGCCAAGCCTGACAGCACCGTCACCATTCCATTGTCCAAACGTCGACCTTCACGAATCAGGCGCAACTCCGCCTTGCCATCCTGATTTTGCACGTACACCACAGGTAAACTACCCCGATAGCGGATGGCGGATGCTGGGATGACAGGCAGGCTGCCTGTCGCAGCGGCGTGACTGGTATCAGGAATCATGACTTTGGCATACATCCCCGGCTGAGAGATACCCTGGGGAATATCGAACTTGACCTTGATGGTGTGGCGCTGGGCATCTGCCATGGGGTAAATCTGGGCAACCCGCACATCCACAGGCTCGGAGTAATCATCAAAAACTGCCGCCTTTTTCAACACCATCATTTCCTGCAAACCCGTTACCAGGCGGGCGGGAATATCCAGCTCCACCTGCAACCAGGTGATATCCGCAAATCTCAACATGGGAATGCCGGGCTGAACAGTGTCACCCACTTCCACCATTTTTGCCATGATCACCCCGTCAAAAGGAGCCAGACTCTTGGCATCACGCAACTTTGCTTCAATTGCCTGGATTTCAGAGCGCGCCCGCATAATGGCAGACCGCGCCTGTTCGATACGGGTGGTCGACGCATACAGATCAGCACTGCGCTCTGCGCCACGATCGCGCTCACCCATGAAATCTTCAGCAGGGCTGGTAAACATCTGGTCAAACAGATTGGGAATCCCCATGCCACCAGGCGCTGCTTTGGACTTAGGCGACCAAAGCTCACGAGAATATTGCACTCCGGCATTGCGTAGTTCAGCTTCAGCGGAAGACAACTGGGCATAGGCAGCCGAACGCTTTGCCAACAACTCGGAATCATCAATACCAACCAGCAAAGTACCTTCCTTGAAGGCATCACCTTCAATACCAGCGATATATTTGACCCGCCCGGGAATCTGAGCAGCCAGGGTAACCTGCTTATACGGAACCACAGTGCCGCCAATCGCCACAGTAGGCTGACGATCTGAGGCCTGTACAACGAAAACCTCACCAAACCCGTTCTGCCCATCCGCCAGCACCGTGCCAACACTCAATAGCCCAGCAAGGAGGGTTGCTGACATTGTCTGCATAAACCTGATATTGATCATAAGTAGCTGTATTCCAATATAGTTAAAATGAGTCCTAGGACTCGTTTTCATCAAAACTCGCAATCGTGCCTGAGAATGACTTCTCAGGCAAAAATACGCGACTAGACCTTTCCCATTACAGAGAAGCTTTTGATGAAAGGCTTCGCCATTTTTGGTTCTTTCAGCATTGCCCCATAGTCACCGACTTTAAATTTCATTTTTCCGGAAGTAAAAGCCATACCCAACCCCATCATACCCGGTGGCTTGGCAATCCACTTTTTCCATTGCTCTTCGGAAGCGCGAATATCCCAGTTCAATTCTTCACCATTATATGCGCCCCCAGAGGTAGCGGTACCGTTCTCAACCACCAACACGCCTCGTGGCTGATCATCTTCAGGCATTCCATAGCCAATCACGCTGGCAAAACCAATCTCACCCAAAGGTCCGGTAAGCTCAGCCTCACCATTCCATTGCTCTGCAAAAGAACTCATCCACTCTGCCGAAAACAAATCAGCCATACATTACCTCCAGATATTTTCTACTAATAATAGTGGGCGGCTATTATCCCAAGAGGGATTACCGACATATAGCGGTGCATTATCCAATATTCCAACGATTTTTTCCATCACCCAAACGCTGTCTAACGGAATAAACAGTAAACAATTTGCTGTTTGGGAGCATTTGTTCATCATGCTCTGGACATATTTCCCTGCACTGACACTACCATCAGCTGCAAACTCGGAGTAATATTTCCGCGTTACTTTTACCTAAGGAAGCTCTGATTGATTCTAGCGCGAGCAGATTGTGGTGAAAAATCGTTCAGTTCAAGGCGTAAACCGCAGGTAATAGCGGGCTATTGCGAAGGTTTGCAACGC
>CAYXOS010000255.1:0-2803 GCA_964467115.1 uncultured Sedimenticola sp.
GTGCCTGCTCATTTGATCTCGCGGGTAGTCATCACTCTGCCTGTTCCAAATCGATACACGACTTCCAACAGCAGGCTGGCGGCAAAGGTGATCCATATCGCCCAGAAAGATGCTTTGCCGGTATGCCAGAGATAGTGCATAAGCGCAACGAATACTGCCGCAACAACGACAAAGGCGAGCACGATGATGATTTTGCTTCCGCCCATGGTCTTGAGCATTCGATAATGGGCGCTAATAACAAACAGATAGATGAGCATGACGACAGCACTGGTGACTGAGGCGATACCATTGAGATTGAGCAGCAAGGTGAAGATGAGGCTGATCAGCACGGTAAAGTACAGCCCTTCGGGGGCGCGAAACCAGCTCTTTCGTTCAAATACTTTTGGCAGTTCGCCATCTTTTGCCAGTGCATAGGCGATATTGGCACCGCCATAGAGAGTTGCATTCAAGGCAGATGCGATAGAAAACAATGCGCCTATGGATACCAGCACATAGCCCCAATGCCCCAAAAAGGGTTTGGCTGCTTCTGCCAGGGCAAAATCCTCGGCTTTGACCATATCCGGGATGGAAAGGTTACCCACAGCAACCACGGAAACCAGTATGTACACGATCAATACCAGAAAAATACTGAGATAAATGGCGCGAGGCACGTTTTTCTTAGGGTCACGCATGTGCTCTGAGGAATTAGTAACCAAACCAAAGCCCATGTAGGCGAGGAAAAATACGGCGGTGCCGTTCAGGGTTTGCTGCATGTGAGTGGCATCCATCTTGGGGGTAACCCAAGCAAGGTTGACGCTTGCCAGACCTAACACCACGAAAACTGCCAGTATGGAGAGCTTGACCAGTACGATGAAAAACTCTGCCTTGCCTACCCGCTCTGCCCCTGCCAGGTTCAATGCCATGAAAGCCAGCACCACAGCAACTTCGACCAGGGATTTACCCAAGCCGTGATCGTCCATGCCAATCAAGGGCATAAAATACCCTGCAAATCCCTTGGCAAACAGGGATATTGATACCACATAACTCAGCCAGAACAGGAAACTCAGCGCCCCGGTGACCAGATTGTCTCCAAATGCCCGCAAGATGAACTCCATAGGACCTGCATTGGAGACGATCTTGGAACCCATGATGGCATAGGAATAGGCAACCAGTAACGCGACTACACCAGAAACCAGGAACACCAGGGGCAGGTTCTGCCCGGCAATGGTTGCCCCCAAGCCAAAAATGGAGAATATGCTGGCACCAATCATGGTACCTACAGCTATTGAAGTTGCCTGTAACAGACCCATTTTCTGATTGTTATTCTGCATTTTTATCATTCGTCATGTATTCCCTGGTTAATGCTGTCGTATCATAGACCATATATTGCCCCAAGGCAGAGGAAACACAACATGCAACAAAAAAACACCGTCAGCATCGATGAAAAGCTCTCCCTCAAGGAGGTTATCGCCATGGGAATTGGCGGCATGGTGGGGGGTGGTATTTTTTCTGTGCTTGGTCTTGCTATTGCCCAGGCGGGACATGCGGCACCCATTGCTTTTGCCATCGGCGGCTTGATTGCGTTGTTGACTGGTCTGTCTTATACCAATCTGGGGCTGGCATTTCGATCCAGTGGCGGCAGTTTTACGTTTCTGGAACATGCCTTCAAGAATCGCAATATTGCTGCCATGGGTGGCTGGTTACTACTGGTGGGTTATATCGGAACCATGGCTTTGTATGCGTATACATTTGGGGTTTACGGCACTGCCATGTTGGGAAGCAACGGTGGTTCTCCCGCCATGCATCACCTGTTGGAAACCCTGATTCTACTTTCTTTTCTTGGCGTCAATCTCTACGGGATCAAAGCCAGTGGCAGTAGCGAGTTGATCATTGTAACCATCAAGGTGCTGATTTTGTTCTTGTTTGCGGTTATTGGTCTGTTTTATATCAAGGAAGATTATGTATTGCCGGTTTTCAATCAAGGGCATGTCGGGGTGCTCATGGGAGCTGCTCTGATTTTTGTTGCCTATGAAGGCTTTGAGCTTATTCCCAATGCTATCAACGAAATGGAAAATCCCGGCAAAAATCTGAGGCCTGCCATAGTATGGTCAATTGCCATTACCATCGCTATTTATGTGTTGGTCTCGCTGGTTGCAGTGGGTAATCTGCTGCCCGACGAAATCAGCCGCTACAAAGAATACGCCCTGGCTGTTGCCGCCAAGCCCTTCCTGGGGCACGCGGGTTTCTTGTTGATCGGGCTGGCCGCGCTGTTTTCCACTGCCTCAGCTATCAATGCCACCATGTTTGGCACCGCACGCCTGGGTATGGTAATGGCAAAAAAAGCGGCGTTACCCAAGGCATTTGGTTTCAAGCGGAAACAGAACAATATTCCCTGGGTAAGTCTGGTGGCAATAACCCTGGCAACCCTGGTTTTTGTCAATCTGGCAAATCTCAGCATTATTTCTTCTTTTGCCAGTTCTACTTTTTTGCTGGTTTTTGCCGCGATCAATCTTTCTGCCTGGCGTTTGCGCAAAAGCATTGGTGGCAATCCGATCTTGTCTATATCCGGGCTGGTGCTGTCTCTTGCATCCTGGTTGGCGTTGGTGATTTATCTATGGAATACCGATACCCAGAATCTACTGTGGATAGGCGTTACTTATCTTAGTGTCATCATCGCCGAGTTGATGTTCAGCCAACGCCGTATTCTGTTGCGAAACAGTTGAGAGTTATTAAGGGCATCTCTAACCCATTGATTAATATAGACCTCGGCCTTGACTCTGGCTTCCTGCTTCGCTCTACCTTCTCCATCCATGGAGTTGTGCGC
>CAYXOS010000256.1:0-1003 GCA_964467115.1 uncultured Sedimenticola sp.
AGCATTCACCACCGATACGCCGACGCCATGCAGACCGCCGGAGAATTCATAATTTTTGTTGGAAAACTTACCGCCCGCGTGCAGCTTGGTGAGGATGACTTCGACGCCGGGAATTTTTTGCTCGGGGTGCAAATCGACCGGCATGCCGCGACCGTTATCGATCACCGACAGCGAATTATCCTTGTGCAGAATCACGCCGATCTGGCTGGCGTGGCCGGCGATGGCTTCATCCACCGAATTATCGATCACTTCCTGCGCCAGGTGATTGGGGCGCGTGGTGTCGGTGTACATGCCCGGCCGTTTCTTGACCGGGTCCAGCCCGGTCAGGACTTCTATCGAAGATGCATCGTATTCTGTTTTCAAGCCTGTTTACCCGTATGTTTTGCGGCGGGCGCAAGTATATCTTGCACGGTTGAAATTATCACGGTTTACCTTATATAGTGATCCTCTATTCTCAACTATGAAGCGGAACCCGGCATGAGCGAATCACCCTTTATCCATCAAGTGACGATGCAAGACTTTCAGTCACTGGTCATCGACAATTCTTTCAAGCAACCGGTGCTGGTTGATTTCTGGGCCGACTGGTGCCAGCCCTGCCAATCGCTGATTCCGGTTTTGCACAAGCTGGCGGAAGAATATAACGGCGCATTCCATCTGGCGATGGTCAACAGCGATGAGCAGGGCGAACTCGCGGCGCAGGCCGGCGTGCGCAGCCTGCCGACGGTAAAACTCTTCGTCGATGGCCAGATCGTCAATGAATTCATGGGCGCGCTGCCGGAATCAGAAGTACGCAAGTTTCTCGATCCTTACATCAAAACCGAAGCCGACGCCGTGCTAGATGAAGCCATTGCCGCCTACACCCAGGGCAATAAAGAGCAGGCGCTGCAACTTCTCAACGACGCACTGGCCAAAGACCCGGGCAACGCCAGCTTGAAAATCAATATCGCCAAACTGGTCGCCAACGAAAATGATTTCGACAGCGCCAGCGCATTGATCGATAGCC
>CAYXOS010000256.1:1013-2762 GCA_964467115.1 uncultured Sedimenticola sp.
CATCAAGCTGGCGACTAAACTGAAAGACGCCGGCGACCCGAAAGAACTGGAACAGCGCATTCAGGAAAACCCGGACGACCTCGACGCATTATTGAAAATGAGCAATTACCTGACGGCAGCAGAAGATTATCAAGCCGCCATCGAGCTGTTATTCAAAGTAATGCAAAAAGACGCCAGCTTCAACGACGGCGCGGCGCGCAAAGGTCTGCTCGATCTGTTCGACCTGCTCGGCAACGATCACCCGCTGGTGAAAGCATCACGCCGTAAAATGTTTACTTTGCTGCATTGAAAGCAATTTAAACCGCAGAGGACGCAGAGGTACGCTGAGGAATTCTTTGCAGCATAGCTACTTGGTTAAATATTGAAGCATGACAGCTCTGGGTTCAAAACTGATCGCTCGCATTTTGCGCTTATCTAATTGCAAGCACTGATGCTTTAGTGAGACTGATTTTTTATCTTGATCTGATCCATTTCAAATAAAATTGACGTAGTTACTTTTTAAATTTGACTCGCTGGATGCTGACATTTAAATCTGGTTTTGCCTCCAAATTTTTGCCCATGCTTAGAGGAGGTTTCCGTTGAAGTCTTTGGCCAGATAAACACTCGGCAGTATAATAGCCTTACTGAAGGTTTAAGCACCTGCATAACTTTCTCTGCGACCCTCTGCGTCCTCCGCGGTTTAAAACCCTACCCGCGAGGGTGATGCTTTTCGTGCAGCGCCTGCAAGCGCGCCTGGGCGACGTGGGTGTAGATTTGGGTGGTGGATAGATTGCTGTGGCCGAGCAGCATTTGCACGGTGCGCAAATCAGCGCCATGATTGAGCAAATGGGTGGCGAAGGCATGGCGCAGTGAATGCGGCGTGTAAGTCTCTTTCAAACCGGCGATGACCAGATATTTTTTGATGTGTTGCCAAAAAGCCTGGCGCGTGATGGCTGTGCCGCGGCTGGACAGAAACAGATCGTCATTGAGTTTTTGCGGTTTGATCAATGCGATGCGCGCATCCGACAAATATTTTTTGAGCCAGTACAGCGCTTCTTCACCCACCGGCGTCACGCGCTCTTTGCTACCTTTTCCGATCAATCTTATCAAGCCGGAATTCTGGTTGACCTGGTTCAGCTTCAATGAAACCAGTTCGCTCACGCGCAAACCGGATGAATACATCAATTCGAGCATGCAGCGATCACGCAGGCCGTAAGCCGTCGCAGTATCCGGCGCTTCGAGCAAGCGTTCACAATCCAGTTCGCTCAGGCTGTCGGGCAGCAGGCGATTGAGTTTCGGCATGCTGATCAAATCGGTTGGATTATCGCTGCGTTTCGCCGTGCGTTGCTGAAAACGATAATATTGTTTCAGCGAAGAAAGCAATCTCGCGTTGCTGCGCGGCGCTATTTTTTGCTCTACGCGCTGGGCGAGATACTGCAATATCAATGTCTGAGTAGCTTGCAACAGGCTTTCATCTTTTTTTTCCAGCCACTCGGCAAACAGCTTCAGATCACGCCGGTAAGCATCCAGCGTCAAGCGCGACAAGCCCTTTTCAGACCAGATCGTATCGATAAAATGATCGATAGAATGTAAAGATTGTGTCAATTTTTTCATGCGCATAAAAAAAGGCACTCAACGTGCCTTTTTCAAAACCGGATAAGCAAAGACCTACCCCATGACCATGGGATTAATCTTATTTGTCCGTTTTCGGCGTTCTTTTCTTACGCTTTTTCGGCTTGAGGGATTTTTCCAGATTGCTCAGCTCGGCCT
>CAYXOS010000257.1:0-2749 GCA_964467115.1 uncultured Sedimenticola sp.
TGATTTGACTCCGACCCCTGAGGGAGAGTTATTTGCCAACCTGCCATCTTGTGGTTTGATAGTCGATACTGATGCGTTTGGCTGCCACCGGGCGAAACAACTTGTTGGCAAAAGCCACATGATCGGGATGTTCACGGAAACTGTCGATGACCGCCGGGTGGCAAAAGTGCATGATCCAACAATATTGGTAATCAGCGTTTTCGGTGAGTGCTTCTCCCGTAATTACCTCACGCACCCCGGGAATAGCGGCAAGAACTTTTTGTCCTTCTGCCATCATGACATTGGTGGAAATTTCGTCCAGACCTTGTACGTTGTAGATGATGACATGCTCCACCGGAAACCAGGGCTGGCTTGCTGCCAATACTTCGTCAGCGCGTCCCGCCGCTCCCCATAAAATCATACAGCGTTTGGTTTCGTTGGCAACGGCGTCACTGATGTTATCGACCAGTGCTGTATAAGTTTTGGTATCCCGGGATGTGCTATCGATGATGGTCGCGCCAGCAGCATCAGCCAGGGCAGTATAGTAGTTTATCTTGCTCACACCATTGGCAATCAAGCCCTTGAACTGGGCATCTGATAATCCAGTGCCACCATGAATAACCAAGGGAATCTGTAATGCAGCGTTGATTTGTTCAAGGCGTTCAAAGTTAAGCCTGGGCTCACCCTGCATTCGACCGTGTACGGTGCCAATAGAGACGGCTAGAAAATCGATGCCTGTTTCCTGTACATAGGTTCTGGCATCGGCAACAGAAGTAAAGGTGATCTCTCCAGGATGCCGTTCTGCATCTTCGCCTTCTACACCGGGCACATATCCTAATTCTCCCTCCACAGGTACGCCACAACCCTGCGCCATGGAAACGATATCCTGGGTGAGGCGAATATTCTCGGTCAAATCTGCCTGAGAAGCGTCAACCATGACCCCCGTGCAGCCCCGGTTGATCGCGTGGATGGCTGATTGCAGGCTTTCACCGTGATCGAGGTGGATGGCAACAGGAACTGTGGCACGTTTGGCTGCAGCCTCCACTGCGGGCATTAGCAGGTCGAAATCAAAATAATCAAAATGAGATTCAGCCAGACTTAGAATAACCGGAGCGCGACAATCCTCGGCTGCTTTCATGATTCCTTGTAGAAAATCCAGGCTGACCAGATCAAATGCGCCCACGGCATAATGATTGTCGTAGGCATGTTGAAGCATGTCTTTCATATTTACCAATGGCATGATGTGTAACCTCTTGTGTCATTCAAATTTAAAGAAGTGCAGATTTATTCTGGAGCTCGACCCCGATGTGTGTAGATATCAGCATGGCTTGACCGTGCCACTATAAATCTGCCGTTTTCAATTTGCGCAGGTTGATACTGACAATGACCGCAATAGCTAACAGCAAGAGTTGATAGCGAGTTTCTGAAACCAGGAAAATTATGCTGATGCCCATTGATAGCCAGAGATATAACAGCAATGTTGTTTTGACCCTTGTGCTGATGGCGCGTTGTTCTCGCCACAAGCGCAGTTGTTTACCAACCCAGGGGTGGTGTTCAATCCAGTGGTGTAATCGTTTCGATCCACGAAAAAAACAATATCCGGCCAATAGCAAAAACGGCGTGGTTGGCAACAAGGGCAGCACTACACCAATAAGCCCCAATACAAGGGCAGCCATACCCATAGTCGACCACAGAATTTTGGGTAACAGATGGCGGTTGGGTGCTGCTGAAGATTGTTTGATCCCGCCCACGGCTATTTCCTCACCGCCCCATCGCCCAGATTTTCCATTCGCTGTTGCAAGCGGCTCATGGCTTCTTGGGTGCGTTGAAGTTCGTTGAGTAATTCATCCCGGGAAACAGGTTGCTTCAGATCTTCCAGTTGCTCGGTTTTTGCTTCTTCCAGATTATTCAGCACCACCGCAATGAACAGATTGATGATGACGAAGGTGCCCATGAAGATGAAACTGACGAAATAGACCCATGCCCAGGGGCTCAACACCATCGCGGTATACATGACGTCGGTCCAGTCTTCCAGGGTTACCACCCGGAACAGGGTGAGCATCGCTATCCCCAGATTTCCCCAGTGTTCGGGATCATGGAGGTGGAACAATTGATAACCGGCAATGGCATACACATAGAAAATAATCGACATCAGCAGGATGACATGCCCCATGCTGGGAATACTGCGCATCAAGGTGGAGACAATGAGGCGCAGTTTTGGCAGGGTGGAAATCAGACGCAACACCCTGAGCAGTCGAGCCAGACGGGCGACCATTGCCAATTCACCCGTAGCAGGCAGCAATGACAAAACAATGACGCTGAAGTCGAACAGATCCCAGCCATTTCCAAAGTACAAACGAAGCTTCGGGGCAACGGCACTGATCTTGAGCAAGGCTTCAATAATGAAAGCCAACAAAACCAATTGATGCCCCAAGTCGAACCATTGAGCGTACTTCTCCAGCAGGCTGGGAGATGTTTCCAGACCGAGGATGAGTGCATTTATCAGTATCAAGCCGATTATGGTGCGCTCAAAAACAGGCTTATCAACCAATTTGCGACTGAATCGTTGCCAGGATAAGAGAATTTTGTGAGTGGTGAGAATCAAAACTTGGTTTTCTCTGGGATGGGGTGAATATTCAATCCAGCATCTGTTGGGTTCGAGCATTTGGGAAGTGCTGATTAATTAGAACGGATGATATCTTCGGGTTCAAAGCTTCAATGGCAGGAAGCAGCAGGGCTATTGCCGAGGTTGATAACGCAGAAATGAACG
>CAYXOS010000258.1:0-2700 GCA_964467115.1 uncultured Sedimenticola sp.
GGGCTATTGCGTGCGGTTTGCGCTTTGAACTGAACGATTTTTCACCACAATCTACTCTTGTCAGAATCGAACAGAGCTTTCCGAACCGATTCCTCTGGCAGAGTGTTAAGGAAAAAACGTGCCTGAAAAAAATACACCTGATTTCAAGCAATTACTGGCAGAAGTTGAAAGGTTCTGGGTCCAGGATTTATCTGCTGCAGAGGCATTGGCACAGCATGTGCTTCAACTCGCTGAAGAACAGAACAACCCAGAATTTTTGTTAGACGCTAAACGGAAGTTGGTTGTATGTAAGATTCGTCTTTGCCATTTAAGCGATGCGGAAAAGATGGCGAACGATTTGATACAACAGGCGGATACGCTGGGTAGCCAAGAAGCATTTTTTGACGGCGTCAATTTGTTGGCGGGTATATGGCTCAATAAAGGTCGGCATGTCGAGGCGCTTCAGTTGTTGTTAGAACATCTGCAGCAGATGCCTGTGTTTCGATCAAAAGGCGTTACGGGGAAGTACCTGAACAATATTGGCGTAGCCTATGAGCGCATGGGTGATTTGCCAAACGCTTTAACATACTACCAGAAGAGTCTCGAGCATAAAGAAAGCATCGGCAATTTCCGGGGTATTGCCTATACCTCGCATAACATCGGGATGGTTAATTTCCTGCTCGAAAACTATGCTGAGGCTGAAATCTGGAATACAAAAGCCCTGTCGGTATTCGAAGAACTCGGGGATATAAGAGGACGTGCTCCCGTACTTAATTTATTGGGACAAATCAAAAGTCACCGTGAGAGCGCAGAGCGTGCACTGGATATTCATCGCCAGGCATTGGCTTTTGCACGGCAAACGGGTGATGGAAGAGAGATTGCTGAATCATTGATGTATCTGGCAAATTCTGAAAGGCAGATGGGGAATGCTTTGGCAGCAAAAAAGTTGCTGCTGGAAGCACTGTCTTTAAGTCGCACATACGAAGATTTACACCAACAAGTTGAATTGTTGATTAGTGGGGCGCGCATTGAACTGGATCTGGAAGCGTACAGCCAAGCGTTTGAGGCCCTGGATGCCGCTGATGATTTGGCGGTTCGTATCGCGGCAAAAGCCCAACAGCGAGATATCAGTGGTTTGCGAGCAGAAGTTTTTGCCCAAGCAGGGGATTATGAGCAAGCTTATCTCAATTTGCGTACATTCATTTCACTGGAAGCGTCTTTGAAAGGTGCTGAAGTTGAGCAGAGAATTCATGCGTTGAGCATACCCTTGGAACTGCGGGCTGCAAAAGCCGAAGCGCAAGTCCAGCGACTGAAAGCCAAGGAAATGGAGAACCTCAGCCTGATCGACCCACTCACCAAACTTGGCAATCGACGTAAGCTGGAAATTCAATTGGCGGAGTTGAAAGCAATAGAACAAGGGTTTTCTATTGCGCTTATCGATGTCGATCATTTCAAATTGGTGAATGACAAATTTTCTCATGCCAAGGGCGATGAAGTTTTGATGCGACTTGGGCAATTGTTGCAATCCCGGATTGTCGATGGGGAAGCTTTTCGCTATGGGGGCGAAGAATTCCTGTTGTTACTGGTGCAAGAAACAGAACTGCAAGCAGAAACAATGTGTGAAAAAATAAGACTGGAAATAATGAATGACAGTTGGACACGGTTGGATATTGATCTGGATATCAGCGTTAGTATTGGTGTTGCACATAGTTCTGAGGCGAATTCCCAGCAGCTTCTTCTGAAACTCGCTGATGAGCGCTTGTATCAAGCAAAGAGTAATGGCAGAAATCAAGTTGTTGGCTTTGGTTCCTGTAACTGAGGGAATAGTGTCAATGAGACCCGTGTCTTCAACAGCGGATGTTTTTCCACCAATTTTTAATAAAATGCAACTTTCCTGAAAACATCCGGTCGTATGTAGTGTGGGACATGAACACCCCACAAGGTTTTCGAACCATTACATTTACTCCCTTTGGTAATATTTAAGCCAGCGTACTCAGGTACGCTGGCTTTTTTTTGTGTATCATTTGCGGGGATATTTTATCGCATGGGGAGAACTATGAAATTCAGGCATTTATTTTTGATAGGGTTACTGTCATTAGTGTCCGGTGGCGCTTTTGCGGCAGAAGCCTCACTTGACAGTGGGAACACAGCATGGATTCTGACATCTACCGCACTGGTATTGTTTATGACCTTGCCGGGGCTGGCGTTGTTTTACGGCGGTCTGGTTCGCAGCAAAA
Source organism: uncultured Sedimenticola sp. (assembly GCA_964467115.1). Lineage (GTDB taxonomy): Bacteria > Pseudomonadota > Gammaproteobacteria > Chromatiales > Chromatiaceae > Thiolapillus. The sequence continues at coordinate 2,217 of CAYXOS010000258.1, forward strand.
ACGTTCTTTCTGTGCTCATGCAATGTTTTGCCATTGCGGGCATCAGTTCGATTCTATGGTTGATTGCAGGGTACAGCCTGGCGTTTGGTGAAGGAAATGCCTGGATTGGCGATTTCAGTAAGGTGTTGATGGCAGGAATTGGTCGTGACAGCCTCAGTGGTGATATTCCCGAATCCCTGTTCATGTTGTTCCAGATGACCTTTGCCATTATCACACCAGCACTGGTTGTGGGTGGTTTTGCAGAGCGGATGAAATTTTCCTCCATGCTGTTGTTCAGTGGTCTGTGGTTGATGCTGGTATATGTCCCGGTAACACATTGGGTTTGGGGCGGCGGCTGGTTGGCAAAAATGGGCTTGTATGATTTTGCCGGCGGTACGGTAGTCCATATCACCGCAGGTGCCGCAGCCCTGGTTACCGCCCTGGTGATGGGGCCACGCAGAGGCTTTCCTACAACACCGTTCACCCCTCATAACATGACTATGAC
>CAYXOS010000259.1:0-2652 GCA_964467115.1 uncultured Sedimenticola sp.
TAAGGGTCGCCAGACTGTCTTCACCTTCCAGAAATCCGGTTACATGGGTGACGCCGTCTGCCAGGGAACCCAGCATGATGGAACGGTGGGAGATGGATTTATCACCCGGAACCCGCAAACGCCCACTGAGTTTACCGCCAGGTTTGACTTGGAACTTTATCGTTGAATGACTCAATATCTATTACTCGTAATTATTAAGGAAACTCTGATTGGTTCTGTACGAAGCAGATTATGCCTGAAATGTTTGAGAACAAGGCGGAGTTCGCGGCTAATAGCAAGCTATTAGCAAGAACTTCAAAGCTTACCGCTTCCTGCTCACGCCCCTCACCTACATCCCTGTAGGCGACGCAGTTATCGGACATTTCAGGTATGAGATGCGAGTTCATGAATCGATCAGAGCTTCCTTAAATTAATATGACAACCAAATTAAAACAACGCTGGCCTGTTCGTAACTACTCAGCGTATTTATTTATAAGGCGGCAAGTTATTGATTATTCGGGCTTCAGCAGCACGGATGCAGAAGGTAGATCAACGCAGGAGCAGTTGCATCTATTCTTCTGGCAAACCATCAACAAATCGATCTCTGGCTGCCTTGGCACGGGAAAACACCTCCAACAAATGATCGCCATCGCCTTTGGAAATGGTCTGCGCCAGATCATTCAATTCATCGGCAAACACGCCCAGCATCTTGCTCAGGGCATCACCATTGGCAATACAAATATCCCGCCACATGACAGGATTGCTCGAAGCAATACGGGTAAAGTCCCGAAAACCGCCTGCTGCATAGCGAAAGATCTCATCATTTTCCTTCATTCTCGCCAGGCTATCTACCAACCCAAAAGCCAGCATGTGCGGCAGGTGACTGGTTGCCGCCAACACCTCGTCATGATGGGCGACGGACATTTCACTAACCTGGGCTCCACAGGCTTCCCACATGTTCCGCACTCTGGAAACTGCTGCAGGATCGGTGCTTTCATCCGGGGTGAGAATAATACGCCGATTCCGGTACAGACTGGCAAAAGATGCTTCCACACCATTTTTCTCTGTGCCTGCAATGGGATGACCGGGTACCAGGGTGGGAGGCAGTTCCCCAAATACAGCCTTGGCATCTGAAACCACACTGCCCTTGCTACTGCCACCATCCGTAATCACCGCATCCGCAAGCAAATGCCCCTGCATTTCCGCAAACGCGCCTTTCATCGCCCCCAAGGGAATTGCCAGAAAAATCATATCTGCCCCGGCAACTGCTTCACTGATGCTATGGGTGTAACTATCAACAACGCCCAGTTCTACCGCCTTTTCCAGGTTTTCCTTTCCCCTGCCGCAGCCAACAATGCTTTCAACCGCATCTGCTTCCCGCAAGGCACGCGCCAGGGAACCACCAATCAGACCAACACCAATAACCGCCAGACGCTTGATCATGCTGCCATCACTGCCTGTAGCGCTTCCACAAAACGCTGATTTTCAGCACTTGTCCCCACGGTTACGCGCACATGTTGTGGCAGGTCATAGTTGGCAACCGGACGTACAATGACCCCTTGCTCCAACAACTTCTGATATACCTCGGCACCATCACGTTGCAGATCAACGCTAATAAAATTGCCGATGGACGGAATCCATTTCAGCCCCATCTGTTCAAAGGCATTTTCCAGTTGCCTGAGCCCGGCGGCATTGAGTTCCCGACTGCGTTTGAGGAAATCTGTATCATCAAGGGCAGCTTCTGCAGCAGCCAGAGCCGGCATGTTGACATTGAACGGATGGCGTACCCGGCCAATCAGACTAATCATATCCTCACTTGCCATGCCATAACCAATACGCAACCCCGCCAATCCATAAATTTTGGAAAAGGTGCGTGTCACGATCAAATTGGGAAAATCATTCAACCAGCTGCAGCCATCGGGAAAATCAGCTTCAGTAACATATTCTGTGTAGGCTTCGTCCAGCACCACAACCACTTCCCCTGGCAATGCCTGTAAAAAGCCCTTCAATGCCTCTGCGTCTAGCCAAGTGCCGGTGGGATTATTGGGATTGGCAATAAACACCACCCGCGTGTCCTTATCGACCAATGCAGCCATGGCTTGCAAATCATGTCCATAAGGCATACTTTCATGTTCAGGTGGATAAGCCTCTGCCACACGGCATTCGGCACCCGCCGCGGTGGTGTAAATCGGATACATGGCGAAGCTGTAACGAGAAAATACCGCATTGCGGCCAGGAGTCAGGAATGTGCGAGAAACCATATCGATAACATCACTGGAACCTGCTCCCAATAGCAGCTGTTCTGGCTTCAAGCCCAGTTTACTTGCCAATTTGTCTTTCAATCGAAACCCGCTGTCATCGGGATAAAGATTGATCTCAGCCATTGCTTGAGCCGCCGCCTGCTTGCCCAGAGGACTGGAACCGAGGGGATTCTCATTGGAAGCCAGCTTGATAGTGCCGGACAATCCCAACTCCCGCTCCAACTCTTCGATGGGCTTTCCAGGCACATAGGGATGCAAGGCATTAATGCCGGGCGCAGCAAATTTTGAAAAATCGGTCATATGTCCGAAGGCGTTACAAAAAACAGGGGATGTATTCTAACCCGAAATCCAACTTAGCAGGGTGTTGAAAAACACCGTTTTTCGACACCCTGTGCGTGGTACATGGATGTGC
>CAYXOS010000260.1:0-2644 GCA_964467115.1 uncultured Sedimenticola sp.
AAAGCTCTGATTGATTCTGGCCCGAGCAGGTTGGGGTGAAAAATCGATCAGAATTTCCTTAGGAAGGCTTATTCTACACTGCCCTTCTCGGCAATCGCATCCAATTCGCGCAAATGCGCCAGTTTTTCAGCAATACGGATCTCCAAACCCCGCCCTACGGGTTCATAATAACGCGCCTGCTGTAGTCCATCAGGGAGGTATTGTTCGCCTGCGGCATAGGCTTCCGGCTCGTCGTGGGCATAGCGATAGGTTTTGCCATAGCCCAGCTCTTTCATCAATTTGGTCGGTGCATTGCGCAAGTGTATGGGCACCTCTTGTGATCCGGTGGTTTTGGCATCGCGCATGGCAGCCTTGAACGCCACATATACCGCATTGCTCTTGGCAGCACTTGCCATATAGACAACTGCCTGAGCAATGGCAAGCTCCCCTTCCGGGCTGCCCAGGCGTTCTTGAACCTGCCAGGCATTGAGCGCCAGTTCCAGGGCGCGGGGATCGGCATTACCAATATCTTCCGATGCCATACGTACCACTCTGCGGGCGATATACAAAGGATCGCAACCACCATCCAACATACGACAGAACCAGTACAAAGCCCCATCTGGTGACGACCCCCGTACGGACTTGTGCAACGCAGAAATCTGATCGTAAAACACTTCTCCACCCTTATCGAAGCGTCTCAACTGCCCGGCACAGACTTCTGAGATCACTGCGGATGAAATTTCTCCCTCTTCTGCCAGTCCGGCTGCGCTTTCCAATAAATTCAGCGCCCGTCTCGCATCACCATCGGCTGCCTGAGCAATACGACATAGATCATCTTCAGCGATCTGTAACTTTTCCTTCCCCAGACCCCGTTCCTGATTTGACAATGCATGCTGCAACACTTGCAGCAGTTCCTTTTCTGTCAATGATTTGAGCACATAGACTCTGGCGCGGGAAAGCAAGGCGTTATTCAGTTCAAACGATGGGTTTTCCGTAGTCGCTCCGACAAACAGAAAGGTGCCGTTCTCCACATGGGGCAAAAATGCATCTTGCTGACTTTTGTTGAAGCGATGCACTTCATCGATGAACAACACCGTGCCCTGTCCACTTTGTGCCTTCACCTGCTGCGCCTGCTGCACAGCAAATCGGATATCCTTCACCCCTGCCAATACCGCTGACAAGGTATGAAATGCGTAACCCGATGCATTGGCAAGCAATCGTGCGAGGGTGGTCTTGCCAGTTCCTGGAGGCCCCCAGAAGATCATGGAATGGAGCTGGCTCTTTTCTATTGCCAGACGCAAGGGCTTGCCTTTGGCAAGGATATGGGATTGACCTCGATATTCCTCAAGACTACAGGGACGCATGCGATCGGCCAGAGGACGACCAGATAGGGTTTCACCTGCAAATAAATCATCCATGTTTACTGATCCAGAATGTCATAGCCTGGCGGTGGCACAAAGGTAAACAGGATGTCCTCCAATGGGGGATTGCGTTTCAGTTTGAAGAAATCAAAACGGGTGACTTGACCAAAACGATCTGCCATTTCCATGCGCTTTAGAGTATTGCCTTCAAAAGCGAGTAATATCTGTTCAAACTGGCTGTCTTTTTGTTTTGGGATCAACTTCAGCCATCCCAGTCCTCGACGTTCGCCCAGATCCTTGATTTCAAAATCCTGGTCCAAATCCAGGGTATTGGCAAACAGGCTGGCAGGCGTTCCTTTCAGCGCGCCTTTCTGCGCACGTTGACTGACTTGCTGAATGTCTTCCTCTACCAGCCAGATGGTTTTCCCATCAGCGATGATGTAGCGTGGATATTCACCGTTGTAAACCCAGCGAAATCGATTCGGTCGTGAAAGATAAAACACGCCCTGACTGTGGGTGATTTGATCAGTCGATGTATCGATGACTTCCTGACTGAAATCTGCGCTAAGGGTATTCAGGCCGTGTAAAAAGCCATCCAATTGCTGGCGGACATCTGCATGGATGCTACCACTTGCCAGCAGCAACCCTGCCAGAAATATTTTTATACGCACAAATCAATCCTCAGGTGGAGGTGGCGCCAAAACCTCCCGACCGCCTTTGCTATCCGGGGAACTGACAACACCAATACGTTCCATTTCTTCTATCATGCGAGCCGCACGGTTATAACCGATCTTAAGCCGACGTTGCACGCCAGATATAGAGCCGCGACGACTTTGGGTGACAATCTCCACCGCCTGATCAAACAGGGGATCAGCATCTTCGGTATCCACACCCGCTGCTTCAGCAGATAGACCCGGAATAGCCTCGGTTGGTTCCTGAAGGATTTCATCCAAATAGTTTGGTTGAGCGGCTGCCTTGAGGAATGACACCACCCGATGCACTTCATCATCCGAGACAAACGCCCCGTGGGTACGCTGAGGAATACTGGTTCCTGGGGGCAGATACAGCATGTCTCCATGCCCCAACAAATGCTCTGCACCCATCTGGTCGAGTATGGTACGGGAATCAATACGCGAAGATACCTGGAATGCTACCCGGGTAGGAATATTTGCCTTGATCAAGCCGGTAATAACGTCCACTGAAGGTCGCTGGGTTGCCAGTAACAAGTGTATTCCCGCTGCCCGTGCCTTTTGTGCCAGCCGGGCGATCAGTTCTTCGACTTTCTTGCCCACCACCATCATCAT
>CAYXOS010000261.1:0-2643 GCA_964467115.1 uncultured Sedimenticola sp.
TGATCATGCACCTGTCCAAGCTCTATGCTCTGCCCCTGACGAAGAACGAAGCCGGAGACCTGATCAAGACCATCGGCGCGCAGATGGCCCTGCTCATGGGCACGGTATGGGCAGTGCATTTCATCTCTTCGGCGCTGAAACTGGGATCAGCGGGTCTGACCACCTTGCTCACCGGCGGCGCCCAGGGCGCCGTGGCCTATTACAGCACCTGGATCGTGGGCCAGGCCGCCGAGCGTTATCTGGCTCAGGGAAAATCCTGGGGCGAAGGCGGCCCCAAGCTGGTGGTGCGGGAGATACTGGACAACCTGGACCGCGATTCCATACTCAGGCAGGCCAGAGAAGATATCCGCGCCAGATTGCAAAGTAGTTCCCAGGCCTAGCCAGAATAACAGACAGCATACCGAGAGTTTTTCATGACAAGCTTGAGACTTACCTTATAAGTATATCGCCCTTCAGCAATCCACTTTAGCCAGATTGCCGTCGTAGGTTCCCCTGCACTGGGTGCTGGATGAAGGAAAAGCATCAATGATGGCGCCATCGAGTTGCGTGTTGATGATTGTGTCCGATGCAGAACCTATTCCCAGGGAACGGTAGGTACTCTTCAGTGTGGAATCCAGGATCGTGATCGTACCCTGGGTATTCCAGACCGCAAATGCGCGAAAAGAACCAGCAAACTGTGCTTCTGCACTTACATTGACCAGGCGTAAAATACTTTCGGTGTTTTGTATGGCTGTATTGTCATCATCACATCCCATAGCCAAGACTCTGGCATAATTGATTTCCAATTTTCCATTCCCTTTGTTCCATATCCCGAAGCATTTCTTTGAACTACTGCCGCTGACATTGCTAGAATTAATGGTTACATCTTCAAACGTAACATCCAAAGCACCTTCGTTTACGATGCCATAGGTATCGGCGCTATTCGCCCAAAGACCAACATACACCTTTACACGCACAATACCGAAGGCCCAGTGTTTATTATAAATAGCTGTCATGTTGGCAGCATTGTCAACACCCTGATTGATAATAGTAAGGTCTTGCAATGTGGCTTCGGCGGCTCCCAGGATCAAGGCGCTGTTCTCGCCCAGTGTTGCGCTACCCACATGCCCGACGATTTGTGTGGACTCTGTACCCATACCCACAATATCTACCCCCTGATGCATGAGCAATTGTTGATCTATTGGCAGCTCATAAGTGCCCGGAGCGATCAACAATGTACATCTGGTGGCATTGCTGCCAAGCTCACACCAGTCAGATAAATGAGTCATGGCATCAACCGGACTGCTGTAGTCACCTCCTGATGTGGCCACCCACGCCATGCTGGGTGGCAGCGGCGGCTTGGCTGCCGTGGTCTGGAAGCTGCCATCCGGAAAGCTAATGCCAGTTGGATTGACTCCAATCCCCGCACCAAAAGGCGAAGATGGAAACACAAGGCTGCCGAGAAATAGGGTTAGCCAATGACGTGACATGATGTAGCTCCTCAACACAGATTGCCTAGCAAGACCTAATAGCCAGGTTTTTGTCATAGGTTCCCCAGCACTGGATACCAGCGGAATCGGCGCCTATGGGGCCATCTAGCTGGGTATCGATAATTTTTGCGGATGTGGAGCCTATTCCCAAAGCATAAGTGGTTCCTTCGAGTCTGGAATTCTGGATTGTAAGTCCAGAGCCACTACTCCAAACACCATAAGCGCTCTGCGTACCAACCGCAGTTGCAATGGCACTTACGTCGACCAAACTCAGATTGAAAGCATTCACATTTGTAATTGCCGTATTGTCACTGCAACCTGAAACCACAACCCTGGCCCGCTTGATTTCAAGACTGTCCATGTTGTCAATGCCGTCGCAGCTTGCATCGGCAAGACCCGTCACAGAAACAATGATATCGGCAAAATGCGAATCGTCAGCGTCATTTGTGATTCCTCTGTTATATATAGCCTTACCATCTACAATGATTCTTACTCGCTCAATAGTGAATGCGGTTCCTGCATTGTAAATTCCCGCAGAAACAAGACCCTCACCTATATTGACAACAGTAAGATCCCGCAACGCAGTGTGTGCTGCGCCCTGGATCACAGCACCACCTGGGTGAGTGGTGTTGTCGACGGAGCCTCTGATGATCGTGGTTTTAATCCCCATACCCACAATATTCACCCCGGCCTGCATGACCAACTGATTGCTACCCAGTTCAAAAATACCAGGTGCAATCAATAACGTACACTGCGAGTAATCAGGGGCGGGAGTCGAATCGGCATGGCACCAGTCACGTAGCTGATTCATGGCGTCAACTGGGCTGGTATAGTGGCCACCGTTGTGTGCGACCCATACCATATTCGCAGGCAAGCTTGGCAGGGCTGCTGTAGTCTGTACAGTATCATCCGGAAAGCGGATGCCAATGGGAAAAAGCCCCATCGACAATAGATTTGCACCAAAAGCTGAAGATGAAAGCAGAATACTGAGCAGAAACAAGGGGAATACAGAGCATCGCATGGTACTTCTCCATTTGTTCAGCAAGGCACATCACCCAGGCTGTTGCCATAGGTTCCCCGGCACTGAGTAGTTGGAAAAGCGTCGAATACAGGGCCATTGAAATGGGTATTGATGATCCTGTCCGAGTCTGTGCCTATGGTTATTGAACGACTG
>CAYXOS010000262.1:0-2629 GCA_964467115.1 uncultured Sedimenticola sp.
CTACCTCCTCGGAGCCATGATCGACGCCACCCGCGAGCGCGAACTGGAGCAGGCGACGGTCGAGCACAACATCTTCCTCGAAGATCTGCTGCGAACCGGTCCCTGGGTGATCTACCGCCTGGAGGGTCCCGAGCAGCGCGTGGCCTACGTCTCCCCCAACGTGGAGACCCTGCTGGGCTTTCCCGCGGTGGAGCTGATCGGCCAGAACCCCGAAAAGCTGATCGAGCGCGTTCACCCGGACGACCGCAGCCTGTTCCGAAGGCATTTTTCCCTGCTGCGCCAGGCGGGCGGCGACCAGACGCGCGTACGCTTCCGGATGGGTTCGGGCGAGTACCACTGGCTCGTCCTGCACGGGCGCAAGGCCTCCGAGCACGAGGAGGTTTACCTAGGGTATTTGATGGACGTCGAGGAAAAGGTGCGCCACAAGCGCAAGATGAGCATGGACACCGCGCGCCAGCAGGCGCTTTACGACCTGGGGCGCATCGCCTGGTCGGTGACGCGGCCGGAGCGGTTCTACGACAAGGTGATCGAGGTGCTGGACCGCATCCTCCACCCCGACTACATCGCGGTCTTGAAGTTCGAAGGCGAGCCCCGCGGGCTGCGGGTGGTCAGAAGCAAGAACATGCCCGTGGGGACCGTCATCGGCCTGAACAATACGCAAGCCGGTTTCGCGCTCCGCATGAACGGCCCGGTGGTGTCGCACGACCTCGAAAACGAGCGGCGCTTTCCGGTTTCGAAGCGGTTGATCGAGCACGGGATCAAGAGCGCCCTGGGGGTCCCCATTCCCGGCGAGGGCGTGCCTTATGGCATCCTCGGCGTGGGGTTCAAGAGGACGTTCGAGATCGACGGATCCGCGGTGCAGTTCGCGCAGCAAGTGGCGCAGTTCATGGGGCAGGTGCTCCGCTACCGCAAGGTGGTGGACGACCTCGAGCACAAGGCCTACCACGACGACCTCACCGATCTTCCCAACCGGCGCGCGCTCTACCGCCATCTTTCCAGCGTGCTGTCCGACCCCCAGGCGTCGGGAGCGGTGGCCTTCATCGACCTGATCGACTTTGGCGGGATCAACGACACCTGGGGTCATGAGACGGGGGATCGGCTGTTGCGCCAGCTCGCGGCCCGCCTGCTTCATACGGAGGACGACCTTGCCTGGGCGGCGCGCTGGGGCGGCGACGAGTTCGTCGTCGTGATGCGCGGCTCCAACCCCTCGGACCTGCTGCAACAACTGCTGGATCGTATTGGCGAGCCCACGCAGCTCCAAGGCCAGGAGGTTCAACTTTCGGCCCGGGCGGGCATGGTGCGTTTTCCCGATTTTGGCTCGACGGCGGAAACCCTGCTACGGCGCGCCGACATGGCGTTGGCCCTGGCCAAGCAGCGACGACGCTCGATTTACGAGTACGAGGAGGGCTTGCACGAACGCGTCGCCGCGCGTCGCGCCAGGGTGGAGGCCTTACGAAGGGCCATCGAAAGAGACGACGAGCTGTTCCTGCATTTGCAGCCGGTCGTAAGCGCCGACGGGAAGGAGGTCGTCGCCGCGGAAGCCTTGTTGCGCTGGCGCGACCCCCGCACGGGGAAGCTGATCCCCCCGGGGGAGTTCGTACCCCTGGCCGAGCGTTACGGATTTGCGAGCCAGCTCGATGCCGCGGCGTTGCGCATCGGGGTGCAGATCGGGCTGCGCTGGCTCGAGCGCTGGGGGAAGCGCGCGCCCAGGCTCACCGTCAACGTATCGCCCGAGAGCATCCTCGACCCCGCGTTTACCCGCAACCTGGAGGAGATTCTGCAGGCCAGCGGTTATCCTCCCGAGCGGCTGGGGATCGAGATCACCGAACGGGTCATCGCCGACGTGGAGCACACCCACAATCCGCTCGCGCGTCTGCGCGAGCTCGGCGTCCGCATTGCGGTCGACGACTTCGGCACCGGCTACTCCTCCCTCGCCTACCTCGCCTACCTGAACGTAGACATCCTCAAGGTGGACCGCGCCTTCACCCGGGACATTGGCAGGAACTCCCGCACCGAAGCCGTGATCCGCTCCATTTTTGCGCTCGGCAGCGACCTGGGCATGAACACCACCGCCGAGGGGGTGGAGGAGGCGAGCCAGCTGGACTGGTTGAGCAAGAACGGCTGCGAGTGGGTGCAGGGGTTTGCACTGGCGCGGCCCATGCCTCCCGCGGCCTTCGAGCGCTGGTTCGACGAACGGGCGGCGCAGCCCCAATAGCTACCCCCTCGACTTGAGGACAAATTTGAGGTAAAATTTGACAAGGGTAGACTAAATACATGAGCGAAACGAGACATGGACCAGACGACGCTTACCCGGACGACGTGCCCGGGGTCGATCCTTCCAGCGCGGCTACGGAAGAAGGGAGGGATGCGATGAACGTACCCGAACGCGTGCCCGTAGTTCCCGTTCGCGGCTCGGTCATCTTCCCCACGATGGTCATGCCCATCGATGCGGGCCGGCCGATATCGGTGCGGGCCATCGACGAGGCGTTGAGCGCCGAACGGGTCGTCTTCATCGTCAGCCAGCGCGACCAGGAGGTGGAGACGCCGGAAGCGGACGACCTCTACACCGCCGGTACGCTGGCCAACATCCTGCGCATGCGCAAGAACCCCGACGGCTCGGTGCAGATGC
>CAYXOS010000263.1:0-2622 GCA_964467115.1 uncultured Sedimenticola sp.
CTGAAGAAAATCTCCTGTGGAAGCAAGAAACAAGCGAGGGCGCGTGTAATTCATGAATTTTCCAGGCAGGCTAGCTATCTTTAGTAAAGTTTATTTTACCAGCTTCAGCAATCAAAGCATCATATTTATCCAGCCAGTATTGTTTTGTGTTGTCGGTTAACATCATAGTCGTCCTTATTGTAGCTGTTGGATTTAGCTAAGTTTAATGTTGTATCAATGCACTATCAATCTCAAAGCAGTAAATTTACTCAGCGACTTCATGCAGTAATTTTGAGCGGCGTTCTTTGGGCAACATGCACGGTAACTACCTCGGTTATAGTATCAAACCCATACAAAATGCTTTCAGTAGCCCCTAAATAACCAATATTTATAACTTTCAGCATCATCGTCAGTGTATTCCGCAAAGAATATACTGGCGATGACTGTGTTCGCGAATGTTCCTGTATCAAGTCGCACCCATGGGGATGCTCCTACGTGGTTGGGTTGTGATTATTGTAGGAGATGCCCGTGGCTGCGAATGCTCCTGCATCAAGTCGCACCCATGGGGATGCTCCTACGTGGTTGGGTCGAGATTTTTGCAGGAGCATTCCGTGGCTGCGAATGCATTCGCATAATTAGTTTGCTGACTTCCAGAAAAAACACTGTGTAGTTTAGTTGCGCAAAGCCCTATACAGCCCATAGCCAGCAACACCCAACCCCAACAGAACCGCCAGTTGGCTATATATACTCGGGTCATCGTCATCATCAGCAATACGTATGCGCGACCAATCTACTGGCTCTGCCTGTAAGTCGTCATCACCAGTATCTTGCGCTTGGTCTGGGTGGCAGTCGGTTTCACTTTCGTGACAACTATCTGAGTTACCCCCATTATGTCCCTGCATGGCTTCAAATTTGGCGAATAGCGCTTCCACTTTGTTGTGGTTGTTGCGTGTTTCTTCAAGCAGGTTACTGAGCAGTTCACCGAATTGCTCGGTATCGGTAGCTTCAATATTTTCTTGTACTTCCTGATTCATTTTCGAATCCTCCATCATGGTAGATTTGTCGTGTGGTAATGTTCATTGGTTGATTGGGCCTCTAAACTGCTTCCTTATTACCTCCATCCAGGATGCTTGAGCCACTTCAAGTTCTTTACACTGGCAATGTGGACATTCATCATAGTAATCTCCTGGCGCTAAAGCATCGCTATTTGGATGGGTTGTGATCTGCCAGTTACAGTTGGGACATTTGTAACTCATCGGCTTGGGTCGGACAGGCATTATGATTCTCCATGTAATACTCGAATTTGGTTCGATCAGCTTGTCTAATCGTCCATTGCCTATTAAGATAGCAGCATTCCAAACAAATTTGGCGTACCAGACCATTTTGGACGACATAATATGACGGGGCATTTCAAACCCAGCGCAACACAGACCGCGATCCGGCTGATCAAGCTGATGCAATTGATTCCGAGGCGTAGCGCCAACAGCAGGCGGCGAATCGGCGTGGCCGAACTTGAGGAAAAACTCGTCGAGCACGGCTTTCAGATATCACGACGCACCCTGCAGCGCGATTTGCAGACGCTGGGGAAAGCCTTTCCCGACCTGCACAATGATGGCCAGAAAGATGCACTGGGCTGGTACTGGAGCGAGGAAGCATTACTGGAAAGCATTCCCGCTATGGACTATTCCATGGCGTTCTCTTTCAAGATGCTGGATAAACTGCTCAGCCCACGCATGCCAGCACTGATTAAACGCCTGCAACCTTATCTGGAAGCGGCTGACAAGGTGCTGCCCTTTGAACAACAACAGCAAACTGAGCGTATCTATGTGATTTCAAGAAGCATGCCGCTCAAGCCTGTTGCCCTTGATCCATCCGTGGTTGATATCATCGAACGGGCATTGCTGGAACAACAATGCATTCGCGCCCATTACCGACGCCGCGATGACGAAGTGGCAGAATATTTGCTCAATCCCCTGGGCTTGGTATTGCGTAATGAAGTGAGTTATCTGGTTGCTACCGCCTGGGATTACCAGGACCCGCGGCACTATGCCCTGCACCGGTTTGTTCCCGATACAGTGGAATTGTTGCAACAAACCGCACAAAGCCCAGAAGGATTCTCCTTGCAGCAATACGTCAATGAAGGGGGATTCCAGTACCTTAGAAGTCAGGCAACGCTGAAGCTGAAACTTCGCATGGACAAAGATACCGCCAAACACCTGCAAGAGACGCCTTTGTCAGATGACCAGAAAATTATCACTCCAAGAAGTGGTGCCAGCAATGAAGTCAAGATTCATGCCAGCGTACCGGATACCGAGCAACTGCGCTGGTGGCTGCTGGGTTTTGGAAATAAGGTCGTGGTTGAAGCGCCCAAGCGATTACGAGATGAAATTTCCCAGACTTTAGAGCAAGCATTGGCAGGTTATTAGGGAAGCTCTGATCGATTCATGACACGGCATCTTGTGGTGAAAAACCGTTCATTTCAGCGTTGCAAACCTTCGCAATAGCCCGCTATTACGTGCAGTTTGCGCCTTGAACTGAACGATTTTTCACTACAATCTGCTCGCGCCAGAATCAATCAGAGCTTCCTTAGGGATACGGAACAGCATCCCCCGTATACAATGCCTCAAAATCAGCAGCAGTGAC
>CAYXOS010000264.1:0-2585 GCA_964467115.1 uncultured Sedimenticola sp.
GGCAGGCGCCATGCTGGGATATTTATGGCTGGATCTCGCTGCCGCACTCATTGTTGGCTTCATGGTCGCAAAAATTGGCTGGGATCTGGGTTGGAGTGCCATGCGGGAACTGGTGGACGAATCCCTGGAAGACAAAAAGGTTCAACAAATCCGTGATCTTATAGCCACCATTCCCGGCGTCAGCTCTCTGCATATGCTACGCACCCGACGCCAGGGGCATGAAGCCATGGCTGATGTGCATGTGCAGGTTGATCCCAAAATATCCGTCTCGGAAGGCCATATGATTGCCATTGCCGTGGAAGAGCAAATCAAGGCGAATATCGAAGAAGTCTCCGATGTGACTGTGCATATCGATCCTGAAGACGATGAAAAGGCACCAACATGCAAAGACCTTCCCCTGCGCAAAGATGCCATGAAAACTCTGCAACAAGCCTGGGCAGACTTGAGATGCCTGGGGAAAGAGGATCGAATACTCTTCCATTATCTCGGCGGAAAAATTGAGCTTGAACTCTTTTTTCCACTGCATTGCTACGAGAATGTTGAAAAAGCCAAGATACTGCACCAAAAGATGACCGAAGCCTTGGCGCCTCACCCCGAGTTTGGCAAAGTGCATTTGTACTTCGGATAATCACTCGGGCATACTCCCGGCATTCGGCTACTGATACCACAGCAGTTTGCACAACCCAAGTGCATCGACAATCCTTCATCGCACTAATTTGGTGCGATTTTTTTCCGCAACTGAACTTGGTCGTACCTTACAAATATCTTTTACAAAGGGGCGCTAACAATAACATCGCAGAGATTCACGCCGAAGGACAACAAAACAAAGACGAAGATCACGACAAATAGCAGCCTATTTGCGATTTTTATAGCGAAATCATCACTTTTCCCAAACCTATAGATACCGATCACGAATTGATAGAGATACCCTATATACCGATCAAGCATTTCCCCTTGACCTGCCTACCCTTGCAATGGCATGGTTCATGCACTAAAAAACAGAGGAATTCTGTATCCACCCTCAAGCAACACGCTCTTTGGGTGGTTGCTTGGGAAACTCTGATCTATATCTGTACGAAGCAGATTGCCCTTGAAATGCTCAAGAACCACAACTTTGAAGTTGTCGGACATTTCAGAGCCAAGATGTGAGTCGCATGAATAGACCAGAGCTTCCCTTAGTCTTATTTTCAATAACCAAAACTGGAGGGGCAAATGTCCGCAAAAGACGTCCTCAAGATGATCAAAGACAACGACGTAAAGTTCGTTGATTTACGTTTCACCGATACACGCGGCAAGGAACAGCACGTTTCCATGCCAACCAGCATGGTCGATGAAGACATGTTTACCGAAGGCAAAATGTTCGACGGTTCATCCATTGCTGGCTGGAAGGGCATCAACGAATCCGACATGATTCTCATGCCGGACGCAGATACTGCGATTATCGACCCCTTCGCGGACGAAACCATGGTCAATATCCGTTGTGATATTCTCGAGCCTTCCACCATGGAAGGTTATGAGCGTGACCCTCGCTCTGTTGCCAAGCGCGCCGAAGACTATCTGAAGAGCACCGGCATCGCTGATACCGCTTATTTCGGCCCTGAGCCTGAGTTCTTTATCCTCGACGACGTACGTTGGGGTTCAGACATGTCTGGCTCTTTCTACAAAATCGATTCTGAAGAAGCCGAGTGGAACTCCGAGCGTGTTTATGAAGATGGCAACATCGGTCACCGCCCAGGGTTGAAAGGCGGCTACTTCCCCGTTCCTCCTGTTGATTCCCTGCACGACCTGCGTGCAGCCATGTGTCTGGCACTGGAAGACATGGGTGTACCCGTTGAAGTACATCACCATGAAGTGGCAACCGCAGGTCAGTGCGAAATCGGCACCCTGTTTGACACCCTGGTAAAACGCGCCGACCAAAACCAGGTCATGAAGTACGTTATCCAAAATGTGGGTCATGCTTATGGCAAGACTGTCACCTTCATGCCCAAACCCCTGGTTGGCGATAACGGCTCTGGTATGCATGTACACCAGTCTCTGGCCAAAGATGGCGAGAATATCTTTGCTGGCGATCAATACGGCGGACTGTCTGAAACCGCCTTGTACTACATTGGCGGCATCATCAAGCATGCTCGCGCCCTGAATGCCTTCACTAACGCTTCTACCAATTCATACAAGCGTTTGGTTCCTGGCTTCGAAGCACCGGTTATGCTCGCCTATTCCGCCCGTAACCGCTCTGCTTCCATTCGTATTCCCTGGGTTTCCAGCCCTAAGGGTCGCCGCATCGAAGTACGCTTCCCTGATCCTACTGCCAACTCCTACCTGGCTTTCTCTGCCATGTTGATGGCAGGTCTGGACGGCATTCAGAACAAGATCCATCCTGGCGATGCCATGGACAAAGACTTGTACGATCTGCCCGCAGAAGAAGCCGCGGCTATCCCTACTGTTTGTCACAGCCTGGACCAGGCTCTGGAAGCACTGGATGCGGATCGTGAGTTCCTGAACGCTGGTGGTGTGTTCACCAACGATCTCATCGATGCCTACATCGAGTTGAAAATGGAAGAAGTCACGCGCCTGCGCATGACCAC
>CAYXOS010000265.1:0-2585 GCA_964467115.1 uncultured Sedimenticola sp.
TGCGGCAATGGCATCAGGGCTTTTCTTGTATTGCTTCATGATCTCTCTCGTATTAACTAACCCGGAAAATTCGTAAATCATACGCGACGCCTTCAGAAAACCCCTTGTGAAAACAATCTCCTGCGCGATCATCACGTGAATTTAAGAAATTTCCGGGCTAAGGACAAAATTTTCTCAAATATTCTTCGTAGTTATCTCTTCTACGCCTTAGTTTAGGCCCTTGGGATGGTTTATAGCCAGCTCGAAGTTTGGCGCTGACGGCTTCCAGTTGTTTCTGCTTTTTCCAGCAAGTGCGAATATCGGCTTGTTTGTTTGCCTTCACCTGTTTTGCTGCGGCCTGCTTGCGGCTCAGGCGCTCTTTATCCCGTTGGCGATACTGATCATAAAGTGACTTTTCACCACGGCGTAGTGATGCCCAAGTACTTTGGACTTCCCCGGTTTCTATGCGTTCTCCCCCAGTCGGACAGGCGTGTTGCTGAAAGCTGATACTGCCATCGACCTGAGGGCAACGATAAACCTGAGCAGCCTGGACACTACCAAGCAGCAATAGCAGGGGGATGGTTTTCTGGACAAGTGTTGAATGCATGACTCTCTCCTTGAGTATGTTTGCTACATGCCGTTCCTTGGCATGTACAAATCTTAGCGGGATTCCCTGCTTGTTTACAAGCCGAGTTTATCGGCGACGAAATCGGCATCTTTGTCGCCTCTGCCGGACAGGTTCACCAGGATGGTTTGTTCCGTGGACATGGTTTGTGCCAGCTTGCAGGCATAAGCAATGGCATGGGCACTTTCCAGAGCAGGAATAATACCTTCCGTACGGGACAGGTTGATGAACGCATCCAGGCATTCCTGATCATCGGCAGTGACGTATTCAACCCGCTCCAGATCCTTCAAATAGCAGTGCTGTGGACCCACGCCGGGATAATCCAACCCGGAAGCGATGGAATACACGGCCAAGGGATTGCCTTCATCGTCTTGCAGGTTATAGCACTTGAAACCATGTATGGCGCCTTTGCTGCCTTTGGTCAGGGTAGCGGCATGGTCTGGAGTATCCAGACCTTTTCCGGCAGGCTCCACGCCGATGATGCGTACGTCTTCATCAGGCAGAAATTCGGTGAACAACCCAATGGCATTGGAGCCACCACCCACACATGCCATGATCACGTCCGGGAGTTTTCCCTGCTTGTGCAGAAACTGGGCGCGGGCTTCCTTGCCCACGATGCTTTGGAAATCCCTTACCATCTTGGGGAAAGGATGAGGGCCGACAACCGATCCAATGGCATAGAAAAAATTCTGGGGGTCTTTGAGATACTCTTCGAAAGCACTGTCCACCGCATCTTTCAATGTGCGGGTACCGCGGGATACCGGAACCAGCTTGCAGCCGAGAATTTTCATCTTGGTGACATTGGGGTGTTCTTTGGCAATATCGATTTCACCCATGTGGATTTCGCATTCGATACCGACCAGAGAGCAGGCAGTCGCCAGGGCAACACCATGTTGTCCGGCGCCAGTTTCTGCCAACACTTTGGTTTTTCCCATGAATTTGGCAAGTAAGGCCTCGCCCAGGCAATGATTTATTTTATGGGCGCCGGTATGATTCAGGTCTTCGCGCTTGAAGAAAATTTGAGCGCCGCCCTGCTGTTCAGAAAGGCGTTTGGCATGGAATATGGGACTGGGGCGACCCACATAGTCAGCGTTTAGATTCGCCAGCTCCTGCTGGAACTCCTTGGTTTGGCGAACTTCTTCGTAGGCACGGTCTATATCATCCATTACTGCCTTCAGTTCAGGTGGAATAATCTGCCCTCCATATTCCCCAAAGAAACCTTCTTCATCCGGCATGGCGTTGTAATCAATTTTCACTGAACTGTCCTCCCGTCTAGGGTCTGATAATCGACCGCTAAAACCAAGAGTTTAGCAATAAAAACCTTTTTTCAGTAGCGGTTTGTAGCGCTGGTATAACCCCAATAGAGATTATGTAGAAGCAGTGCAAACCTATAGGAGCTTGAAAGCGGCATGATGCTTTCAACACCTAGTTAAGACGATTCAGTACATCAGGGGAATGAACCTGTTGAGCATCGCCCTGGCACGGTCTTGGCTCGACAAGCTGATGGGCACCCTTACCGACATTTCAGGTAGCTGCAAAAGGCATGTCAAAGAGTGGGTGTCCCAAATTTGCTCACTTTGAGCGATCCACAAAAATACAACCCCAGTTTGGACAGGGAAAATTTGCCTATTGAGATTTGGATCACGTATCTGCGCCACTGGGAAGCATATATTGTAACGGAAGAGAGAACGCTTTTGCGTGCTCCAGGAGCCTGTCGGGTTTGAGTGAATTCTACTGCAACGCTTTCCCTTTCACCTGCTACGAACCACTAAATCCAACAGGTTCCTAGGGAAGCTCTGATTGATTCTGGCGCGAGCAGATTGTAGTGAAAAATCGTTCAGTTCAAGGCGTAAACCGCACGTAATAGCTAGCTATTGCGAAGGTTTGCAACGCAGAAATGAACGGTTTTGCGCCACAAGATGCCGTGTCATGAATCGATCAAAGCTTCCCTAGTCAAATTGAACGAGGAACCATCCTATGA
>CAYXOS010000266.1:0-2553 GCA_964467115.1 uncultured Sedimenticola sp.
CCCGACGGATTTGACCGTTTTCAGCCAAACAGTGTTAAGTCCGACGGACTCCTAGCCCGCTTGTGTGGATTTATTGAGAAATTGTGAGAGAACAAGGCGAAGAGTGTAGCCAACAGCTGTGAACCTCGCCTTGTTCTCGAACATTTCAGGCATAATCTGTTTCGTACAGAAAAAATCAGTGCTTCCTTAAGGAAGCTCTGATCGATTCATGACGCAGCATCTTGCGGCGCAAAACCGTTCATTTCTGCGTTGCAAACCTTCGCAATAGCCCGCTATTACGTGCGGTTTGCGCCTTGAACTGAACGATTTTTCACCACAATCTGCTCGCGCCAGAATCAATCAGTGCTTCCTTAACGATTCAATCGGTTTTTGATCAGATCATCTACTACATTGGGATCTGCCAGTGTCGAGGTGTCGCCCAGGCTATCCAGTTCGTTGGCAGCAATTTTTCTCAAGATGCGGCGCATAATTTTTCCGGAACGGGTTTTTGGCAAACCCGGAGCCCACTGAATGAGATTCACTTTGGCGATAGGGCCGATCTCTTTTCTGACTAAGGCTACCAACTCAGCTTTCAAGTCATCGACATATTCTTCACCACTCATAAGTGTGACGTAGGCATAAATTCCCTGCCCAGTGATTTTATGTGGATAACCGACAACGGCTGCTTCTGCTACTTTGGGATGAAGTACCAATGCGGATTCGATTTCCGCTGTGCCTAGACGGTGACCGGACACATTGAGCACATCATCGACACGTCCGGTAATCCAGTAATACCCATCGGCATCACGTTTTGCGCCGTCACCAGTAAAGTAATATCCAGGATACATTTGGAAATAGGTTTCATAGAAACGTTTGTGGTCGCCATAGAGGGTGCGCATCATGGATGGCCAAGGGTGCTTGATTGCGAGGTTTCCAGTAGCAGGGTTGCCGTCGACTTCGTTACCTTCATCGTCCAGTAAAACGGGTTGAACACCGAAGAAGGGTATGCAGGCCGAACCGGGTTTCAAGGCAGTAGCACCGGGCAACGGGGTCAGCATATGAGCGCCGGTTTCTGTTTGCCACCAGGTATCGACAATAGGACAGCGCTTGTCGCCGATGACACGATAATACCATTCCCAGGCTTCAGGGTTGATGGGTTCTCCTACGGTACCTAGCACGCGCAGGCTGCTGCGAGAGGTTTCCTTGACCAGCTCTTCTCCTGCCGCCATCAGTGCGCGAATAGCCGTAGGCGCAGTATAGAAGCTTGCAACCTGATGCTTGTCGATGACTTGCCAGAAGCGGTTGGCACTGGGATAGGTGGGAATACCCTCGAACATCAGGCTGGTGGCACCATTGGTCAATGGACCATAGACGATATAACTGTGTCCGGTAACCCAACCAATATCGGCAGTGCACCAGTAGACTTCGCCATCTTTATAGTCAAATACCAGTTTATGGGTCATGGCAGCCTGTAACAAATAGCCGCCGGTGGTGTGAAGTACGCCCTTTGGTTTTCCAGTAGAACCTGATGTATAGAGGATGAACAAAGGGTCTTCCGCATCCATTGGTTCGGGTTCGCATTCTGGTGCTGCGTCCGCCATGGCTTCGTGGTACCAAACATCACGACCCTCTGTCCACTCTACCGGGTCACCACCACGCTTCACTACAATAGATGTATGGACGTGAGGGCAGTTAGCCAGCGCCTTGTCGGCGTTGACTTTCAGGGGCAGGCATTTTCCCCCACGAATGGATTGGTCAGCGGTAATCAAAACTTGGCAATCAGAGTCGAGTATGCGATCTTTCAATGCATCTGGGGAGAAAGCGCTGAAAACGATGGAATGTACGGCTCCAATGCGAGTGCAGGCAAGCATGGCTACTACGGCTTCTGGAATCATGGGCATGTAGATAGAGACGCGATCCCCTTTTTTTACACCCCTGTCTTTAAGAACATTGGCGAATTTATTCACATCAGCATGTAATTCAAGATAAGTGATTTTCCTGTCTTCTTCAGGATTGTCGCCTTCCCAGAGAATAGCGGTCTGATCTCCGCGAGTGTGAATATGCCGATCGAGACAATTCCATGAGACATTGAGTTTGCCGCCTTTAAACCACTCTATGTGCAGGTTGTCTTGCATGAAATCCCAGTCCAGCACTTTATCCCATTGCTTGAACCAGTGAAGATAGTTGGTTGCCTGTTCAGCCCAGTATGATTCTGGATCTTCAACAGAGCGTTTATAGTCGGCTGCATATTGCTCAGCGTTGATGTTTGCCTGGGCAGCAAATTCTTCTGGAACGGGGTAGATGGTATCTTCTGACATGATAATCTCCAATATTAGTTGACCTGTTTTATTCCACTTTTCAGCGTTGGTCAAGGAGGCAGTAGAAAATTTTTCGAGCAGCCTGATTTTTTATGCGCCCCCTCAGAAAAATGGCTGGGTCGCACCCTTGGCGAGCATTGGTTTGGATTGTGGTGGGGTATGTAAATCAGGAAATTTACCAGTGGTTTTTCAGATGTTCTCGTACTTGAATTGCTGTACTATTCCGACCTCGCTTATCCATAAGTATTTACTATAA
>CAYXOS010000267.1:0-2516 GCA_964467115.1 uncultured Sedimenticola sp.
AATAGCCTGCTATTGGCTGCGAACTCCGCCTTGTTCTCGAACATTTCTGACATAATCTGCTTCGTCCAGAATCAATCAGAGCTTCCTTAAGAAATGCAGCTCCATGGTTGAACAGCTTTTTGGGGTTCCAGCATGCCTTGATTGTCTGGCATGTTGTTCACAGTCCAGAATAAATCGGTGCTTCACTTGTACTGTGTATCAAACAGAAATATTATGAATAGTTCATTTATGACATTGCGCTTCAGGAATATCTGATCATGTGTGGAATTGTCGGTATTGTTGGCAGAGAACCCGTCAACCAGTCGTTGTATGATGCTTTGCTGGTGTTGCAACACCGTGGGCAGGATGCCGCGGGCATCGTTACCTGTGAAAATGGCAAGCTGCATTTACGCAAGAACAATGGCCTTGCCAGTGATGTGTTCAACACGGATCACATGATTCGCTTGCGGGGCAACATGGGGGTAGGGCATGTGCGCTATCCGACAGCAGGTTGTTCGTCTTCAGCAGAAGCACAGCCCTTCTATGTGAATTCCCCCTATGGAATCGTGCTTGCACATAATGGAAATCTCACCAACGCAGATGAGCTGAAGCTGGATTTGTTTCGTGAGGATTTGCGTCATATCAATACGGAATCAGATTCAGAGATTCTGTTGAATATTTTTGCCCATGGGCTGAGCTCCTATCCACCGCACCTGAATCTGGATAAGGAAGATATCTTCCGTGCGGTAGAAACCGTCCATCAGCGTTGCCGTGGTGGTTTTGCTGCGGTTGCCATGATTCCGGGATATGGTCTGATCGCTTTTCGTGATCGGTATGGTATTCGCCCGGTGGTTTTTGGTGAACGTGACACACCCAATGGTAAGGAGTTCATGGTGGCATCGGAAAGCGTGGCGTTGGACACACTTGGTTTTAAGTTGGTGCGTGATGTTGCCCCGGGTGAAGCCATTGTTATTACCCGCTCCGGCGAGTTTTTTGCGCGCCAGTGTGCCGAAGAAAGTGTGCGTTCACCCTGTATTTTCGAGTTTGTCTATTTTGCACGTCCTGATTCGATTATCGACGATATTTTCGTACACAAGGCGCGGCAGCGCATGGGAATCAAGCTGGCGAAGAAAATCAAAAGAGAATGGGCGGATCATGATATCGATGTGGTAATTCCCATACCGGATACCAGTCGCACGGCAGCATTGAGTCTGGCGAATAAACTCAAGTTGCGTTACACCGAAGGCTTTATAAAAAATCGCTATATCGGGCGCACATTCATCATGCCGGGGCAAACGGCGCGTAGAAAATCTGTACGGCGCAAGCTCAATCCCATCGATGTGGAATTCAAGGGCAAGAACGTATTGTTGGTCGATGACTCCATCGTGCGTGGAACCACGTCCAAGCAGATCGTGCAAATGGCAAGAGATGCCGGGGCAAATAAAGTTTATCTGGCTTCCGCCGCACCGCCTGTTCGTCATCCCAACGTATATGGCATCGATATGCCCGCCGCTTCCGAACTGGTCGCCCACAACCGCACTACAGAAGAAGTTTGTGAGATTATCGGTGCGGACAAGCTGATCTACCAGGAATTGGAAGATTTGATCAATGCTGTGCAGAAGAAAGGCATGTTCAAAGTCGATCGTTTTGATACCTCTGTGTTCAATGGTGAATACGTCACCGGGGATGTGACCAGTGACTACCTGCAGGTGCTGGAAGACGGCAGAAATGATCAGGCAAAATCCACCCGGGATAGTAAACCCGACATGATTGATTTGCATAACGGGGCTTGAAATGGACGAATTCTCTGATTGGAAAATGGCAACACGGGCAATTCGGGTCGGTCATCAACGCACCGCCGAAGGTGAACACTCGCCGCCCATTTTTACCACTTCAAGCTATGTGTATGAGAGTGCTGCACAGGCAGCAGCACGTTTTTCAGGTGAAGAGCCTGGTAACATCTATTCGCGTTTTACCAATCCGACAGTAAGAAATTTCGAACAACGCCTGGCTGCCATGGAAGGGGGCGAATCATGCGTGGCTACTGCTACAGGTATGGCAGCAATCATGGCAACCTGTATGGGCTTGCTGGAGCAGGGTGATCATTTGCTCAGTTCACGCAGCATTTTTGGCAGCACCGTGGTGTTGTTCGACAAGTACCTGGGGCGTTTTGGTATTGAAACCAGCTATGTTCCACTGAATGATGTGGATGCCTGGCGTAGTGCTATTCAGCCCAACACCAAAATGTTGTTCGTGGAAACCCCTTCCAACCCTCTGGGAGAGCTTGGGGATATCAAGGCGCTGGCAGACTTGGCTCATGAGCATCAATGTGTACTGGTGGTGGACAACTGTTTTTGTACCCCGGCATTACAGCGCCCTCTCGATTTTGGTGCGGATGTGGTGGTGCATTCAGCGACCAAGTATCTGGACGGTCAGGGACGTTGCATGGGGGGTGCAGTGGTAGGCAATGCGCAGTTGGTGGGTGAGGAAGTGTATGGCGTTTTGCGTACGGCAGGCGCCAGCATGAGTCCTTTCAA
>CAYXOS010000268.1:0-2511 GCA_964467115.1 uncultured Sedimenticola sp.
CCTAGTGTGGGTAAGTGATTGGAAAATGGTTGATAATCCATATCCTACTCCGTATCATCCTGCCATGATCATGCCCGAGATAAAAAGCAAAATGTCGTCCCCTGTCGGAAATGCCAGATTTTTAGTCGTCCTTATTCTAGCACTGCTGATGGCAGGCTGTTCGTCAACAAAATTGGCTGAAAGCTGGGAAGCCCCGGATATCAATGAACCGCCGGCAGCGAAAGTATTGCTCATTGCCTTGACCAAAGACCCGGTAACCCGGCGGTTTTTTGAACAGCATTTTGTCGCTGAAGCAAAGAAAAAAGGCGTGGAAGTGATTCCCAGCTCGGAATACGCTCCTCATGCCACGGATCATGATGAGAAAGACGAGATCGTCAAGCTCCTCAAGAAAGTAGGGGCAGAAGGTGTTTTGATTGCTCAGATCAAGGGTGTTCAACGCAAATACGGCCATGTTCCAAGCAGACTGGATTGGTATCCTGATGCCTGGGGAAGTGTGTTTTTCTACGATTATTTCTACCAGAGCTATCGGGCGGTTTATCGTCCGGGTTATGTCGGATCAGATAACTATTTCCACATGCAGTTGCGCTACTTTTCCACCCGCTCGGAGAAAATGCTGTGGGCGGCCAATACGGTCACCAAAAATCCTCGTTCCGTCGTCGGCACAATTGAACAGATTGCCGATGAAGCAATCAGCGACCTCAAGAGCGCAGGTTTGATCAAAGGCGGTGGCTTGTTCTGAGCGTCTGGCAACATATCAGCGATCATATCAGCCGCGAAAGCGGTGTGCGTTTCCAGCCCAGGCAACCCAGAAATGTTGGCGGTGGCTGTATCAATACTGCGGTCAAACTCAGTGACCAAAACCAGCATTGGTTTGTAAAGCTCAACCAGGCATCACGACTGGATATGTTCGAGGCAGAAGCTCTCGGTCTCAAAGAGCTGGCTATTCCTGACGCCATTCGCGTACCCATGCCACTTTGTACCGGCAGTGCCAATGGACAAAGCTATATCGTAATGGAATATCTGCAGTTGGGCTCTGGCGGTGGCGCGGGAGTTGCTGAAGCTGGAACACAACTGGCAAAACTACACGCACATTTGGCATCGTCTTTTGGTTGGCAGTACAACAATACCATCGGTTCTACCCCCCAGCCCAATGACTGGAACAAGGATTGGATCGATTTCTGGCGCGAGCATCGCTTGGGTTTTCAACTTCAAGAGGCTGCGCGAAATGGACTGGGCACGCCTCTCCAGGATCTCGGGGCGCGTTTGCAAGAGCGCTTTCCTGCCCTCATGGATCACAACCCTCAGCCATCCCTGTTGCACGGAGACCTGTGGGGAGGGAATCTTGGCTTCGATGAAAATGCCCATCCGGTTATTTACGATCCCGCAACCTATTACGGGGATCGTGAAGCAGAGCTTGCCATGACAGAATTATTCGGTGGCTTTGGAGCGGATTTTTATGCTGCGTACAACAACGCATGGCCCCTGGATGCGGGCTATGCCACGCGCAAGGAATTTTATAATCTCTATCATATTCTCAATCATGCCAATATGTTTGGTGGTGGTTATGTGGGGCAGGCGCAACGGATAATGGAGCGATTGCTGGCAGAGTTGGGGGCATGATTGTTGACCCTTGAATATACTGATTGACCCGTCGAGCGCCATGGTCATCCCGGCGCAGGGAGGTTTGAGCTTCTTACTCTGGTCGCCCGCGTCGGTCATCCCGGCGCAGGCCGGGATCCAGAAATGGTAAGAAATACCAGTGGCAATATATGGATTAATGCCTACGTCAGAATGATCAAAATTCCAAAATTGTGCTATAAGTTAATCATATTTCACTCAGAATAGATAAGTGCTTTCCCAATAGGTAGAAATGATGAAATTGATAAATCGTGCAGGTGCTATCCCCCTGGTCTTGCTGGTACTGCTTTTTTCTTTTCATCCTATAAATGCCCAGCCCCTGGTCATATCATCGGTGAATAATGCGCCCGGTGTTGATGGCGATAGCGATGGTATCGATGATGATATGGACAATTGTCCGACCATCTATAATCCAGGACAGAAGGATGCTGACGGGGACGGAACCGGCAACGTCTGTGATCCCGCCAATATTTGCAGCGGCAATGATTATTCCTTCAGCCCGTCCTATGACGTGGATTATGATGTCTATTGTGCCGCAGCGGTCAGTATTACCACAGGCAACAATGATCGTGTCCTGCCCAACGGGAATTTGGTG
Organism: uncultured Sedimenticola sp.; assembly: GCA_964467115.1. Lineage (GTDB taxonomy): Bacteria > Pseudomonadota > Gammaproteobacteria > Chromatiales > Chromatiaceae > Thiolapillus. Next base: position 2,234 of record CAYXOS010000268.1, read on the forward strand.
CTTTCCGGTCCTTCCATATCATTGCCCGGGGTTTTTGAAGTGCAGGCTGGTGGTGTTCTACAGGCAGGGCCTAATGAGATGGCTCCCTGTGTGCCGGTGGTAGTGTATCGAGATTTGGATGCCGATGGTTTTGGTGATATTGATGTCAGTCTGCTTGCCTGTCCTGACAATATTCCCGCCGGATATGTCGTAAATCCTGGAGATTGTGCGGATTTCGATAATACAATGCACCCCGGTGCGCAGGAACTGTGTGATGGTATAGACAATGATTGTGATGG
>CAYXOS010000269.1:0-2449 GCA_964467115.1 uncultured Sedimenticola sp.
TCATTTCAGCGGGCGGCTTTTCCTGCCGGCGGGCGAAGTGGCGCCAGCTGGTGGCACGAGATTCGATGTGAGTATTACCAATACTCTTGCAAATGACCAGTTCCTGAAGGTTTTAACCGTCCTGGCGGGAGATACTTTTGTTTCCTATGACATGGTGGTTCCATATATTCCCACGGCAGGATGGACAGTTGGTTATTTGTGCAACAGTGCTGCCTGCCAGTCATATGTTCAAAAGGCATACTATCTCGATGGCGGGATGACCCTGGATGAGTCACTGGCCACCCTGTTTTCCAGTGGAGCAGACTACAGCGAGGTCGACCTGCAGGTTGCATTGAGTATTCCTGACAGCTGTGGCCAGCCCGATGAAACGCTCAGCGGCCCCGTGACCTACTCTGGCGACTATTTCTGTTCTGCGGAAAACTCCATTACGGCTGGCCAGAACAGTGTCGTGGTGGGAAATGGCGCCTATGTAGTGTACACCGCCCCTGGCATCAGCCTGGTTCCCGGGTTTTCCGTGGCGGACCATGGTGTTTTCCGGGCGGGAAAAGACTTGCTTCCCTGAGAGCCGGTTGTACATCGTCCCGGCGCTGTTGCAGTTCGTAACGAGGGATTTGTTGGAAATGGTTTGCCGCCTCTTTTCAGCGGGAAGAGGCGGTATTCATCAGGCTACAGCAGTACTTTCTCCACACCCTGTGCCTTCAGTTTCCCGATGAAGGCCTGCTGCCAGTTGTTCCCCAGCTTTTGGTTGGCGATCTCCATGACGATGTAGTCGGTTTTCAGGCCGGTTTCCTGCTCGTATTTCAGCAGCCCCTGCTGGCAGGCGGGACAGGTGGTGAGGATGCATTTCTCGCCTTCGCCCAGTGCCGCCATACCCTGCTGCAGGTCTTCGGCCTTGCGGTAGCGCAACTGGGTGGCGATGTCCGGTCGTGAAGTCCCCAGCGTGCCGGACTCCCCGCAGCAGCGGTCGGTGAGCTTCACGTCCTTGCCCAGCAGTTCGCTGGCGACCTCCAGGGGCTGGTAGGTCTTCATGGGGCTGTGGCAGGGATCGTGGAACAGGTATTGGGTGGTTTGCGAGCCGTCCAGGGTGACGCCCTTTTCCAGCAGCCATTCGTGGATGTCCAGCAGGCGGCAACCGGGGAAGATGCGCCCAAACTCGTATTTGAGCAGCTGATCCATGCAGGTGCCGCAGGAGACGATGACGGTTTTGATGTCGAGGTAGTTCAGGGTGTTGGCCACCCGGTGGAACAGCACCCGGTTCTCGGTGGTGATCTGCCTGCCTCGGGCATGGTCGCCATTGGCCGTCTGGGGATAGCCGCAGCACAGATAGCCCGGTGGCAGCACGATCTCGGCGCCTGTCTCGTATAGCATGGCAATGGTGGCCAGGCCGATGTCGGAAAACAGCCGTTCTGAGCCGCAGCCGGGAAAATAGAACACCGATTCGGCTTCCTCACTGGGCAGATCCGGCCTGCGGATGATGGGTACCTGGGTCTTGTCTTCCAGGCCCAGTGCGGTCCGGTAGTCGGTTTTCGGCAGTTGCACGTGGATGGGGCGGCGCACCAGTTCCACCACCAGGGGCTTCACGCCCGGTGTGCCCGTCGTATTGGCTGGCGGTTTGCCGCTGTTCCTGATCAGCCCGAAGGCTTTGAACAGGCGGTGTCCCAGGCTGATGCCCTTGAAGCCCCAGCCTGCCAGCACCGTGCGCAGGATGCGTATGCTGCGGGGGCTGGTGGTGTTTAGAAACTGCATGGCGGCCCAGCCGCCGGGACTGAAACGCTTCTGTCTGCGGTCCACCAGGATACGGCGCATGCGCACGGTGACCTCGCCGAAGTCGATGTTCACCGGGCAGGGACTCTCGCACTTGTGGCACACGGTGCAGTGGTCGGCCACGTCGTTCATCTCGTCGAAATGGCGCAGGGACAGGCCACGCCGGGTCTGTTCCTCGTAGAGAAAGGCCTCGATCATCAGGCCGGTGGCGAGAATCTTGTTGCGCGGCGAGTACAGCAGGTTGGCCCGGGGAATGTGGGTCTGGCACACGGGCTTGCACTTGCCGCAGCGCAGGCAGTGCTTGATGTCATCGTTGAGGTCGCCAAGCTCGCTGTCTTCGAGGATGATGGCTTCCTGTTGCAGCAGTCGCAGGGAAGGGGTGTAGGCGCCTTCCAGTCCCGAACCGGGCAGGAGCTTGCCGCGGTTGAAATGGCCGTCGGGGTCGATCTGCTGCTTGTAGTAGGCGAAGTCCTGCAGCTTGTCTTCTTCCAAGTACTGTATCTTGGTCAGGCCGATGCCGTGTTCGCCGGAGATCACGCCGTCCAGGGACTGGGCCAGGGCCATGATGCGGTCCACTACCCGGTCGGCTTGCTGCAGCATGGCATAGTCGTGGGAATGAACGGGGATGTTGGTATGCACGTTGCCGTCGCCGGCGTGCATGTGCAGGGCCACGAACAGGCGGCTG
>CAYXOS010000270.1:0-2428 GCA_964467115.1 uncultured Sedimenticola sp.
CAGCACAATGCCTAACAAAGCCAAAACGAAAATTGCCTGACTCAAGCGTCGGGCAATATCGGTAAGCTCTTTGATGTCCGCCTTCCCCTGGGCTGCCAGAGAGCTCTGCAACTCATTCACACCCATTTCCATGTCCTTGATCACCGGGTGCAATGAATTCTTGTAAAGATTGATATCCTGCCGCCAGTCTTCGGCATACAGGTTCTCTTTCAATTCATCGTAATGCAGCTTCCATTCTTCAACATCTTCCAGCAGCGCTTTCCAAATGTCAGCATCAAAAGGCAGCAATGCTTCAGGGACTTCTGCTTTTTCCAACTGTTCAAGTTGGGTATGCAGTTGCTCAAAATATATTTCAATATTATAGGCGCGGGCTTTCATTCCATCTTTGGGGTTATCAGAAAACACACTGAAACGATTCGCCACCAACAATCGGAATTCTGAAAGCAGGCGTTGCCATAGGTATCGGGTTTGGTACAAGAGAAATACAAAATCCCGTTCATCGGATTCTTTGGCCAGCTGATAAATGAGATCATCCAGCTTGTCGATCACCTTTCTGGACTTTGGCTGCATATAGGTCTGCATTATGTCCGTACTGGGAAAACGCAGTAGATTGTCCCTTGAAACCCGCAAAAACATATCTGCATCGATTTCAAGCCGGGCAAGTTCAGCTTCAGAAACAAAGTTTGCCAGCGCCAACCCCGGCTGATTCAAGACCCTGGTTTTATCCCGCAAAGAATCCAAACTCGATTCCAACTGCAACACCATGGCAATCAGCTCCTCCTCTGACTGACCACCTGGTTCGATAATCTGTTTACTCAGCCATTCCTCTACATGCTGCAGTTGCTCCAGCACTTCTCCCGCTTCATGTTCTGCCGTTGCACGAGTAGAAAAGCGCTCTATCTGATTGCTGGCTGCACGAGTGACAATAAAATGCCCTGCGGCGGCAACTGACAATAAAATGGCGATCAATGCCAGTGCCATATAAAAATACTGTCCCTTGTATGAAGCAAGAGACGGTAATCGCCATCGGTTTTCTCGATGCCTGGTCATGGTGGTTTTGTCTGGCACGCCAGACAATCAGCCCCTGGAATGTTGTGAACCCTGTTTTTTCCTATGATGGGTATGCCGCTGATTGTTTGGCTTTCTGCCTTTGTTGTTAGGTCGAGAGCGGCGTGGTGCACGCACCCGGCTGGCAGGATCCACTTCTGCCAGCAATTCTCCTGGTACCGCAACCATAGGAATACGATGGCCGATATAGGCTTCGACATCTGGCAGTGAGAAGGCATAAGTCTCGCAAGCGAAACTCACAGCACTACCTTTTGCACCCGCCCGCCCGGTACGACCAATACGATGCACATAATCTTCAGCATCTTCTGGTAAATCATAGTTCACAACATGGGTGACGTCAGGAATATGTAGGCCTCGGGCGGCAACATCGGTAGCCACCAATACATCTAATTCACCGTCAGTAAACTTTTTCAGCAGACTCATGCGTTTTTTCTGCGGCACATCTCCAGATAGAACCGCCGTTTCAATGCCATTTCCCTGGAGAAAGCCCCAGACTTCGTCAGCAACCCGTTTGGTATTGATGAAAACAATGGTTCTGGCATCCTTCCACTGGCGCAACAAACCAATAAGCAAGGGTATTTTTTCATCATTCGCGGTCATGAATCCCTGCTCGACAATACGATCAGCCGTCACTTTGTCGGGCTCGATCTCTATTGCCTTGGGGTTATTCATGTGTTCGTAAGCCAATTCCTTGACTCGGAACGACAGGGTTGCCGAAAACAACATGCCCATACGTTTGTCTGGCGCAGGACATCGATGCAACAGAAAACGGATATCTTTTATAAAACCGAGATCGAACATGCGATCAGCTTCATCCAGGACGACCACCTGGATTTCTTTCAAATCATAGACTTTCTGTTTGAAGTAATCGATCAATCTTCCTGGGGTGCCAATCAATATATCTACACCGTCCTTGATTGCCTGACGTTGAGATTCGTACCCCGTTCCTCCGTAAACAGCCTGCATCTTGAACCCTGTATGGGCGGAGAGCACCTTTGCGTCCTTTTCGATCTGAATTGCCAACTCACGGGTCGGGGCAACCATTAACGCCAGGGGTTGATTTGGTCGACGATGCTCTGAGGGCGAATGTTTTTGCATGTAGTTCAGCGCTGCCAGCAAAAATGCCGCTGTTTTGCCTGTCCCCGTTTGCGCCTGTCCCGCTACGTCCTTACCCTCCAGGGCGGGCGGTAGGGTGGCGGCCTGAATCGGCGTGCAATATTCAAACCCGGCATCCTTGATGCCAGCAAGTATGGAATCTGACAAATCAAAGCTGTCAAAACGTGTTTCTGTTAGATGTTTTTCTTCATTCATAGGGGGTGAAGGATACCTCAAATAAGGCCCTTCTGTGGATCTGTAGTAC
>CAYXOS010000271.1:0-2396 GCA_964467115.1 uncultured Sedimenticola sp.
CTCTGTTATGAGTGATATTTTCGGTAATATGAGAGAGTGCTTTATTGACATTTTGCAGAGACGATTCGGTTGTCATAGTTGTTTGATTAACCGCCGCAACATTTTCAAGCAATATGTCGCTGAAACTGTTGAGCTGCAGGCTGGTTCTTTTGTTTTCGATCAGCATATTGGTAATGACATCTTTGAGCTGGTTGATATGCGCCACCAACACGGCAAATGCGCCGTTTGGTTCAACGTTGTCGAGTCTGAGTTCGGTTTTATAGTTGTGGCGTGTATAGTCTGCGAGAACTGAGTTGAGTTTACCGAAGTTTTGTTCGGTAGCGGTCAGCATTTCATTGACACTGTTTTTAAATTCGGTGAGTGTCTGGCTCTGGGTATGTGCGTTGATGACTTCGCTGTAACAGCCGTGCGTGGCTTTGTTGATAGTTTGCTGCGCCTCTTCGATAAAAGCACGTTCCTGTTTGTGGTTTTCCTCTATTTGAGAGAGATATCTGTTGAAACTTTCCGCAATGGTGCCGAGTTCATCATTACTTTGTACAGTAACCCGTTTTGTCAGATCTCGGTTTCCGGAAGAGAGCTCTTTGATGACGGCAATCATTTTATGCAGCGGTGCAGACACCAGTCTGTTGAGTAAAAAGAGTACGACGGCAACCAGCATCAGGGAGAGGAAAATATTGGAAAGGGAGATCATTGTTGTAAAATAAGTAATATTTTTGTCACTTTCATCCAGCGATACCCGCAGATCCATGACACCGAGTACATCGCCTTCATGAGCGGAGGTATGACAACTGAGACACTTTTTTTCGGCAATAAAAGGTTTGAGTATTTTCATTTGATGTTTTTCAGCGCTGATTTCATGAAGATGTTCTTTTTTAGAGAGAAAAACTTTGAGAATCTCGGGATCGGAGGTAAACGTTTCATGAAGTCCGAAATCGTTGATGATATTCTTCGATTTTGCGATATGCAGAAAATTGACGTTTGGAAGTTGCTTTGCCTGTTTTTCCGCATCCTGGACATACTCCGGCACACCGGAGAGCATACTGTTTGTCATAGACTGGTAGATGGATTCACTGAGTACTTTGAGGTTACTCTTGACTGCTTTTTCCAGTTCCTGTTTTGCTCCACTGAATGAGAGTGTCGTGACAAGTGCCACAAAAACGATAACAATACTCCCCAGATAGAGCAGAAATTTGCGACTGATGCTATTTTGATATCTTTTGTTCTCTGACATATAAACCGTCCCGTGTTTCTTATGGATTTGGTAGAAATATCGGCAATGTCGGTTTTTTATTTAGTGAGTATATAAGAGATACAACGCTAAAATATAAGTAATATTTTAAAAAAGGTTTTGCATGAAGAAATCTTTCTGGGGATTGATGTTACTGGCGACAACGCTTTTTGCCGGTGAGATTAAAATTGCCGTTGCGGCAAATGTCAGCTATGCGATCGGAGATTTGATCAAAGCGTTTAATATGCTCTATCCCAATACCAAAGTCCAGGTGTTACTTGGAAGCAGTGGCAAGTTGACTGCACAGATTCAAAACGGAGCACCGTACGGGCTTTTTATGTCTGCAAACATGAAATATCCAGAAGCGCTATACAAAAGCGGCATGGCGGTGACACGACCGATGGTCTATGCGCAGGGTGCCCTGGCGTTGCTCAGCAGCGGCAAACATCCTGTCTCAAAAGGGTTGGAAGTTCTGACAGATCCAAAGATTGGTAAAATCGCCATCGCCAATCCCAAAACGGCGCCTTACGGCAAAGCGGCGCTGGAAGCGTTGCAAAAAAGCGGTATTTATGACAGTGTAAAGCGTAAATTTATCTACGGAGAGTCGGTTTCCCAGACGGTGACTTATGCCGTCACTGCTGCCGATATAGGTTTGGTGGCAAAGTCGGCGCTTTTTTCACCGAAGATGCGGCGGTTTCAGGAGGGGCGTAACTGGAGCAGTGTCGATCCAAAACTCTACACACCGATCAGTCAGGGGATTGTCATTTTGAAACAGGGCGAAAAAGACCGGGAAGTGGCTGCTTTTTATGCGTTTATTTTCAGTAAAACGGCGGCAGATATTTTTCTGAAATACGGATACACACTGCCGTGAGTAAACTGTCTGCTACGGTGATTTCGGTTGTCGCTCATGAAATGCTGAGTATTGTGACATTTGACGTATGGGGACACACTTTGCAGATGATGAGTCTCGATATGCAAAATAGACTTCATGAAGGGGGCAATGTAACGCTCGGTATTAAACCGTGGAGCGTGGCACTGGTAAGGGAAAAGGTAGAAAAGAGCAGTTTTGCCAATCAGATTTCGGTAGAGGTTGTACGGATGGAAGAGGGGGAATTGCTGACGCGTGTCGTGTTAAAATTGGGTGAAGAGAGACTGGAGTCGGTGATCC
>CAYXOS010000272.1:0-2391 GCA_964467115.1 uncultured Sedimenticola sp.
TTCGTTGGGCGGACTCTACATCATTTTGGAGGAGATTAAGGGGCGCAGGTCAGTGGTGTTGTGACGACTGAGGTGCGGTGGTAATCCCCTCGCAAATTAGTTGTAATGAACTGGTCTAAAATGTAGGACACCTCTATACTGGCCTTGTATTTGGTCTAAAGGCGCTCACAGATGAGAGGTGTAGGATGGTTTCCCTGAGAGAGAATTTGCAGCGTCATTGCGCTCTCGCATTTGCGGTCTTAGGCCACGATCCCGACTTTGCGATCCTGCAGGAATCCGACCGCCCGGACCTTGCGGATTTCCAATGCAACGGAGCCTTGGCTATCGCAAAACGCGAGCGTGCCAATCCACGTGATCTCGCTGCCGAAATCATCTCCGCCATGGGAGACGATGATCGCTTCGACATCAGCATCGCCGGCCCTGGCTTTCTGAATTTTCGCTTGTCCGATACGGCACTGGCCCGGCACGCGGAAGCTGTGCTTGGACGCCCTAGAGCACTTGTTCCACCGAGTTCAGAATCTCATCGGTTTCTGCTGGACTACGGCGGCCCCAACATCGCGAAGGAAATGCATGTGGGGCACCTACGGTCATCGATCATTGGGCAAGCGCTCAAGGATATTCTGAGCTTTGCCGGCCACGAGGTCGAAAGCGATATCCATCTGGGCGATTGGGGCCTTCAGATGGGCCAGGTGATCGCCTACGTGGAGGATAAGGCGCCGCACTTGCTGTCCTTGAACGATACGACGGAAATTACCTTGGCAGAGCTCCAGACCTGGTATCCTGAGGCGTCAAAACTGTCGAAGACGGACGAAAGCTTTCGTGACCGCGCCAGGCAAGCGACCAAGCAATTGCAGGCCGGGCGGCCCGACTATTTGAGCTTTTGGCAACGCATCAGAGATGTCAGCATCGAAAGTCTCAAGCGAGATTTCGACTGGCTCGGTGTTGATTTCGACTATTGGTACGGGGAAAGCAGATATCAGGATGCCCTCGGATCAATTGTGGATACGTGCCTGGCAAAGGGTCACGCCGTCGAGAGCGACGGGGCCATCGTCATCCAAATGCCCGATCCCGACAAGCTACCGCCACTCATATTACGCAACGCGGTGGGTGGGTATGGCTACGGTGCAACCGATCTAGCCACGTTGGCTGAGCGCACCAAGGATCCTAAGCTCCAGACAATTCTTTACGTCGTGGATGCCCGGCAGGCCATGCATTTCGAGCAGGTGTTCAATGCCGCTCGACAGATCGGGTTACTTGACAAAGTTGCGGTCGAGCATATCGCGTTTGGTACGGTTAACGGCACCGATGGCAAACCGTTCAAAACCCGCGAGGGCGGAACGATGCGTTTGTTCGACCTCATCGTCACGATGACGCAGCGCGCAAAAGAACGACTGGACGAGGCGGACACGATCGAACCGGTCCTATGCGACGACCTGGCGGCACAGATCGCGCGCGCTGCGATCAAGTTTGGCGAGTTGTCCCACGACCGGGAACGCAACTACGTCTTTGATATCGATCAGTTTCTTCGGTTCGAAGGCAAAACCGGACCCTATCTGCAATATACAGCCGTTCGCATCCGGTCACTGGTCGCAAACGCCAATGGGGCCGGGATCAAGGCGGGGCCGATAACGGATATCGGGCAATCTGGGCGTGAATTGATCCTGACGCTAGACGCGTTTCCGGCCGCCTTCCAGCGCTCCGTCAGCGCGCGCAAACCCAGCTATTTAGCCAATCACATGTATCGTCTTGCTGAAGGTTGCAACAAATTCTACCAACAGAATCGCATCCTTAACAATTCGGTCCCACGTTCCCAAGCCGCCTCTTGGCTCGCCGTTCTGAAAGTTGCCGAAGAGCAACTCGCGATGTGCATGGATATCTTGGGGGTCGATATTCCGTCACAGATGTAAGGGGTCGTGTGTGGGTACTCCCGGTTTTGGCCTAACTGGCTCGAGCGCGCATATATGGGCTTATAAAAGAACAACCAGGGAACAGTTTTATTGCCTGTGTTTTGCAAATACAGAACCACTTCTTCACTCGGAAATTTGAATCCGCGCCCATCAGCGACACGCTCAACACTGATGGGGTACTTTGGGCGATTGGGATTAATGGCAATGATACGGAACACTTCATTACGAGCCTTGAAAGTCCTGCCGTGATCGGATGCTTCCAAGCCGAAGTGTTGCGCCAGCACCTCAAACATTGCCCTATCCGCAGAATAGAGCGCACCGCCTTCCATCGGGATGCCGACGCGGAAACCGATATCGAAGCCGTGACGCAAATCGATGTCGCTCAACTCGCCCCCCTCGACTGTTAACCCGTGAGCTTCAGCAACGGTCAAACAAGCGCTCAGGAGATCACGACGCAAACGGGTGCACAACTCCGGGGTAAGAT
>CAYXOS010000273.1:0-464 GCA_964467115.1 uncultured Sedimenticola sp.
GGATTCTCAAAAGACACTTCAAAAGCAGAGCAGGCTTTTCGCTGTGCTTTTGACCACCAAACCTGTTGCCTATTCAGATTTTTTGGAAGAAGCTACATCTTCGGCCGTTATGTTTTTTTCATTTCAGTTCTAACATTTAACTAGACAGTATAAATAAAGCCCACTACCTAAAGATTCTTAAAATAGGGATTTAGGCATTCTCTGTCTAGCTTTTTCAGTGAATTCGCGTTATATTAACCATTATTCTCATTTTGTTCTCCATAAAGCATGAGTCTACAACACCCCCATCAGGATCACAAATCCAGGGAATTTTGGGCTTTGTATGCAAAGTTATTGCATTCAAATCAGGTAGTTAAGCCTTTTGATAAATGGTATGTCATTCGCGCCGGGCAGTTTACCGACTCTATTTCCTGCGAATCGGTCTCGGATGTTAAGCCCACCATGCTGGATCAATGGTTTGCTGA
>CAYXOS010000273.1:474-2386 GCA_964467115.1 uncultured Sedimenticola sp.
TCCATGTGATTCATCATACACATGGGATGACAAGATCAATCAGTACAAAAAAGACTTTGCACGTCAAGAGCGCCAAAATCTCCAGCAGCAGGCTAACGCTTCCTCTCAGATCTATCTAAAGAAAACAAAAAGAAATTCTTTAATGTATAAGTATCGGTCAGCGCTGGAACCAATGATCAAATGCATTCGCTTGAAACATTATTCTTATCGAACAGAAGAAACCTATAGCCATTGGATGGCGCGTTTTCTCGATTTTCACAACCATGTTCCTATCAAAAATCTTGCCGGCAAACATGTTGTCGAATACCTTGAGCATTTGGTCATGAAACGCAACGTATCGGCCAGCACCCAAAAAATAGCCCTTAATGCGATCGTTTTTTATTTCAGATATGTGCTCGATCGTGAGATCGGCTCCATTGGCGATTATGTCCGGTCGAAACGGCCCAAACGAATGCCTACGGTTTTGACGCGCACCGAAACGCGACAGGTCATAGAAAAATTACCCGGGGTTTACCAATTAATGGCTCGATTGCTTTACGGCTCCGGTTTACGCCTGATGGAATGTGTTTCGCTACGCGTTCTGGATCTGGATTTCGGCTACCGTCAGATTTTGGTTCGTAACGGCAAGGGTATGAAAGACAGGGTCGTACCGCTGCCGGCTTCTCTGGTGGACGACCTGAAACAGCAGATACTCAAGGTTAAACAATATCACCAGCAGGATGTAGAGCAAGGCTTCGCCAATGTATATCTGCCCTTTGCGCTGGCTCAGAAATATCCAACTGCTCCGCGCGAACTCAAATGGCAATATGTTTTTCCCAGCGACCGGCTTTCGGTCGATCCCCAGTCCGGCGTTGTGCGGCGGCATCATATTCATGAATCCGGCTTGCAGACGCATATCAAAAAAGCGGCAAGCGAGCTTGGCATCAATAAAAAAGTCAACTGCCACACCTTTCGCCATTCCTTCGCCACGCATCTGATAGAAAGCGGCGCCGATATCAGAACCGTTCAAGAGTTACTCGGCCATGCCGATGTCTCCACCACAATGATTTATACCCATGTGTTGAATCAGGGCGGACTCGGCGTGGTCAGTCCACTCGATCATCTTGATAACCTCAAAGAGCCGACTGCGAGTTATCAAGTTCAGCACTCGCCTCCCTCGCCTGAATTCGCGTTTTACAGCGCTTGCCAATAATTTTTTTCTTTTAAAAATCGAAGCGTTGAGAGAATGTGTATCGATCATTCGCCTGTATGAAAAAACATTCGAACTTCGAAAACAAATCTTTCTCCTGATAATAACCGGCGATACAACAGCTAATTCAAGTTTGAGATTGTAGCCGCCATTCTCCGTCTCGGTGCATCGCCAGCGCTTCTATAAAAAGCTCCGCGCCCACTCTGGCGCATGTTTTTTCAATCGCTGTTCTTTCAAACCGGGTGGATGACGGCAAATGTTGCTGCAACACAATATCGCCGCGGTCATATTGTTCACTCAGCAGATGCAGGGTCACGCCAAGATCTGTTTCATTGACAGCCAACTGTTCGCCAATCGGGTCGATGCCGCGGTATTTTGGCAGCATCGAAGGATGCAGATTGAGGGCGGCGCGGGAGACCGATTGAATCACAGCTTGTGGAATCAACACCGGCCAGCAGGCGAGCAGCATAAATTCCACCGAATACTGCGCCACTTGCGAAGCGAGGTTTTGCGATTTGAAGGTGTACGCTACGCCAGAATTTTCCAGATACGCTTGCAACTCGGTTGACGCCGTTTTGATTTCGATAGGCAAGCCGAATCCATGCGAGCCTTGTTCGGTTTCATTTCGCCGCCACTGAATGTAGGCACGCGGTCGAACTCCCCTCGCTATCAGCGTGTGCAATACCTGCTCGGTAAAAACGCCGCCGACGCCCAGCACGATAA
>CAYXOS010000274.1:0-2365 GCA_964467115.1 uncultured Sedimenticola sp.
GTAACATGGAGGAGACCGCTTCGGGGGCCAGACCCGTTCTTTCCACCAGGGTATCCGTGGGCACGGGATCATATCCCATGGCATCAAGGAGTTGCCGGTGCTCACTATCCTCCGGGGGAGTGGGTGCGCTGGTATTTGTGTCGACAGTGGATGTGGGTTCAGCCAGAAACTGCTGCAGTTTCGGCGCCAGTTCCTCCAGCACGTCGGAAGCGGTTTCCACCAGTTTGGCGCCTTCGCGAATCAGGCGGTGACAGCCTCTGGCCAGAGGGTTGTGGATGGAGCCGGGGATGGCGAACACTTCGCGGTTGTGTTCGCCGGCCAGCCTGGCTGTGATCAGGGAACCGCTCTTCAGCGCGGCCTCCACGACCAGCACGCCCAGGGAAAGGCCGCTGATGATGCGGTTGCGGCGGGGAAAATGCCCGCGTCTGGGGCTGGTGCCCGGGGGGACCTCGGAGACCAGAGCGCCCTTGTCCGCAATCTCGTGGGCCAGTTCTCTGTTGCTGGCGGGATAGACTCGATCCAGCCCGGTCGCCATGACGGCGAGGGTGGGGCCACCGCCTGACAGGGCTCCGCGGTGACTGGCGGCGTCGATGCCCAGGGCCAGGCCGCTGGTAACGGCAATGCCGCTGCGGGCAAAGTGGCGGGCGAATTCCCGGGCGGTCTGTTCGCCACCCCGGCTGGGATTGCGGCTGCCCACCATGGCGATCTGTGGCGTATTCAGGCTGGAAAGCTGGCCGAGAACGAACAGCCCCAAAGGCGCGTCCGCCAGGTCTGCCAGGGCTTCCGGGTAGCGGGGGGAGGTCAGCGGTATGAAATGGCAGTCCGGAGATTCCAGCCATTGCTGGTCCGTATCCACCTGTTCCCAGTCGGGATTCCGCAGCAGGCCGCGCAGGCGTTCGCTGAGTTGTGAAGGGGGTTGCTGCAGCATTTTCCGTGGCGTCACGCCATCGCGCAGCAGGGGGTTGAGCGTTGCAGGACCAATGCCCGGCAGGCGTATCAACGCCAGCCAGGCACGCAGTTCCTGTTCGGAAAGGTCAGGGATTGACGATGCGGTCGTGGACATGCATGGCGCGTTTGGCATGCATGATGATGCCGAAGCTCACGCGGTCATAACTGCGGAATACCATCAGCAGGCCTGCCGCCTCATCGGGCAGGGTGACCGTTTCCCAGCGGGATTTTTTCTCCCAGCCATTCCCTTCTACTTCGTGGATGAGCAGCCGGTCGTCAATGTACTCGGCGACATCGGGGATCAGGTTGCGTGCATCGCGCGCCACGTGATCGGGGATGGTCTCGCCGCGGTTGTTCACCTGCAGCACGGTGCCTGTATCGATACCGTCGTTGAGGCCGCGGTCCAGCACCACCAGATCATACTGGCCGATCTGGGTGAAGCCGTTGAGCATGGCGATAATATTGCCTTTCACTTCCTGCTTGGGCTCGTGTGGGTAGAAATCCGTAGCCATGACTTCCGGCTCGGTGGGAAGTACGCGATCACCGACCAGCACTTCGGTCTTGGTGGCGTCGAGGAGCACGGTGGCAGGATCGCCGGTGCGTTGCAGGGTGCCGATGCCGGTGAGCAGGGCCTCGTAGCCCAGCACTTCGCCGGTGTCACCGTCCTTGTAGGCGGGGCCGGCACGAAGGATATCGAATTTTTTATTGTCCCAGGTGGGAATGTCGCGCACATAGATGCGCTGGCCCGCGCCACCCGCCAGGTGCTCGTCGGCAAAGGCGACCAGGTACGGCTTGTGCTCCAGCTCGTTCTTGTCGACTACCAGCGGTCGGGTCAGGAAAGGTGCAATGGCGTCGATGGGTACAGCAGGGATGGCTCTGCCCAGTGGGTTGGAGCGGATGCCGGGTGACAGCTTGAGGGGGCCATGGCTGGCGACACGCAGACGGGGCTTGCCGTCGATATAGACCAGCTCCAGCTCATCGCCGGGGTAGATCAGATGGGGGTTCTTTATCTGGGGATTGACCTGCCAGATTTCCGGCCACAGCCAGGGTTTGCGCAGGAATCTTGCGGATATGTCCCAGAGGGTATCGCCCTTCTTAACCACATATCGATCAGGGTGTTTTGGATTGATGAGATCATCTGCTGCCAGAACGATACCGCTGATGCCGGCAATCAGTAATGCGGTGAGAAAAAGACGGCTGATTCTTTTCATTGGGCTTCCCTTGTTTGGTTTGTTGCCTGAGGAGCTGTCGAGGCAGTCACGGACAGGTTTGCCAGGTTCGTTGCACCCCTGTGCGGTTGTGCACGCGGGTATGCCAAAACCTCGATCACCTGTTCCGCCCTGATTCTCTGGAGCCCCCTTGATGCTAATGCGGCATTTTCGCCATTCTTCACGATAATCAATGCTATCGTAAAATA
>CAYXOS010000275.1:0-2350 GCA_964467115.1 uncultured Sedimenticola sp.
GGTATATCTATCAATAGCTTGCTGTGGTTGCTGGTGGCCAGCTTGCTGTTGTCTGGTTGTGCCTCTATGAGTGAGAACCAGGCAGATCCTTGGGAGTCATTTAATCGCCCCATGTTCAAGTTCAACGACAAACTCGATGAATATGTGGCTCGCCCCCTTGCCAAAGGGTATCAGGCAATTACACCTGCGCCAGTGGATCGAGGTATCAGTCGTTTTTTCTCGAATCTGGATGATGTGCAGATCGCATTGAACAATTTATTGCAGTTCAAGTTCGGAAATGCGCTTTCAGATGTTGGAAGGTTTGGCATCAACAGTACCCTGGGCTTGTTGGGTTTTTTGGATGTGGCGACGGACATGGGGCTGGAAAAACATGAAGAAGACTTTGGGCAAACCCTCGGGAAATGGGGTTTTTCCAGTGGCCCCTACCTGGTGCTGCCCGTGATTGGTCCGAGCAGCGTGCGGGATGGGATTGGGTTTGCCGGAGACTGGGTGGTCAACCCCATCTATACACGTATCGATAGCGCCACCATCAGTTGGTCCTTGTATGGCATTCGCTATGTTGACCGTCGAGCTGATCTGTTAAAGGCCAGTCTCATATTGCAATCGGCGGCATTAGATCCCTATAGTTTCGTGCGGGATTCCTATCTACAGCGCAGACAGCATCTGGTGTTCGATGGCAATCCCCCACTTTCTGAGGATGATGATTTTTTTATTGAATAGTTCTATTGAGTGCGCTTTTGGCATTGACAAGATCGATTGACTCTATTAGTAAAAAGGCAAATACTAAAACTAGAAATCCCACGTCGTATCGGGTTTTCGCAGGAATCACTGGTTCAGGACATCGTAGTTTCCGTGGTTTGAGCAGCGGTTCCCACAATGGAAGGCTTGAAAGCCTTTCGGACTGTGTTTCATTCAATTGGAGAGATGATCATGAAAAAAGTATTCAAAGTTGCTGCGGTTGCTGCGATGCTGGCCGCTTCAGCATCTGCATCCGCTTGGTGGGGTGGTCCCTGGAATGACCGTGGCTGGAATAACAACAACTGGAACAATGCCTGGGATGATGCCTGGGATGGTTGGGGCGACGGTTCCGGCGATTTCAGTTTTGGTTTCAGTGGAAATGCCAGAGGTTCCAGTTATGGTCGCGGTTATGGCTATAATCGCTACAATGATTACTATGGATATGGCTATTATCCACCCCCCTATTACGGGTATGCTCCTTATGGGTATGCGCCACCTGTAGCGCCCCCTGCGCCAGCACAACCCAAAGCACCTGCACAGCCCGCCAAATAGACAGGGCAGCAATGTAAGTGTAGAAGAGGGGAGCAATGTTGCATTGTTCCCCTTTTTTGTGTGACAACAATATCGGTAGATGATTTTTGGATGATGTTCAGGGTTCAGGTCGAATTTTGCGAAATATCAATGCTATACCTTGTTATTAGGAGTAAAAATACAACATAAGAAAAATATATTCGAGCCTGCGGTACGTTCCACCTCAAGAGTAGTGTTTTATAGGTCGGAGTAAGGCAAAGCTTTGGTCTTTAGGGAACCGCTGAATAAATTTGAACAAAGCAGAAAGTAACTGATAGATTTGAGAATAACGTAAAGTTTGCAGCTAAAAGCATTTACTACGTTGTCGATGTTTTCAGATACGAGATGCCAGTTCAATGCTTGGACAGAGGCTCCTTTACCTTGTATTCGAGGCAAGTGTGATGGATGCGTTAACCATATCAGGTGTATTGAGTCGTATGTCGATTTTTCAGAATCTTGATTCTGATCTTCTCTTTACCTTGTCGAAAGGGTCCAAGGAAGTAAATATAAAAAAAGGCAGTCGCTTGTTTCAAAAAGGCGATACGGCAGATGGATTCTACTTTGTACTGGATGGAAGGATAAAACTCGCTTTTATTTCCTCCCGGGGAACAGAGAAGATTGTGGAAATTGTGCACAATCTGCAAAGCTTTGGGGAATCGGTGGTGCTCGCCAACGCGCAGTGGCCGTATTATTCACAAGCATTGATCAATAGCCGCATGTTGTACGTGTCTTCCTCCGTATTTCATGAAGTGCTGGGTAGCAATCGCCGTGCGGCAGATATGATGCTGCACAGTATGGCGAAGCGATTATGCAGTATGTTTGCAGATATGGAGGCGTTCTGCCTCCTCACCTCCAGAGAACGGGTTATCGGTTATTTGTTACGCGAAATTGAACAAAAACGTCGTTTTGGTGACAAAGAGCTGTCGATAATGCTACCGGATACCAAAGCAAATACCGCTTCCTTGCTGAATTTGACCCCGGAAACTTTCTCACGGGTGATTCATGCCCTGGAAAGGGAAGATGCAATCGCAGTGAACCAGCG
>CAYXOS010000276.1:0-2335 GCA_964467115.1 uncultured Sedimenticola sp.
TGTGGATGGCGTAGATGACACAGGCAATGCCACTGATGATGATCAGCCCGTAGGTGTGGGCTCGGGCAACGGCGACGACGAAGACGGCGTCATCATCCCCAAGTTCACCGCAGGACAGACCGTTTCCGTGCCCGTAACCGTGACCAATACCAGCGCCATCACTGCCACCCTCTATGGATTCATGGATTACAACGGCGACGGTGACTTTGCTGATACCGGCGAGGCCATCACCGCTACCGTGGCTCCTGGGGCCAATGGCAGCGTGGTCAACCTCCCCTTCCCTGTCCCCGCGAATGCAGTGGTGAACCAGCCAGTAGGTCTCCGCATCCGCCTCAGCACCAACGCCACACTAGGGCCAGAGGGAGCGGCGCCCGATGGCGAAGTCGAAGATTATCTGGTAACCATTGAAGCGCCCAGCATGCTTATCGATAAGGACACGACAACCCCCACCGTATATGCGGGGCAACAGGTCACCTACACCATCGCCGTATCCAACGCAGGCCTGGACGCGGCCACGGGAGTCACCATCAGCGACACCCTCCCCAGTGGCTTTTCCTACGCCAGCACAGTTACCATCACCCAAACCAACGCCACCCGCACCAACACGCTCGCACCATCCGCGGGAGACACCGTTCCCACGTGGGGGCATTGGACCATCAATGCCGGCGGTGCGGTCACCGTCACCTTCCTGGCAGCTACGGCCCCCTCTCTCACGCCCGGCACATACGACAACTCTGCCTACGCAGTAGCATCCAACTATCCAATCATCGACGATGATGGGACCCAGGGCCAGGACGACGACACCCCTCCGGGCGAAGATCCCGAAGATGATGAGGACGTCACGGTCAGTTCCCTCATCGACCTGAGCCTGAGCAAGACCGTCACACCCACAACCCCCCACGTGGGAGATCCCGTCACATTTGCCATCACCGTCACCAACAGCGGCCCCAGCCATGCCACGGGCGTGGTTATCTCCGACACCCTGCCTTCGGGCTATACCTACGTCTCGGATGACAGCGGAGGCAGTTACAACCACACCAACGGTGAGTGGAGCGTGGGCGCCCTCAACAACGGCGCCTCCGCCACCCTGCACATCATGGCCACAGTCAACGCCTCGGGCGAGTACACCAACACCGCCGAGGTCAAGGCCGCGGATCAGGCCGACACCGACTCCACGCCCAACAACCACGATCCCAACGAGGACGACCAGGACAGCGCAACGATTTCACTCGAACGTCCCGCCATCGGCATTGCCAAACGGGTACATCACGTCACGGACAATGGCGATGGCACCTACACGGTGGTTTACACCCTCCGGGTGGTAAACCTGGGTGATGTGACCTTGAGCGACGTCCAGGTCATCGATGATCTCACCCAAACCTTTGCCGGCATCATAGTCGACAGCGCCGCCCCCACCAGTTCTGACTTCACGGTCAACGCGGGATATGATGGCTCCACGGACACCAACCTCTTGGCAGGCACCGATGTCTTGAACATAGGGGTCGGCGGCGTGATCACCCTGACTACCACGGTAACGCCTGGCAGTAACAAAGGGCCCTTCTACAACCAGGCCATTGCCACGGCAAAGAGCCCCGAAGGTACGACCGTGCAAGACGCCTCGGATAACCATGTGGATCCCGATCCCTCGGGCAATGGGGATCCCGGCGATCCTGGTGAAGACGATCCCACGCCCGTCATGTTTGATCCTGCCGGCTTCATCTACGATGAAGATACGGGCGAGATTCTCCCAGACGGTTCCATCGCCGTGGAGGGGCCCGGTCAGATCGTCATCACCCAAGATGGCAGCGATGGCACCTACCGATTCTTCACAGATGGCACGCCCGGCGTGTACACCATGACTGTTACGCCACCTCCTGGTTACCAACTGAGCCCCAACTGCCCATCTCAGGACCCGCCTCCACTGGACCCCACCGGTCAACCCGATCCCTACGAATTGGGTTCCGACGATGGGGATGATAATGGCTATCTGGACGACTACACCTGCGCCAACAACCCCTACTACCTCACCTTCGATTTGGAGCCGGGCGATCCGGAGGTTGCGCTCAACAACCTGCCCATGACACGCCCCAAAGGTGCCCTGGGCGATCGCGTCTGGTGGGACATCGACCGGGATGGCATTCAGGACCCCGGCGAACCCGGCATCCCCGGGGTCGATCTGAGCGTCTCGTGGACCGACTTCAACGGACGCGGCACGACCACCCTCACCACCACGACCAACGCCGACGGCGAGTACGTGTTCAGCGACCTGCCCAACGACACCGCCCTCACCGTCACCCTCGACCCGGCGAGCCTGCCCGGTGGACTCACCCCGACC
>CAYXOS010000277.1:0-2312 GCA_964467115.1 uncultured Sedimenticola sp.
TTATTCAATTTATCATGTCTTTTGAGATTATCACAATCCGATGTGGGACACATCCGCAAAAGCTCAACTCCCAGCGCCTTCTCAGGTATCATGGTTGGCTCTGCAGACTCAACCAATCAACCTATGCTTCATTTTCAGAATCTCAGTATTCGACGTGGCAACAAACTGTTGTTCGACGACGCCAGTTTTCAGATCCACCCCGGACAAAAGGTCGGTATTACTGGCGCCAACGGCACTGGAAAATCCAGTCTTTTCGCCCTCATATTGGGTAAGTTGCACGCAGATGCAGGAGATCTGAAGCTACCGCGGGAATGGGTAATCGCCTGGGTAGCTCAGGAAACGCCACAGGATAGCCGTTCGGCACTGGAATATGTGTTGGATGGTGACCAGGAATTACGACAAGTAGAAGCAAAAATCACCGAAGCTGAATCGAAAGGTGACGGGCACCAACTGGCACTGCTGCACGGTCAGTTCGAAAGCATTGGGGGCTATCAGGCACGTAGTCGTGCCGGACAATTGCTCCATGGTCTGGGCTTCAAACCAGGCGATGAAAACCTTCCTGTCACCAGCTTCTCCGGGGGATGGCGTATGCGTCTCAACCTGGCACGCGCCCTGATCTGCCGTTCAGATTTATTGTTACTCGATGAACCCACCAACCACCTCGATCTGGATGCCGTTATCTGGTTGGAAACCTGGCTGCGCCGCTACCCTGGCACCTTGTTGCTTATCTCCCACGACCGGGAGTTTCTGGATGCAGTGACCAATCATATCGCCCATATCGAACAACAGCAGCTCACTTTATACAGTGGCAACTACAGCGCTTTCGAACGGATTCGTGCTGAACAACTTGCCAATCAACAGGCGGCTCATGCCAAACAACAACGTGAAATCGCCCATATTCAATCCTATGTGGATCGGTTTCGCGCCAAAGCGACCAAAGCGCGTCAGGCGCAGAGCCGCCTAAAAGCATTGGAACGGATGCAGGTCATCGCCCCCGCCCATGTTGATTCACCTTTCCACTTCAGTTTCCTTGCGCCCGAGAAAAACCCCAACCCATTATTGCGACTCGATGAAGCCGCAGCAGGTTATAAGCAGACACCCATTATTTCCGAAGTAAGCATGAGTATTTCCCCCGGCGACCGCATTGGTTTGCTTGGCCCCAACGGTGCAGGAAAATCCACGTTCATCAAATTACTGGCAGGGGAATTGTCTTTGATGCAAGGAAAGCTGGAAACGGCTCAGGATTTGAAAATCGGCTATTTTGCCCAACACCAGGTAGAGCAACTCCATCCCGAGCATTCGCCCCTGGAACATCTCACCCAGCTTGACCCTCTGGCCAGAGAACAGGCACTACGGAATTACCTCGGTAGTTTTGGTTTCATCGGTGACAAGGCGCTGGAGAAAACCGCTCCTTTTTCTGGTGGTGAAAAATCACGCCTGGCACTGGCACTGCTTATTTACCGTCGCCCCAATTTGCTGTTGCTGGACGAACCTACCAACCATCTGGATCTTGAAATGCGCCAGGCACTCGCCTCTGCCTTGCAGGATTTTAGTGGTGCCATGGTCATTGTTTCTCACGACCGGCATTTACTGCGCGTCAGCACTGATGAATTACTGATGGTACACGGCGGAAAGGTACAGGAATTTGAGGGTAGCCTGGACGACTACCCTTCTTGGCTTGCCGCTCAAAATACCGCTTGTTCTGATGATAGAACAACTACAAACAACGGAAACCGCAAACAACAAAAACAAGCTGCAGCCGCTCGACGCAAAGCCTTGCAACCCTTGAAAACCAAAGTCCGCAACGCAGAAAAAAAGCTGGAACAGTTACACCTGCAACAACAACAATTGGAATCCCGTCTGGCAAACAACAGTCTGTATGACGCTGCCAACAAGGAACAGTTGAAACAACTCATGGAAGAAAAAACACATATCGACCAACAATGCGAGCAACAAGAGAGCATTTGGCTGGAAGCCTCTGAAGCCCTGGAAATTGCTGAAAGTGAGGGGGTGGAGTCAAATCAGGGTGATGGTACGCAAATTCAATGACTTACGGAGATTTGACTCCGACACCTGGAGCAAGAAAAATTAACCCTCGAAAAACAATAAGTTATATAAGCTACACAATTTATTCATAGTCTCTTCACATATTTTCTACGCCCATCCTGTAGCCTGATAACAAAACATATCAGAGCGCATTCCAACTCTTTTGCTGAAGTAACAAGAATACTCTGATGGTGAATAGATCGGCGCTTCCCTAGGGAAGCTCTGATTGATTCTGGCGCGAGCAGATTGTGGTGAAAAATCGTTCA
>CAYXOS010000278.1:0-2311 GCA_964467115.1 uncultured Sedimenticola sp.
GTTGAAAAAGTCCATGGAAGGACTTTTTCAACAGTTGCTGTTAGCAGGCTCACAACATCAAGACGTAAGCTATTGCCAACAGAATTTGCATGACGGCAAAGGGGAGCGCCAGCTTAATGAATTCGCCAAACGACAATTTGAGCTGGTATTTGTGAATAATGGTAACGGCAACCAAGGTTGAAGCACTGCCAATAGGGGTGATATTTCCTCCCAGATTGGCACCAAACACCACTGCCCACCATAGGGACGAGTCACCTGGTATCTCCAGACTAACCAGGATTTTTGCCAGCATTGCCGCCAAGGGAATATTATCGGTTACTGAGCTGAATAGCGATGAAGACAGTAGCAAAGCAGTCGTTCCCAAGTTGCTCACCCCATCCCCAATCATCCAGGCGACGGCTTTGCCGATCAGTGCCAACACTTGTGCGTGCTCCATGACATTGATGACTACAAAAAGTGACATGAAGAACAAGATCAAATCCCAATCTATGGATTCATAAAATTCACTGACGCCATGTTTGAATTTTGCCAATACAAGAACAGCAAAGGTCATGGCAACAAAACCCATGCCCAGATCCTTGATCACTGGGGTGATGGATGTGGTGGCGATGGCAAGAATAAAGGCAGTCAGTGCAACAGCGGAAAACCAGAAAAAAGAATCGCTGCGTATGCCGTCTGTTTCGTCGAAACTGTTGATAAGTTTGGCAGCTTGTTCGCGTTCCACCGATGATTGTAGCGACTGAATATTGAACAGCTTTGCTCCCAGCAGCAGGGTGGCGATGGTAGCGATCAACACATATGGGCTGGCAGTAATAAAGAAGCTCACAAAGCTGATATTGGCAGCGTTCCCCACGATGATATTGGGTACGGAGCTGATCAATGTGAGTAGCCCGCCAATGTTGGTCAATAGTCCTTCGATTAGAAGAAAGCCCAGTAGCAATCTGTTTTGTTTAAGTTTTTTAAGTGAAACGCCAGTCAAAGAGCCTACGATAATCATGGCAGTTACATTGTTGAGAACCGCTGAGAACAACACTGTCATGCCGCCGTAATACCATAGTAGTTTAAGCGGGTCTCCTTTGGATGCCTTGGTCAATTTGATGGCAACCCAACTGAATAATCCAGAGCGGGAAGTAACATCGACAAACAGGCTGGAGCCAATAATTATGGCGATGACTTCCCAATCAACGGCTTCGATGTAAATGGGCATGTGCAGACGCTGTCCGCCGGGAATAATGATGTCGCCAAAAGGCATAAAGCCAAATATGGATGCAAGCAGCAGGCTGCCGACAGCAAAAAAACCAACGATGAGTGATTTTTTTGCGTGCAGTTTCTCTTCCAGTGCAAGGGCGACAATCATGGCAATGAGAATGATTGCAAACAGATAGGTTGTACCTGCAGAAACCATGTGGTGAGCATTTTCCATAACTAAAACCTGCTTACAGCATCAACAAGGGGATTTGTCGCAGTTCTACCGCCAGGGGATAGGCGACGGAGTGCATGGCGTGCTGTCGTTCATCCTTGGCACTGAGAACCAGTAAATCCAGCTGTCTTGACTCAATTTGATGACGATATTCTTTCACCAATTCCCCAAACATCACCATCGACAAGACATTCAACTGGGGAAATTGTTCATGCAGTGCTTCGGCACAGGAATGAAAATAGTCTTCTGGTTCCTTCAATAATTGTTCTGCCAAACGAGTTCGTGCCAACTCCGTATCCAGCACATCAATTTTTGAGATAGCGTCAACATAGCGTTCAAAAATGCGCTTGTCCTCTACATGTGACAGATAGAGATTGCCCTGAGGTTGAGAAAAGGCAACAGCATGATTGATCAAATGATCATTGACTGCCCGTAAATCAGTAACCACCATGATTTCTGAAGTGTCCTGAAGCGCGTGTTCCGCCTTATACCCTGCCTTGGGATGAGGTAGTACCATGACTGGAATCATGGTTTTCTGTAGTAAGACATCCAGATGCTCCCCGAGTGAATGTGGAAAGCGCCATGCATTGCTGTGCAGATTCCGATAAGTGATGACAAGATCGGGTTGATGCTGTTCAATCTGCTGTAGAAGGTCTGCCGTGGTACTGAAATCGTTTCCGCAAATCAGAAAAAAATCTGAGCTAACGATACCGCGGGTGTGTTGCAGAAAATCTTGTGTCTTTTGCCGGAACGCTTCAGATTCATTTTTATCCAGGTCTGTAATCAACAATACAGCGCTGAACTTTACCGTTTCATAGGTATAAAAGTCTTTTAGCGCAGAACGGAAAACACTTTCAAACTGGTCTACTTGGGACAAGATGACTGCTCCTT
>CAYXOS010000279.1:0-1627 GCA_964467115.1 uncultured Sedimenticola sp.
CCTGCTCTACCCCACCTCGGGACACGCGGAGGTGCTGGGTTTTCGGCCGCAGGACCGCAAGGCGGCCTTTCTCAAGCAGATCACCCTGGTCATGGGCAACAAGGCGCAGCTGATCTGGGACCTGCCGGTGCTCGACACCCTGCGCATCAACGCCGCGGTCTACGAGATTCCCGAGGCCGAGTACCGAAGGCGCGTGGACCGCTTTGCCGCGATGCTGGCCATCGACGACATCCTCAACCAGCCGGTGCGCAAGCTCAGCCTGGGGCAGCGGATGAAGGCCGAGCTGCTGGCCTCGCTGCTGCACCAGCCGAAGGTGCTCTTCCTCGACGAGCCCACGCTGGGCCTCGACGTGAACGCGCAGGTCGCGGTGCGCGACTTCGTGCGCGGCTACGCCCGCGAGGAGGGCGCCACCGTGCTGCTCACCAGCCACTACATGGCCGACATCGAGGCCCTGGCCGAGCGGGTGATCCTGATCCACGAGGGGCGCCTGCTCTACGACGGGGCGCTGGCGGGGCTGGTGGAACGGTTCGCCCCCTACCGCGAGGTGCAGCTCGACCTGGCCCGGCCCGTCGCCCGGGAACGGCTGGAGGCCTACGGCGAGGCCGTGGTGAAGGGGCGCTCGGTGCGGCTGCTGGTCAGGAAAGAGGCGCTGACGCGGGTGGTCGCGCAGCTGCTCGAGCAGCTTCCGGTGCTCGACCTGGCCGTCGAAGAGCCCCCTTTGGAAGAGGTCATCGGCCGCATCTTCGCGGAGGGGGCGGTGTGAGCTTCCTGGCGGTCAAGGCGCGCACCTTCCTGACGGTCTACTTCGCCTACATGCTCGAGTACCGGGCCGAGATCGGCTTCTGGATTTTGGGCGGGCTGATCCCGTTCTTCTTCATGGCCGCCTGGAGCGAGGCGGCGTGCCAGGGGCACACCGGGTACAGCGCGGGCGAGTACGAACGCTACTTCTTCGCGGTCTTCATCGCGCGCCAGCTCAGCATCGTCTGGGCGAACTGGACCTTCAGCGACTGGGTGCGCACCGGCAAGCTCTCGTTCCAGCTGCTGCAGCCGCTCGACCCCGCCTGGAGGATCTTCGCCGACCACGTGGCCGAGCGCGGTGTGCGCCTGCCCTTGCTCGCTTTGATCGGGCTGATCTTCGCGCTGCTCTTTCCGGGAGCGCTGGTCTGGCCCGGCTGGGTTCCGCTGCTCCTCGGCCTCGCCGCCAGTACGCTGGCCTTCCTGCTCAGCTTCCTGGTGGCCTACTCGGTGGGGTTGCTTTCGTTCTGGTTCGAGGACGCGACCGAGATCTTCGAGCTCTGGTACGTGCTGGTGCTCTTCTTCTCGGGCATGCTCGCGCCGCTTTCGCTCTACCCCGAGGCGGTGCAGCGGGCGGTTTACTACACCCCCTTTCCCCACCTGATCTACCTGCCGGCCTCGTACTGGTCGGGGCTCGAGCCCGTCGACCCGGGGGGCTTCGCCGTTCTGGGGGTCTGGACGCTGTTCTTCTTCGGGCTCGCGCGTCTGCTCTGGCGTGCGGGTCGGCGGCGCTTCAGCGCCATGGGAGCCTGAGGGTGCGCTACCTGAGGCTGGCCGGCATCTTCTGGGTCGCCTCGGCGGCCGCGCGCATGGAGTACCGCGCCGCCTTCGC
>CAYXOS010000279.1:1637-2298 GCA_964467115.1 uncultured Sedimenticola sp.
TACCTCTTCTACGCCAACGGCTACGACCTGGGCGGCTGGCGCTGGCAGGAGGCGCTGCTGGTGCTGGGGCTCGCGCAGCTGGTGGACGCCTTCTTCATCCTCGTCTTCCAGCCCAACCTGCGGCGCATCTCGGAGATCGTGCAGGACGGCACCCTCGACTTCGTACTGCTCAAACCGGTGGACAGCCAGTTCTGGATGAGCGTGCAGCAGGTCGGGTTGGTGGGGCTGCCCTACATGGTTCTGGCGCTCGCCGTTCTTGCTTACGCGGGCTCGGCCTCGGGCCTTTCCGCCGTGGGTTGGCTGGTGCTCGCGGCCGCGGCCGCGGCCGCGTTGCTGCTCGCCTACGCGCTGGCCTTCCTGCTGGCCACCACCTCGATCTGGTTCGTCAAGATCTTCAACGTCGTCTTCTTCCTCAGCTCCATGATCTGGAGCGCCCAGTACCCGGTGCAGGCCTACGCCCGACCCTTCCGCCTCTTCATGACCTACGTACTGCCCGTCTACTTCATGACCACCGCGCCCGCCGAGCTGGCGCTGGGTCGTTCTTCGGGTGCGGGGGTCGCGGGGCTCTTCGCCGTGGCGGCGTGTTTTTTCCTGCTCGCCCGCGCCTTCTGGCGCGTCGCGCTGCGCTTCTACACCTCGGCCTCGAGCTGAGGTCTTAGAA
>CAYXOS010000280.1:0-2270 GCA_964467115.1 uncultured Sedimenticola sp.
CGCCGGAATCTATAACCCATTGATTAGAATAGACCCCGGCCTACGCCGGGGTGACAAAAAAACAATTTTTCGAGGTGCCCAATAGATCAATAACTATTGGCTACATGTTGGTTGATAGTACGGCATAAGAATATACAATGCTATCCATATGCTTGTCTTCATATGCACTACGCTACAACTCAATTGTTGCTGCATGAGAAACCACTATGTTTCTCCCCTTGTCTTTCCGCTGCCAGCCACAGAGAGCGAAGCCGGCGTTTGTCACCAAAATGTCCCAGATGTTATCTGGTTGATAGCAACACCATCATCAAACAGAGACAAAATCAATCAATGGAAGGTATCTACGGCATCTACCAGAATCAGTGGCAATACGTAGGGGGACAGGGACCCTCAGGTTATAAGGGATATATTCCACAAAAAGAAAAACCCCGAAGCCAGAGGGGGGGCAAGCTTCGGGGTTTGATGCCGGATAGACCGGCGAGTCGTCAAGGGAGGGGGACGACTCAACGTTTCTAACGTCTGCCAATTAAGACCGGAGGGTTCTGAAAAAGTTTCCGCTACTGTTTCAGTTCTTTTGTAAAACCCATTGAAACTGTGACAAGTTCCCGTTATTTGGTCAGCATAAAAACATAAGCAATTGAATATCAAAGACATTATATTTCACCAAGGAAGGTTTTTTATTTCCTGCCAAATAAAAAGGGATTTTTACCTTGTTACGAGGAACAAGAGACAGCAATTTTACTCGCCCAGTCTGGCGGCAGTGCTGCGTATTCTTCATATTCCGGCTGCTCTTCAAAGGGTTGGCTAAGCACCTGTAGCAATCGGTCGATTTCTGAATAATCCTTTTGCTGGGCTTTTTCGATGGCTTTTTGTGCCAGATAGTTGCGCAGAATGTATTTCGGGTTGGTTTTTGCCATCTCCATTCCCCGAATGTCATCCTGACTTTGTTCCTGTTGCAAACGCTGGGAATAATCTTGCCCCCATTGATAAAATGCCCCAGGATCAACAAATTCATCTGCAGCTTTGCTGGATTGTCCTTTGTCTGCCACTTTAAAGTCTGCCAACCTGCGAAAGAATCGAGTGTAATCTACATTGTTTACCTGCATACGCTGTAACAAATCCGTGACCAATGCGTGATCTTGCGCCTGCTGTTGCTGCAAACCCAGTTTTGCTCGCATACCTGAAGTATAGGTTTGCATGAAAGCCGATTCATAACCCTGAAGCGCTTCCTGGGCAAGTTCAACAGCCTGGGGCACATCCTCGGAAAACAAAGGCAACATCGCCTGTGCCAAACAAGTCAGATTCCACTGCCCAATAGCAGGTTGTCTGGAAAAGGCATAGCGCCCTTCATGATCTGAATGATTGCAGATATAGTCAGGGTCATAAGCATCCAGAAACCCAAAGGGACCATAATCCAGGGTCAAGCCCAGTATGGACATATTGTCTGTATTCATGACGCCGTGAGAAAATCCCAGCAACTGCCATTGAGCAATCAAAGTTGCTGTTTTTTCAACCACTTGAGAAAACAAAGCAAGATAAGGCTCGGGTTCATCTTTTAGCGACTGGAAATGATATTGCAACAAATGATCTGCCAGTTGTCGCAATTTATCGTACTGATCCCGATAGTAGAAAACCTCGAAAGAGCCAAAACGCACATGACTGGGCGCCAAACGAACCAGTACCGCAGCGGACTCGATCTGCTCTCTGTACACTTCATCATCACTGCCTGTTATGCATAGGGCACGGGTGGTAGGAACACCCAAGCCATGCATGGCTTCGGAACAGAGATATTCGCGGATGGTGGAACGTAGCACTGCCCTGCCATCACCCCGTCGCGAGTATGGGGTGATTCCCGCACCTTTTAGCTGTACTTCCCAGGCTTGTCCCTGGGTATCCTGCATTTCTCCCAGCAACAAGGCACGACCATCACCCAATTGAGGTACAAAGTGTCCGAATTGATGTCCGGCATACAACATTGCCAAAGGATTCGCCCCGGGGGGCAATTCGGTTCCCGAAAACCAGCGTATCAGCTTCTGGCTATTCAAATCTTCCTGCTGCAGACCCAACAGTCGTACTGCTTCAGGATTGCTGCTTATTAGATAGGGTGCGGTCAGGGGTTCAGGCTGAACCTGACTGAAAAAAGGCTCACCCAACTGTGCAAAACGGGCTTCCCGCAATAAATTATCATGACTGTCCATGGCAAGGATGCTGATGGAGAAAGGCTCGCAACGCAACCCCGGCAAATTCACGGATTAGTGGAAATTAAGGAA
>CAYXOS010000281.1:0-2259 GCA_964467115.1 uncultured Sedimenticola sp.
TTGCAGTTGAGCAACAGCGACGGGAAAGCAGCTTATCTCATCGAGGAAAAATACTGTACCGGCTGCAATATCTGCGCCGATATCTGCAACGAGGACGCCATCCACCCCATGGCCTGGGCATCCGCAGAGCGGAACCGCATCCCCCTGGCGGAAAAGCATTGCATCCAATGCGGCAACCCTTTTCACCTGCCAGAGGACAACCCACTGGCGGAAGAAAACCGCTGTCGCATTTGTGCAAAGAGTGACGATCAACGGCTGACCGCCTGATACTTATTGACCCCGCATTCTTGCTCGCCGGGTTGACAACAGAGTATTGAAACTACGCCGGTGGTTTCCTTGCCAACAGCAGGATCCCGTTGGTTTGCAGGTCTTCTTCCGGATAGCGCTCCAGCAATTCGTCCGGAACAGCGATGTCCATACGCAGACGCTGTTCACGGACAATCTCGAACCCTGCTTCCTGAACCAGGGCCGCTACCTGGTTTGCAGTAATGCGATTCAGGCTGTCGAACTCGCCCAGGTGAAAGCGCTTGAAATCATCCATGTTCCGCTCACGGAACTGGTGTCCCTGGTGCTGAGGCGGAATATCTCCGCTGTATTGCATGACGGCTGTCCGAAGCTGTTCCACCGGCCAGAGCAGGTGCGCCCAGGGCACATCGATGAAGCGTCTCAGATGCGAGCCCCAGGGTGAGTAGTACAGAGGTTCGATCTGCAGGAAAAACAAACCGCCTTTGTGCAGACTGTTATACAGATCGGCGAAAATAACGGGTATCTGGGACTGGGGCACATGCTCGAAAACCGACCAGCTGAACACAGCATCGACGGCATGATGTTCCGCCAGAACCTGAAGGGGCTCGATCTGATGAAAGTGCAGGTTGTCCGGCAGATGCTGCAGATGCAATTGCTCTTTGGCCAGGCCAGGCAATTGGCGGAATTTGTCACCGATATCGAGGCCGTGAACCCTGATCTGCGGATGGCGCAGCGCCACCCCCAGCGTCGTGATTCCACCGCCACAACCGAAATCCATCATGGCCGTCGCCGCTTGCAAATCCAGTTCAGCACCAATCCAGTCGAGCACACGGCTTGCTGCATGGTTGAAATGTGAATCAAACCAGGTGGTGGATATACTTGCTGGATCCCAGGTTGTGGAATGAGGCATGGCCGGTTGTCATGAAAAGTCAAAATCCGGTTCAGTATACGCGAAGCCATCACGGCAATGCGAGCACCCGGGCGACATGCAACAGGACCCTGTCATCTATCAGGGTAAATCATTGAAAACGGTACCCGTGGCAGTCCGTGAAAATGTCTGCAGCACAGAAGCCGCAGCCAAGTCTACATGGATGTATTTACGGCGTTTTTCACGGAATGCTGCTGGTGGCGTCATAGTTAGATGACGCCACCCTGCGACATGCAACCCGGCGTGTTTCCCATCAGCACAGAAACCGCTTAAAATCGATTGATCCAAAGCAGTTTCAGATGCCAGACCACCCTCACTATGCCAAGACCCCCCCGTGTTTCTTTTTTCCGTATTTTTACTGTCTGCCTGATGCTGTTTGTGCTCCAGGGTTGCTCCAGGGAGACTGATTCAGAAACTTCCAGACCGAATATTCTCCTCGTGGTATCCGATCAGCAGCACTACCAGGCATTCGGTGCAATAGACAGCTTCTTCTCGACCCCAAGCCTGGATGCGCTTGCCAGCGAATCCACGCTGTTCACCCGGGCTTTCGTGACTTCGCCACAGTGCTCACCCAGCCGGTCGAGTATCTATACAGGCTACTATCCCCACAAGACAAGGGTTGTGGGCAATACGGGCTCCATCGATGCTGCGGGGCAGCGTATTTCTCGCCTGGACGACTCCTTCAGGACCATCGGCGAATACCTGAAGCCTGCGGGGTACGTGACTGCCTATGTCGGCAAATGGCATCTCGGTGAAGTGGGCAGGCACGCACAGGGCTATGATACCCGCGTGTTCAGCACCGTCAAGGGCGGAGACTCCATTCCCGACAGGGAAAAGACGCGGCACGCCCTGGCATTTCTCGACGCCATGTCCAGTGATCCTGCAAAACGCCCCTTTGCCCTGTTTCTGAACTACACAGCTCCCCATACCATCTACGGGTACGGCATCAAGACACCTCCCAGGCCGATTGTCGCACTGGAAAAAAACGTTCAACTGCCCGAGAGTTTCTATACGGAAGACAGCAGCGAAAAACCTGCAGCACAAACCCTGTACATGCAGAAAGACAATGGCAGGCTGTTCTATGA
>CAYXOS010000282.1:0-2258 GCA_964467115.1 uncultured Sedimenticola sp.
AAAAGCAGTATATTATAATATTCTAAAATAGAGGGCAAATTGGATTTTGGGGATTACACTTTATAAGGGCATCTCTAATAATGTCATTCTGGCGCAGGCCGGAATCTATAATCCATTGATTAGACTAGACCCCGGTCTACTCCGGGGTGACGAAAAAACAATTTTTCGAGTTACCCTTAAGGTATTTTCCAGGTCAGCGGGTTTTCCGCTCATGGTGTTGGATGTGTGTTGGGTTGGGAAACTGCAAACCTTTTTTGCAACAGGGGGAAATAGTTTAGTAAAATACTAAGGTATTAGTCCAGAGATGGAATGGTTCGTGTTCAGCGCTTCTCTAACAGGATGTTGAAAAAGTCCTTTCTTGGACTTTTTCAACCAAGGAAAAATTATTATGACTGTTCCACATATAAAAACGGCTGTGCCAAAAAGACGTTATGAAATCGACAATTTCTCCGTAGTGGTTCTCGGAGAAATCCAGAGCAATGATCCGCAGAACTATAAGTATATTATGGCATTTGTAGATGTCTCTGAAACTGACCCGATGATGTACATAACCTCGGAAGAAAACCCGCCGAACCAACGACAGAATGGACGCTACAATGTGCGCGTCATCTATGCGAATGAGGTAAGAGACATGGGGTCAGATGAGTTTCCTGGTGATCTCGATCAGTTTACTGAATATGGATTGCAGCTGGCGGGGCGTTTGTTGCAGCTTACTGAAGAAGAGCCCATCAGACTGCTTTAAGGGCATCTCTAATAATGTCATTCTGGCGCAGGCCAGAATCTATAATCCATTGATTAGAATAGCCCCTCAGTCTCGGTTCTGGCTTCCTGCTTCCTGCTTCGCTCTACCTCCTCCATCCTTGGTGTCATACGCAGGGGTGACAAAAAATATTTTGAGGTGCCTTTTTCAACCACAGAAGCGAAAAACGGTGTTTTTCAACTGCCTGTTAAGTCTTGATTCGCGCATTTGCAGCCAAGTGGTGTTGTATCCGATAAACTTCTGGGTATGCAGCACAGTTTCAACAGGACATAACCCATGACTTTTCTCAACGGTATTACCCTATTACTGCTCTATCAACTACTCGGAGAGTTTGGCGTCCACTTTCTGCAATGGTCTATTCCCGGCCCGGTTTTGGGCATGTTATTGCTGTTTATTACCTTGTGGTTCAAGAAAGGCAATATGGCGGCTGTAGATGAAGCAGCCACAGGGCTGCTCAGCCATTTGTCGCTACTCTTTGTGCCTGCTGGAGTAGGGTTGATGGTGTACTTTAATCGGCTGGCAGATGAATGGTTGCCTATTGTTACTGCGTTAGTACTGGGAACCGTAGTCACTCTGGTGGTTAGTGCATGGGTGATGCAGTTGTCCAGCACCTGGTTTTCCAAGGAGTCGAAAGATGTCCGTTGAGAATGGAACCACCGACATATGGGTGTATCTCTCCACATCGCCATTAATCGGATTGACGGCGACATTGTTGGCATACAACTTGGGTTACCGTTTATATCTTCGTTTCAATCGGAATCCCTTGCTCAATCCCGTGGTTTCAGCAATCGTAGCATTGATTGTTTTCCTGCAGCTCACCGATATTCCTTATGACACCTATTTTCAAGGAGCGCAATTTGTGCATTTCCTGTTGGGACCCGCAACCGTAGCGCTGGCTGTCCCCTTGTACCAGCAATGTGCCAAGATCAAAGAGCGGCTGCTACCCCTGTTTCTTACCTTGATCGTGGGGGCAATCGTTGGGGCGGTCAGTTCTGTGGGAATTGCCTGGTTGTTGGGCGCAAGTCGAGAGGTTCAGATGTCTTTGGCGCCAAAATCGGTAACAACACCGGTTGCTATGGGGATATCAGAGCAAATCGGAGGTTTGCCTTCTTTGACTGCAGTGTTAGTGGTTGCAACTGGAATTATCGGTGCGACAATGGGGTCTACCTTGTTCAAGTTGCTTTCGCTCAAAGATGATGCAGTGAAAGGTGTTGCCTTTGGTATTGCTGCGCATGGGATAGGAACAGCCCGAGCATTCCAATTGAGCAAGGAGATGGGTGCCTTTGCAGGATTGGCAATGGCATTGTCTGCAATGACCTCAGCAGTCGTATTACCCTGGCTATTGGTTGTTTTCGGCTGGCTGCAATAGCAAGACAGCCTGTGTGTGGCACATGGATGTGCCACCATTTTTGATGGCTGTAAGCCATTGAAAATGAAGGAAGTGGAAAACCGCGTTTTCCGCTTCCGTGGTTGAAAAAGTCCATGGAAGGACTTTTTC
>CAYXOS010000283.1:0-2221 GCA_964467115.1 uncultured Sedimenticola sp.
CTGCCGCGGGATACTTACTTTTAAGACATTTTGAAGAAAGCAGATGTATAGAAAATCGATAAAAAAGGAGTTATATCGCAATGCCCGTCTGGCAGGTCCTATTGTGCTTGCCCAGGTGGCGCAGGTTGCCATGGGCTTTACCGATACGGTCATGGCAGGGCGCTTGGGGCCGTTGGATCTGGGGGCTATTGCTGTCGGCGTCAATCTGTGGATTCTTCCCTATCTGTTTTGTGTGGGATTACTGATGGCAGTATCCAGTATGACATCCCAGTATTTTGGGGCGGCACGCTTCTCTGCTATTCGTGACCTGATGGAACAAGTAGGCAGGGTGGTGGTGTTGCTGTCGATTTTTGCGGTCACCAGCATCGTTTTGATGGCTCATGGTTTGTCCATGCTGCATTTGGATGAGGGGGTTTCATTGGTCGCAGCGGCCTATGTGAAAGCTGTGGCGTTTGGCATACCGGCGGTTATCGGTTATCTGGCGCTGCGTTTTCTCAGTGAGGGTATCGGCTACACCAAACCCATGATGGTGATACAACTCATCGCGTTAGTAGCAAATGTATTGGGGAACTGGGTGTTCATGTTTGGCAAACTGGGGATGCCTGCAATGGGTGCAGAAGGTGCTGGCTGGGCTACCGCGTTGGTGATGTGGCTACAGTTGTTCTTGTTGTTGGGTTATATATGGTTCCACAAGCGTTATCGTTTCATATGGATTGCGCCTCCTGAGCCAAGGTGTTGGCAAAAAACCAAAGAAATGCTCAAGGTTGGAACTCCCATTGCAGTTTCCCTGGTTGCAGAAGTGGGCATGTTTGCTGCTGTGGCACTGCTCATGGGAACCCTTGGGGTCACTGAAGTGGCTGCCCATCAAGTGGCATTGAATGTGGCAGCAATGGCATTCATGATTCCTCTGGGGATCAGTTCGGCAACCACGGTCAGAGTGGGGCATGCATTGGGTGAAGGGCGTGCCTGGCTGGTACGCTTCCGTGGATTGGTGGGGGTTGGTTTTGCCGCTGCGTGCATGAGTCTGACGGCGACGGTGTTGTTTGTTTTTCCCATGGAAATCGTCTCGGTCTATACCCAGGATGCCCAAGTGCGTGATCTGGCCGTGCAATTGTTGTTGATGGCGGCAATATTTCAATTATCCGATGGCATCCAGATAAGTGCCAATGGGGCATTACGGGGCATGAAGGACACCTTGTATCCCATGATGGTTACTCTGGTTGTATATTGGTTTCTGGGGCTTCCCTTGTCCTGGTATTTGGGTTTTTCCAGGGAAATAGGACCACAAGGTTTGTGGATGGGTCTGGTCGCGGGGCTTACTTTGTCCGCGCTATGGTTGGTGTGGCGTTTTATGTATCTGACCCGGACTTTTCCAACATCAGAAGATTCTGCCAGCGATTGACAATGGTACAAAATAATTCAGCGGTTTTCTGGGTGTCGTACAGGGCGGAATGAGCCTCTTTGCCATCCCAGGCGATACCTGCAGCTGTTGCTGCTTTTGCCAATACGGTTTGACCGTAGGCGAGTCCCGCCAGTGATACCGTGTCGAAGGTGCTGAAAGGATGAAAAGGATTGCGCTTGATACCACATCTTTCCACGGCGGCATTGAGAAATCCCAGATCGAAAAAGGCATTGTGACCAACCAAAATGGCGCGTTTGCAATTGTGTTTTTTCACCATTTGGCGTATTGGCTTGAATATGCTTTCCAGCGCCTCTTTTTCTGGTTTGGCAAAACGAAAGGGGTGATCAGGATCAATGCCCGTAAAAGCCAGGGCTTTTGGATCGAGGTTGGCACCGGGAAAAGGTTCGACATGGCATTCCACCTCCAGCCCGGGATGCAGAAATCCCTGGGTGTCCATTTCGATGGTAACGGCTGCGATTTCCAGTAGCGCATCGGTATTGGCATTGAACCCGCCTGTTTCTACATCAATGACAACGGGAAGAAAACCGCGAAAACGCTGGTCAATAGTTAATATGGATGGGGTATCAGTCATGGAGAGAGCATAATGCATGCTCAGTTATTTGGCGAAAAAATATCATTGCTTGGCTGCCAGTAGCGTGGCAAAGTAGTTCGTCTGAGCAATATTGGAACATGGCAAAAGTCCGATGCCGAGGGTTGACTGGTTAGCCAGAATAATGAAAGGAAAGCAGATGAAGACGAAAACGGGTATATCTATCAATAGCTTGCTGTGGTTGCTGGTGGCCAGCTTGCTGTTGTCTG
>CAYXOS010000284.1:0-2170 GCA_964467115.1 uncultured Sedimenticola sp.
GCAAAAGTGACTGGTGTGAAGTTAGGCTTCAAATCACCTAACCATCCACCTAACCTAGGAACCAGTCACATGGGTCATCAAGATATTAGGTGTCAGAGCAGCATTTATTTGTTGTCATTACCTGTTCAGCCGCGTAAGAAATAAGGATGGAGGGAATAGTCATTGGTCAGCCCATCATTCCTCACAGCCAAACCGGTTGGTAAAATCAAGCGCCGTTTGGTCTTGGATAAAGCTGCTTCAGGGATGATAAGTGCATCGATAATCGGGCATAGTCGAATGTGGCTTGGCTCCCGATTTGGCGCAATACGGCTGTCGCCTATTTTGCCCTACTTGGGCTGATGCTCGAAGCAGGGATATACGATTGACATACACATGTGTCACCCTATAATGGATATACTTGTTGTATATCCTTGAGGTGAGACAATGCTGAGTGCTTCTGTTTTCAAAAGCAACACATCGCAGGCCGTCCGTTTACCAAAGCCGGTTGCGCTGCCTGATTCGGTAAAACGGGTCAACATTATTCCATTGGGTCGAGCTCGTTTGATTGTCCCCGAAGGGGAAGGCTGGGATAGCTGGTTCGATGGTGAAGGCGTGACCGATGATTTTATGGTGCAGTGTGAGCAACCTGATGATCAGGAGCGAGAAAGCCTCTGATGCTCAAGTACATGCTGGATACCAATATCGTGATCTACACGATGAAGAACCGTCCCCAAACGGTTCGTGAAGCATTCCGAAAGCACGATGGGCAGATGTGTATTTCCAGTGTTACCTATATGGAACTGGTCTATGGCGCAGAGCGATCTGTTGATGCGGAGCGTAATCTGCGTGTCATGGAAGGATTTGCCGCTCGGCTGGATGTTCTTCCCTATGCAGAAGGCGCAGCAATACATACCGGTCAAATTAGGGCTGAGCTGGCTACGCGAGGTACACCGATTGAACCTTACGACCAAATGATTGCCGGTCACGCTCGGTCACTAGGGCTGATCGTTGTTACAAACAATATCAAAGAGTTCAAGCGTGTAGAAGGCGTGCGCCTTGAGAATTGGGTCTAATCTTATTCGCCACTTATTGCTGCTATCGAAAAAAAAAAAAAAAAGGGACGGAGCGAATAATAATTGCTCAGCCCTGCACAGGTAAGATCTTTCTCAGGACAATAACGCGAGGGAGTTGCCAAAAGACATTCAGCAGGTAGCCGCCTTGTATTGAGCTTGGGCACTTCTAAAGAATTTTGGCGGGGACTCCAGGCAGACTATGATCTGGATAATGCACGTAAATCTGTCTCGGGTTATGTACACATTGAAAGATTGGTCGCCGCCGTTATATCTATAACAATCCTTCACCAGCATGATCATCAAACAGTTCAGATTTCTTAATATACTGCATTACTGTCTTCGGATCTTTGTGACGTGATACCTCCATCATCTTAAACAAACTGGCACGGTTCATGGCGGCACTGGTCAGGAAACTAGAACGCAGGCTATGACCCGCGAAATCACCAGCATTCAGACCGGCTTGTGTCGCCCACTTTTTTACAATCAACGCCACACTGTAGGCGGCGAGGGCAGTAGTACCCACTTTCCCACCTTTATAGACCCGCCGAAAAATGGGGCCACTTTCTGTGGCTGACAGTTTGAGCCAATGATCCAAAGCCTGAATGGGGCAATAGTGATCGGCTTGTATGATGGGAACCGTATCACCCACACCTTCCTGGTCAGTTTTCGATTTTCTGATGCTGACGATCAGCCCCTGTTCTTTCCTTTCAAGGTCATCAACCTGAATGGATACCAACTCTGATCGGCGAAATGCACCGGAAAAACCAAGTAACAGTAGTGTGCGATCACGGGCTCCTGCCAGGGTATCGACATCAATGGGCTCAACCATGGCACGGATACGTTCAGCTATTGCGGGTTCCTTCGCATTTGGGGCTGTGCCATGTACACGTCTAATGCCGGCAAATGTGCCTTTTACCAGTTCACTGTTGGTAGGCGATTCAAGATCTGCCATGCGATGCGCCAGACGAATAGCCGCCAGCCGACGCCGTAAGGTGGCGGGAGACTTGCCCTGGTCAGCTTCTGAAAATACAGCTACTTAGATATTTCTATGAAATTATTTCTCCGAATATGTACGGATTGCCCCAAAACCCTGAATAGATGATTGCGCATAATGTATA
>CAYXOS010000285.1:0-2163 GCA_964467115.1 uncultured Sedimenticola sp.
AAACTTTCAGTCATTGGTTAAAATACTCCGACCTGTCGAGCAGGCCACCCATGTTAAGTCCAAACTGCAGACTCATTGGTTCAAGTTAAAATAAAAAGCCCCATGCCATGCATGGAACCACGAAAAATCAATATTACACCCTAGGAGCCTGGCGGACTTAATGCTGTTTGGCTGCAAATCCCTGGATGGCGATCAACTCAGCTTATCGAACTCGTTAAATAGCCCTGCTATTCGCCTCATTCGATAAACTGATTTGATTCGCCCCCAGTGATTTTCGCTTCAAACGATCAAATCCGACAGGCTCCTAATGGATAAACCTGGCGCACCTGCTGCAATACAAAAGCAACCACTTCTTCCACTGTCATATCTGTAGAATCAATCACTTGCGCATCTTCTGCCGGCACCAAAGGCGCCACACTGCGATTTCGGTCACGGTCATCCCGCTCCTCAATTTCCGCAATGAGACCGGAAAGGTTAACATCAATACCCTTATCCTTCAACTGCTTATAGCGGCGGCTGGCGCGCTCTTCAGCGCTGGCATCGAGAAATATCTTGACCTTGGCATGGGGGAAAACCACGGTTCCCATGTCTCTGCCGTCTGCCACCAAACCGGGGAGACGTGCATAGTTACGTTGCCAGTTCAGCAAGGCATCACGCACCTCGGGAATCGCAGCGACTTTCGACGCGGCATTCCCTGCGGTTTCGGTACGAATCGCCAGACTCACATCTTCCCCATCCAACCAAACCTTTCCATCCGAAAAATCCACGTTCAAATGCCGGGCAACGTCGCTGACTGCTTCTGCATCTGCCAGATCCAGTCGCGCTTTTTGCGCGCCATAACCAACCAATCGGTACAAGGCGCCCGAATCGAGCAAATGCCAACCCAGGGTATGGGCGAGCTCAGCGGCAACTGTCCCTTTACCCGAACCACTAGGGCCATCAATAGTAAGAATCGGCAAATCAGTCATTGTCTTGGATACTGACATTCAAACCAGCCTCTCTCGCCAGCTGTTGAAAACGGGGAAAAGAGGTATTTACGTTGGCGCAATCTTTTATATGAATATCACCGTCGGCACGCAAGGCCGCCATGGCAAAGGACATGGCAATACGATGATCGCCCAGGCTGTCCACCTCACCCCCATGCAATTTCCCGCCTTGAATCACAATCCCGTCCGCCGTTGGTTGGGCATCAATGCCCAGAATTTGCAATCCATCTGCCATTGCCTGAATACGGTCAGATTCTTTTACCCGCAATTCTTCAGCACCGGTGAGAACCGTTTCACCTTCGGCACAAGCAGCGGCAACAAATATGGCGGGAAATTCATCGATAGCCAAAGGCACTTGCGCTTCAGGAATGGCAATGCCTTTCAAGGGCGCATAACGCACGCGCAAATCGGCCACGGGTTCACCACCAATACTGCGTTGGTTACTGACTTCAATATCGGCTCCCATCAGACGCAAAATGGTAATCACGCCATCACGGGTGGGATTCATCCCCACATGTTCAAGGATCAGATCAGAACCGGGAGCGATGCTGGCGCCCACCAGAAAAAACGCAGCTGAGGAAATATCCGCAGGCACATCGATATTGGTTGCCTGCAATGTTCCACCACCTTGCAAACAGATACGATTGCCATCACGATCAACTTGATAACCAAATCCCTGTAACATGCGCTCGGTGTGATCCCGCGTGGGCGCAGGCTCGGTCACACAAGTTTGCCCATCGGCATACAATCCTGCCAACAGCACACAGGATTTGACCTGTGCGCTGGCAACAGGCAAATCATAATCAATCGCCTTGAGCGCGGTAACGGGTTTGATGTGCAAGGGAGCAGTACCTTCTGCCGTGGTTTCCACATCAGCCTGCATCAATGTCAGAGGATCTGTCACCCGACGCATGGGACGTCCAGACAGGGATTCATCACCCGCCAGGGTCAGATCCAGCCCCTGCCCTGCCAGCAGCCCAGACAACAAGCGCATGGAAGTTCCGGAATTTCCCAGATCCAGGGGCATATCAGGTGTTTTCAGTCCATGCATTCCCACACCATGAATAACCACTTTGCCGTCCGCAGGCCCTTCAATCTCAACCCCCATTTTGCGGAAGGCATTAAGGGTCGCCAGACTGTCTTCACCTTCCAGAAATCCGGTTACATGGGTGACGCC
>CAYXOS010000286.1:0-2159 GCA_964467115.1 uncultured Sedimenticola sp.
GGTAGAAGGAGGGCTGGATGTCATCGATCAGAATCTGCGCTTGCAAATTGAAGACGCGATGACGGGATTTCGTGAGCTTATCAAGAAATCAGCGCCCGCAGAGCAAGTCCAGGTAAAGTTGCAACAAGTACATTTGTTGCTTGATCAGGCTGAACAAAAACTCTCCAGCACAGAGCTATCCGGTTCTACTGCCTTTGCCAGTGCCTTGATGATATTGTTGCGAGAAGGTTTGGAAGCGATTTTGGTCATTGCTGCCTTAGCGGCTTTCTTGTTGAAAACCGGACGTAAAGAAGGGCTGCGCTATTTGTATTTTGGAACAGGAATGGCGTTCCTTTTGGGGGTGGTTACCTGGTATGTATCTGCACATGTGGTAAAAATTGGTGGTGCCGGCAGAGAGCTGACAGAAGGTTTTGCTGCCTTGTTTGCGGCGGCCATGTTGTTTTACGTGGGGTTTTGGCTACATAGCAAGACCGGAGCCATTCAGTGGAAGGAATTCATTCAGGGGAGCATCAAAAAGGCACTGAGTCGAGGCTCGTTATGGGGCTTGTCGGGGTTGGCGTTCATTGCTGTGTATAGGGAGATTTTTGAAACGGTATTGTTTTATCAGGCGCTATGGTTGCAAACCAGCGAGGAAGGCCAGAGCATGATCCTCAGCGGGTTCTTGGTTGCATCGGTAGTGTTGGCTCTGCTGGCATGGTTGATATTGCGCTACAGCACACGTTTGCCTTTGCGTCAGTTCTTCTCCGTTACCAGTGTCTTTATGTTTGTACTCGCCATCGTGTTTGCTGGAAAAGGAATTGCAGCGTTGCAGGAAGCTGGAAAACTTCCCCTGAGCCTGGTGAATTTCCCACGTATTGATTTGTTGGGGATTTATCCAAATCTGGAAGGCTTGGGAATCCAATTGGCGATGGTTCTGGTCGCAGCAGTGTTATTGTGGCATGGAAAAAAACGCAGTACATCGTTGGCAGGGGAATAAGGGAAATTCGGATCGATTATTAAGCAGTTACTGACTGACTGAAATGTCTGATAACTTCATCGCCTACAAGGACGTAGGTGAGAGGCGTGACCAATTATTGCGCCCGGTATAACCGGCATATCCCACGTCCATATGGGTAAGCTGAGAGAGGAAGCTTTGACGTTTTTTCTACAATTCGGCGCCAACTGAGATGGTGCTCAGCAGTAATGCACTATTTGCCAGAAAAACCTTGTTCTCCAGCATTTCAGGCATAATCTGCTTCGTGCAGATTAACTCAGTGCTTCCCTATAGTTGCTCGATACGTGCGTAGGCAGAATGGTTGTGGATGGATTCAAAATTCTCTGCTTCGACGATGTAGGAGCGAATGCGGGTATCATCGTTCAATCTGCCAGCGATATCCCTGACGACATCTTCTACAAACTTTGGGTTGTCGTAGGCACGTTCGGTAATGAATTTCTCATCTGGACGTTTCAGTAGGCTATACAGCTCACTGGATGCTTCTTTTTCCACCAGCTCGATAATTTCCTCAATCCACATGAAATCGTCTGTACTGACCGTAACAGTGATATGAGAACGCTGATTGTGCGCGCCTCGATCCGAGATCTTTTTCGAGCAGGGGCAGAGGCTGGTTACCGGAACAACCACCTTGGTAAACATGCTGGGCTTGTTGTTTTCTACTTCACCGATCAAGGTAACTTCATAGTCCATTAGACTTTGGACACCGGAAACAGGCGCTGTCTTGTTCACAAAGAACGGGAAGGTCATTTCGATGTGACCGGATTCGGATTCCAGCCGATCGATCATTTCCACCAGCATGTCCTTGAATGAATTGATGGAGATTTCCCGCTCCTGATTGTTGAGAATGGCAACGAAGCGGGACATGTGCGTGCCTTTGAAATTATGTGGCAGAAACACGTACATGTTGAAATTGGCGACGGTATGCTGCTCACCTTCACTGCGATCCTTGATGCGAACCGGGTGTCGGATATCTTTGATACCAACACGATGGATGGCGATTTGCCGGGTATCGGTGCTACCCTGGACATCTTCGATTTCAGGAGATTCTGTGTTGCAGTGAGTGGTCATGGAGTTTTACAAGCTCAAAATGATAGCCGCCTATTTTAACTCGGCGGCTCGTATAAGGGAAACCTTTGTGGAAGCTTATAGATTTTGTGGTTATAGA
>CAYXOS010000287.1:0-2141 GCA_964467115.1 uncultured Sedimenticola sp.
ATTGGCCGCCACAGCAAACCCCTGATTCTCGGCGTTCTGAACAATCTTTATCTGGGGATATTTCGCCTGTACTTTTTCAACGCTGCCGTCAGCCGAAGCATTGTCTACCAGAATAACTTCTGCAACCGGGGTATTCGCCAGGGCAGCCGCAATGCATTGCAACAACAAATCACCGGCATTGTAATTAACGACAATTACAGAACACGGTGGCGAGAGCGCGGCATCAGATGTATTGCTGGCGGACTCAGTCGTCGCCATCAGGGTTGTATTGCGCCTTCTTGATATCCTGCAACAAGGTCAGGTTGTGCTTGTAACCTTCGGCAACCTTGCGAATACCATCTTCTTTGAGATAGCCTTCGTTGCCTGCGGCAAGATAAGTCGCAAATGTTCCTGAAGCCAGCATCAAGGAAACATTGACGATTTCAACATCATTGCCTTCGTCTTTGAGTTGATTTGCCAGGGTAATAAACTTGTCGATCAGCCCAAGAATTTGCTCATCCCGGTTGGGTGTGTCTGTCATAAAACCATACCTGAAAATATGCACCTGAATCCTTGAATTCAGGTGCGAGTTAACGATGGCTGATTATCCCATATACCTAGCCCGAAAAATTCATAAATTACACGCGCCCTCGCTTGTTTCTTGTTTCCACAAGAGATTTTCTTCAGTTGCACGTAATCGCGGATACGCGACGCCTTCAGAAAATCCCTTGTGAAAACAATCTCCTGCACGATCATCATGTGAATTTATGAAATTTCCGGGCTGGGAGGCTGTCCGGCTTAACACTGTTTGGCTGCAAATCCGTGGATAGCGATCAACTGAGCTTATCAAATTCGTTAAATAGCACTGCTATTCGCCTCACCTGATAAGCCCATTTGATTCGCCCCCACGAATTTTCGCTTCAAACGGTTAAGCCAAACAGCCTCC
The DNA here is from genome assembly GCA_964467115.1 of uncultured Sedimenticola sp. Classification (GTDB taxonomy): domain Bacteria; phylum Pseudomonadota; class Gammaproteobacteria; order Chromatiales; family Chromatiaceae; genus Thiolapillus. The sequence continues at coordinate 926 of CAYXOS010000287.1, forward strand.
TGGTTTGTAATCAGCGTGAATGACGAATCCGCAGGAAAGGTCTTTCTACCAACCAGTAGGACAAGGATGAAACCAATAGTACAGGCAAAAACGCCCACAGCAATCCATTCAAAAGTGGATAGTCCGCCACCAATATCGGCAGTTTTGCCTGATGCAACCATTTTACGACAGGGAAATGCCACAAATACAAACTGTAACTGATCAAGCCAAGATACATCACCAAGGGATTGCCGAATAGAAAATCGGTCACTTTGCTACCCAGAGCAGCCACCAAAACCAATAGCGCTACAGCAGCACCGAACAGACTATGCCAGACAAACAAAGACCAATGCCCCCCCCAATAGGTGAGGCCATCGGCATTGACGGCGCCAATGGGTTGAATTTCATGGATAAACCAGGCAAGCCCAGCCAACCCGGCTATGGCGACCAACAACAGCAGATAACGCCAGCGATAGATGCTTGAATGATCATACCCCTTCTCTCTAATCAGGGAATAGACCCAGGCAGCAAACATTCCTGCGGCAAACTGATCGAGACGCCCCGGCAACTGATTCAGCCACCAGACTTTCTGACCCGTGGACATATCGTGAATCTGATAATGAAACAGCAGATAGCGATACAGCAATGCCAACAGCATTGACGCCGCCAACAGCCACATCCAGCGGGAAGGCGAAACCAACAACACCAATATGGGCAGTAGCAGATAAAAATCAAATTCCACCGGTAGCGTCCAATACACGGGATTGAGCTGTGTGGACGACTCACCGAAGATATTGTGCAGCATGAAAACCTGGGAAAGGATATCGCCAACGGCAGGAAATTGCCTACCACTGATCGCAATAATCAACAGCAATATGGCAATTTGCACATAGTATGCAGGAAGAACCCGCAACAAACGGCGACGAAAGTACTCAGGGGTTCGAATGGGCGGACGATTACCCAGCCATGCCTGGCAATAGGCAAGCCCCAGCACAAACCCTGAGAGCACGAAAAAAAGATCCACCCCTGCCCAACCGGTTCGCACCAGGGGTGTCAAATCCAGGTGGAAATTCCATAAATTGATTTGGTATTGCGGTTTTCCGACAAAGCCCCACACATGCCAGACAGCCACCCATACCGCCGCCAGCCCACGCAAGCCGGTAAGAGAATCCAGATAGATACGGGCGCTGACACCTTCTTTTTCCAAACCATAAAGGGAATTTTCAGAAGGCTTCAA
>CAYXOS010000288.1:0-2138 GCA_964467115.1 uncultured Sedimenticola sp.
ATAGGTTCGGCAACGTTTTCATCTAACCAGTAGTAGGGGTGAGATTTATCTATACCTTCAATGAAATATCCGCCAATGACACCATCTTCATTGATCACGGTTGCTGACCATTGGTTGAGTGGATAATCCGGGTTGATGCTCAATGCTTTCATGCCGGTTGTTTCATCGTAGATGAATGGACGGTAAGCCCAGTCTTCAGCATAGGAGCTATTAGCAACCCCAACAATTTTTTCTCGGTCTGAAATGTAATAGCCTACACTATAACCATTCTGGAATTCAGGCGCATCGGTCCTCAGGGTTCCCAGATCCTGCATGCCATTTTGTTGTGTATGCAAGAAGGCATGGAAAGGAATAAATGAGCCGTCATCATTGGGGATGTCTGATCTGCCCGTGACCTGCCCCTGGTTATTGATACTGCGAGCCTCGCTAGTGTCACCCCATTGTCCGTCCGGTAGAGGTAACGGATTGAAAAGTGTTCCCAGATCCAAAACTGAGTAGCCGGAAACACCCATATCCCAGCGAACTGCGCGTTTTGCTCCTGCATCGTTAAATGAATAACCAACCACTTGGTGGTCATTGATGGCCCAGCTTACCGTTTCTCCGGACAATGTTGGGAGCAGGGTTATTCCGTCGATTGGATCCCACACAATTGCCTGCCGGTCAATATCTTTATTTGCAATTGCGTCATAATTGGATAGTTTGCCAGTGACTTTTCCTGATTCATTGAGGCCATAAAAAGAGCTTCTTTCATATCCTACTGGCGGTTGTAACGTGATCGCTTGGTATATCAACTGGGTTGGAATGGAAGTATCGATGTCAAATGGCCCATAGTGTGTAGTCGCCCCCCAGTTGTGCGCCAGGTCCACGGCGCGGATATGGAAATAGTGTGCATTTCCATCAGGTAGAGGCGGGCTGGTTGTTGCCGTTACTGCTGTCCTGGCATCCTGAATAGTATCGGGGTCTGTGGTTGGGCTGGTATCCCAGACGAAGGAATATCCTGCCACGCCAAAACCTGTATCCACGGGCGTGTCCCAGATGACCTTCACAGTGTTATCGTTTGACGGGGTCAAAGGCGCAGGATATGAAGAAGTAATTGTGACTGACTGGGGCGGAGTCGTGTCAGCCAGATCCAACGGACCACCAAAGGCTCCCATGTCGTTCCTGCTACCATCAGGATTGTTGTAGGCGGCGGCGGGATCTCCCGTATTGATGCTGGGTGAGCCGCTGAGCAAATGATAATCTTGATTGCCCGCGTCGGTGAACAGGGGATCAGACGAAATGTTCCCCTGAATTCCATTCATATCCACAGCAGAGCCTCCGCCTTTGATATCAGTGGTATTGGCCCAGAAGTTGTTGTACCAGATCAGCGATTTTCTTTCTTCCAGCAGGCTCGTGTAGGTCAATTCAATGCCTGTGCCATTGCTGGCAATAATATTGGAGTTGATCGTGGGCAATGATGTATGCATGCGCAACTTGATACCGCAACCGTTGTTGTTGATGATGGTGTTGTTCCTGATGATGGCGTTTACCCCGCCATAGGCATTGGCTTGTTTGTCGAGGTGAATGCCACAATAGTTGGAATCGATGATGTTACGGGCAATATAAGGCCTGACAGCATTGGTATGGTAATTCACATAGCCATTGATACCATAGAAGTTATCAAACAATATGTTATCAATAATGACTGGAGAGGCGCTGGCCGGGTAAGGAGGGCCGGAAGCATTTCGAACGCCATAGGAGACGGCAACTCCACTGTTTGTAATGGTAAATCCCTCAAGAACTGAGGCGTAGTCTTCGCCGGAATGGAAAGCAACACCAATAGAGCCATTCGTTTTGCCTCCACCGTCAATAATTGTGGTTTTCGGTCCCTGTTCGCTGCGCAAGGTGATGGCTTTACCTTTGAAGTCGATATTTTCGGTATAGGTTCCAGGAGATACAAGAATTACATCGCCATCTGATGCGGCATCAATCCCTGCCTGAATTCCAGAATAGTCGCCCGGAACGTTTATTGTTGCTGCCAGTGCTGAAGACAGGAATATGATCTTGATGATTGCCATTGAAAGCGCGGCTGGAAAAAATATCTTCATAGGATGGTTCCTCGTTCAATTTGACTAGGGAAGCTTTGATCGATTCATGAC
>CAYXOS010000289.1:0-2136 GCA_964467115.1 uncultured Sedimenticola sp.
GTTGTGGTGTTGCTTCGGGCAGGGATATTACCGGGATTTACCTGGTTTCCTGTCATGTTTTGACCTGCCAGGGACCGGCAAGGAGGAAGGTGAAAAAGATGGCATTGTAATAACCGGATCATGTCCGGCCGGTCAAAACTGTTGCCGGCCTGGACCATGGTTACCGTCCGGGGTTTACACCTTTTTCACCACCAGTTTTTTACCGGGATGAATCAGGTTTGAGCGCAGGTTGTTCCACCGGCGGATATCGGTTGCGGAAACCCGGAAACGACGGGCAATGGTCCAGATGGAATCACCGTTGCGGACCTTGTACCAGGTCAGTTTGTATCCGGACTCACCGTATGCGGGGCGTTGTTTCTTGCTATCGGTCAGCGTAATGTAATGCGGCCCGGAAGATACGGTGGATTTCTCCGGGGTAATCCGTCCGGCCCTGTCCACATAAAGGGCGATCTGCTGACCGGCACGAATCCGCCTGACGTTCCTGATGTCATTCCATTGCCTGATAAGGGAAACAGGCACCTGATACTGTTTGGAAATTTTGGAAAGCGTTTCACCCGGTTTGAGCTGATGCAGGATAAGGGGTGTGTTCTTTCCGGCCCTGGCATAACGGCCGGCAATGGTTTCACCTTTTTTGAGCAGAACATAGCGGGTAGTCCGGTAGGGAATACGCAGATGCCGGCCGCGGCGCAGGCTGGCGGTATGCAGGTTGTTGGCCTTGAGCAGTGTTTTTTTGTTCAGCCTGTATCGACGACAGATGCTGGCAAGAGTGTCCCCTTTCCGGACAATATGTGTTTTCCATCCGGTTGTGACAACCGGGTGCAGTCGTTGAAGATTTCTGGCTACGAGCTGGTGGCTTCCTTTGGGTATTTTTACCTGGAATGTTTGCGGGTTCGGTGGTGTCCGGTCTCTGCGCAATGCATTGTTCAGCTTCCTGATTGTCCGGATATCCGTTTTTGCCGCCGCCGCCACCGCGGCAAGATCGGTGCGGGCCGGAACCGTGATCAGATCAAAGGCCACCGGGGTCTGGTATTTTACATCAGTAAAACCATATTTTGCCGGCTCCCTGGCTATCAGTATGGCGGCGATCAGTTTGGGCACATAGCGTTTGGTTTCGAGGCGGAGAAACCGGTGCCGGGCAAGCTGCCAGAAATCCCTGGTTTTGTACCGCTTGATGCCCTTGCGGATTTTTCCCTCGCCGGCGTTGTAGGAGGCGACCGCGAGATACCAGTCGCCAAATTCACTGTACAGGGCATCCAGGTAGGCAATGGCTGCCATGGTTGCCTTTTCGGGATCGCGCCGTTCGTCGATCCAGCGGTTGATCTGCAGACCGTAATTCCGCCCCGTCCCTTTCATGAACTGCCAGAGGCCCACGGCCCTGGCCCGGGAATAGGCCGAGGGATTAAATCCCGATTCGATCATTGCCAGGTAGGCGAGATCGCGGGGCAGTCCTGCCTGGTGAAATTTTTCCTGGATGTAGGGAAGATACTTTCCCGATCTTGCCAGCCATCGTTTGAAATATTTACGCTGCCCGTGCTGAAAAATATTCAGGTAGAATTCAACCTGCTTGTTGATGGTGATCGGGAAATCAAAGATTACCTCCGGTTCCGCCTGGACAACCGCCTTGGTCTGGCCGTCCGTCCAGTCGCCGGTACGGTCAAGGGCGGTGAGTTCTTCGTTGAGGACCTCCTCCGGCTCAACCAACTGGGCGGGATCAACAGGTTCCTCCGACGATGCTCCCGGTAATTGCCAGTGATTGGCCAGGTCGACCGAATACATGGAAGAACATGCCGTGATCAGACCGGAAAACAGCAGCAGGAAGAGGGAAATAACAGTATGCAGTTTTGGCTTCATCGGCGATTGATGAGATTGAGAGACTGGAAAAGGAAAGACCACGGGTAAGAAGAGGGCGTGATTTTTTGCACGGGAATGTTGTTTTTTGTCCGGGACGAAGTAATATGCATCACTCTTTATGTACAAAATCTCCACAGACGGCATGACTACCCGGGCCGGAGCTGGAAATTTTCATTGTTTGTTGCGGCCGGCCAATATGGTCCAGCCTGCTGGTTTATCCGAAAATCGCCCACGGAGGACATGGCTGCCCATGCCGGAGCAGGAAATTTTCATTGTTCGTTGCGG
>CAYXOS010000290.1:0-2130 GCA_964467115.1 uncultured Sedimenticola sp.
ATTTCTACCGGTGTCCGGAAAATGTGTTGAAGGAACTGGCGGGGGATGCGGATGACCAGGTATCGAACAAGGGATTCCTGAATTTGGCGCGGGAGCAGGAAGACATTACAATTGAAGATGTATTTTGCGAAGATGTGCTGGTTGAAATGTATGAATCCCTGAACCGGAATATCAAGGACAACAGTGATACATCGATGTACTCTGAGGAATGGAATTCCAGCCAGGGGGAGACGGAACTGGTAAGACTTCAAATGATCGCAAGATACACAAGCAATCACATGCTGCAGTTGAGAATCGTCAAAGATCTCGATGAAATTCCGGATTCTGACACGATTCGCTGGCAGTTGCTTTCATTGGTTTCCTGTAATCGATATCTGAGCGATACTGTGATCCGGAGAATTGTCCTCGAACTGGGCTTTGGTGATGAAACCGTGATGGCGAATTGTAAAACCCTGGCGATTTTTGAAGAGTTTCTGTCCCAGGAAGGCATTCCCAACGGGGTAAGAGGCAGGATAGAACGCAGATACAAGATTTTGCTCCATAATTAAGGAGTATCGTGGTTTATTCGCTTTAATCGCGCCCATGGTGATGCTCCTACGGGGCAGGATGATCTGCTAGAAACTGTCCATGGCTGCGCCTATTGTCAGAAATATGCTTTGGCAACTAGCCTGACACAGAGGGTCATTGAGAGACCTAAATCAGTCTCACCCGAAAAGAACGGCCCTTTAATTTTCCCTCAGTGAGTTTTTTGAGTGCGGCTTTAGCTGTATTTTTTTCGACCGCCACATAGGCGTGGTTAGCAAAGATATGAATCTTGCCTACCTGTTTTCCGGCGATGCCATTTTTCCCGGTCAATGCACCCAGAATATCCCCGGGCCGTACTTTCTGTTTTTTCCCGCCATCGATTTGCAGGGTGGTCATTAACGGTTGATTGGGCGGGACATCTAACACACTCATCGGCGGCAATGTTTCGCTTTCGATGAATCTGTGCAAATACTCTCCAAGTAAAGAGACCCGGTACTCTTCTTTTTCGCTAAACAGCGAACAGGCGAGACCCTGGGCGCCAGCACGTCCGGTACGACCAATACGATGAATATAGACTTCAGTATCATGGGCAACATGGTAGTTGATCACCAGATCCACCGCATCTATATCCAGTCCGCGAGCAGCAACATCGGTTGCTACCAGTACCGAGACACTTTTATTGTCGAATAGTAGCAGTGTTTGATCACGATCTCTTTGTTCAAGATCACCGTGCAGGGCAAGTACATTGAAGCCATCGTTGCCAAGGCTTTCTGCAATACGCTTAACCTCTATTTTGGTATTACAGAAAACCACGGCAGATTCCGGGTGATGTTGTAGCAGCAACAGGCGCAGGGCGGTCAGTCGTTGCTGGTCATTTTCCACCTTGTAAAAATGTTGACTAATAACGCTATCTGTATGTGTTGATATAGCTTGCACCATGATGGGCTTAACCATGATGCGTTTGCAGATAGACTTGATTTGATCTGGAAAGGTAGCACTGAACAGTAGGGTTTGCCTTTTAATCGGAGTTAGCTTGACGATGGCATCGAGCGTGGGTTGAAAGCCCATGTCCAGCATGCGATCTGCTTCATCGAGTACCAGAGTATTGACATTGTTAATGTTCAGGGTTCCCCGGCGCAAATGATCGGCTACGCGCCCAGGTGTGCCAACAATGATATGCGCTCCATGCTCCAGTGAGCCGACTTGTGGTCCGAATGGTATACCACCGCATAGGGTCAATACCTTGATATTATGGATAGTTCGCGCCAATTTTCGGACTTCTTTAGCCACCTGATCGGCAAGTTCACGGGTAGGGCAGAGAATCAGTGCTTGCACGCAAAACCGCTTCACCTCCAGCTTTTCCAGCAAACCCAGAGCGAATGCAGCCGTTTTCCCCGATCCGGTTTTTCCCTGGGCAATAACATCCTTATTTGCCAGAATAAGGGGTAGGCTCTGCTCCTGTATCGGTGTCATCGTCTGGTAACCGAGGGTAGACAGGTTATTGAGTAGATCCTGAGATAATGCAAGTTTTGTAAAGCTGGCCTGAGTCAAAATAGATATTTTTCATAGAGTCTGGAATATCGAGCAAATTATACGCACTTCCGC
>CAYXOS010000291.1:0-2114 GCA_964467115.1 uncultured Sedimenticola sp.
CGCGTGTAATTTATGAATTTTTCGGGTTAGAGAAGCTCTGTCAATTATTCTGTAGCTATCTCCACATCCGCATGCTCTCTAAGATATCGTCCCAGTAAATTGAATTGCGCTTCACCCTTGGTTTTTGCCAGTTGATCTCTCATGGCTTTTCGCGCAGCTTCATCCAGTTTTGAAGGATCTCCATCCACAACCTTACTCAGAGTCAGCAGTGCATAATCACCATTACCCAGATCTACACCAGCAAGGGCAGGCTTTGCTGCATCATCTGGGCGCCCCATACCAAAGGCTTTGTCTCTGACAGGGACAGGCAAGGTAGTTGAATTGCGCTTTATCATAGCAGCAGAATTAATCGACCATCCTTCCTTCTCTGCCAAAGATTCTAAATCCGTTCCGCCCTCACGTAACGTCTTCAAGTATTTCTCACCTTCGATTCCCGAAAGCTCCGAAGCCTTTTCACGTTTCAATGAAGCCGTTATTCTGGCTTTTACTTCTGCAAATTCCAGAGGATGTTCAGCTTCATGCTCTACAACTCTCAATACCAATACCTGATCACCTTCCAATTCGATCAGCTCACTGTTGTTGCCTTCTGTCAGCACATCTTCACTGAATGCCGCCGCAACAATTTTTGGTGAAGCAAGTACACCAACGCCACCTTTACGACTGAACCAGTCTGACTGGGTTGGCTCCAACTGCAATGCGTCAGCTGCAGGTGCCAGGGTATCTGGCATTTCATAACTCAAATCTGCCAGTTTTTCTGCCTTGTCGAACAATAGCTGCTCAGCTTCAGAGTGACGATAGGAGGCTTCAATCTCATCATGCAAGAGGTTGAAGTCCCCGGCACCACCGGATTTGATTTCGGTAACCTCAATCAAGTGAAATCCAAACGGTGTACGCACCGGCTTGCTCAGTTTCCCAACTTCCAGGCTATAAGCCGTATCTTCGAAAGCTTTGGCCATCAGACCGGGGCTGATCCAACCTACATCACCGCCCTGCTCCTTTGAACCGGGATCATCGGAAAACTCTTTTGCCAGTTCTGCAAAATCTTCACCCCCTTGCAGGCGCTTTTCCAGATCTTCAATTTTTGACTTTGCAGCCGCTACCGTCGCTTCATCAGCATTTTCTGCGGTCTGGATCAGTATATGTCGAACTTTACGTTCTTCCGGTGCCTGGAACTCGTCTTTATGCTGCTCGTAATATGCCTTGAGTTTTTCTTCACTGACATCCACTGCCTTGCCCACGACATCCGGAGACAACAGGATATATTCAATTTTGACTCGTTCTGGCACCATGAAGTTTTGAGGATGGCTGTCGTAATAACGCTTCAACTCATCTTCTGATGGCTGGTAGTCAGCGGCAAGCTTGCTTCCTGAAATAATCGCATAAGCCACCTCTCGCTCCTGATCCTTGAGACGAACGTTTTCATTTATCTCAAAATCCGTAACCAGCACTGAAGCAATTATGCCATTGCGCATTTGCGCCATGACGATATCGCTGCGCACACTGTCTTCAAAACCACGCTGTGTCATTCCCTGATTTCGAACCGCGATATTGTAAGCCTGAACATTGAACTTGCCATTGCTCTGGAAATAGGGGATGGATTGAATATATTGGCGTACAAAATCATCGCTGACTTTCATATTCCAGTCGTCAGCGGTCTCTGTCAGCACCTTGTCGTTGATCATTTGCTCAAGCACTTGTTTGCGCAGTACAGCATCATCAAACAACTCTGGGCGATAGGCCTTGCCCAATTGATTGCGCAACCGATCTCTGAAGCGCCTTACCTGTTGTTCAACATCTCTTTGGGAAATATCGCTACCTTCGACGCTAACTGCGACGGGGTCACTACTGACGCCCAAATAGCTTTGAATACCCCAGAGGGCAAAAGGGATGGTAATAAATCCAACGATAAGCCAGGCGAACCAGCCTTGGGCTTTTTCTCTAATTGCCAGCAGCATGATTTTTCAATATTCCGAAATAGACGATAAAAGGGTTATACCTGAATTTGGATTCAGTTTCTAACTCTGAAAACAAAAACGGGGTACCAACAATGATACCCCGTTTCGTGTCAAAAATGGCGGAGTGGACGGGACTCGAACCCGCGACCCCCGGCGTGA
>CAYXOS010000292.1:0-2109 GCA_964467115.1 uncultured Sedimenticola sp.
CAATTTGCAACAAAAGTAGCGCAAGGATAGTATCAGTTTTCAGCATAGATACTTCATCATGGGTCTAGGGTAATGAGTAAACGCCAGACAGTTCTGGATTGGACACAACAAGGGCTTCTCCGTTTGGAAGCACTTCCCCCTGCCTTGAAATCTACGGGTTTACTCCCAAATCAACATGACTGGCTACAGTTTCTCGATCGAATTCTGCTTGGACTGGGAACCCTGCTGCTGATATCAGGCATGGTGTTTTTTGTTGCTGCCAACTGGAACGCCCTGGGACATTTCGGGCATTTTGCCCTTACCGAAGCACTGTTACTCTTTAGTATATTGTTGGCATGGCAACTCGGAATAGAGAGTCTTGCCGGGCAATCTGCTGCCATCGCTTCGGCTTTACTGGTAGGCGTGCTGCTGGCATTGATTGGTCAAACCTACCAGACAGGAGCAGACAGTTGGGAATTGTTCGTCCCCTGGACCTTGCTGGTCTTGCCCTGGGTGCTGATGGTAAGAAACAGCATTCTGTGGTTGATTTGGTTGGTGCTGCTCAACCTGAGCATCATCACTTATGTTGACATCTATCACAGCCCATTGAGAACTCTGTTTGGCTCTGATGAAAGCTTGTGGCTGTTATTCATTGTCAACACCCTGGCAACAGCCTTGTGGCAGTTGTTCGCCCATTCAGCGCATCATCAATGGGGATTGCGCCTGTTGGCAACTGCCAGCGGGCTGTTTATCACCATTCTTGCCTTGTCTGCTGTGTTAGATAAACCAGATCCCTGGGCGGTTCCTATCTGGTTGTTGTGGTTGACAGGTATCTATTGGATGTATCGCCGCCAAACCCGGGATTTGTACATTCTGACGGGAGCGGTGCTTTCCCTCATTACCATTCTTTCCGCCGCTATCGGGCGAAATTTACTCATGGATTTCAATGTCGGGACGTTGTTCTTGATGAGCCTGGTGGTACTGGGATTGTCTGCTGCTGGAGGCTGGTGGCTACGCCAGATCCTCAAGGAGATTCATCACTCATGAACAAGAAAGCATCAGTGCTGTGGGAAAAGCTGGCGGAACAACAACTGGTTTCCGGCGAACCACCCACCACACAATCCTTGCCAGCAACCCCTTGGTATCTACGCGCCATGCTCGGTTTTATGGGTTGGATAGGTGCTATTTTATTCCTGGGTGTACTCTGGCTGGGGCTACACAATCTGCTCGATAGCAATCTTTGGCGTTTCATTTTAGGCAGTATCATGGGAAGCATCGCCATCCAGCTCTACCGGGGAGAAGAAGATCAGGATCTGCGCATGCAGTTTGCCCTGGCACTGGGGTTGTGCGCCCAACTACTGGTGATCTGGGCACTTACCGATGCCTTCTCCGGCCAACCCGTGACCATCGCCCTGGTGATCATGGCTTTGGAGCTCATACTCTGGGCAAGCATAGACAATAGCACGGTCAGATTTGGTACAGCCGCTGCTGCAACTACCGCATTGGTTTTTATCCTCTATCACTACCAATGGAACGCCATCATTATCCCGTTGCTGATTACCGCTGTCAGCGCCTTATGGCTAAACGAATTTTCTTTGTTCAGGTACCGACAGCGACTACTCCCGGCAGCCTGGGCAATCACCTTGGTTGCCCTGTTGATGCTAAGCAAAAATGATTTCAGTCGTTGGTTGGGTGTCTATCCAGGCGATTTGTCCACCACCTCCCCTTTGTTGCTTGCGCTGCAAATCATACTGACACTCACTGCGGTTGCAAACGTCAGTCACAGATTGCTGAAAGAACAAAACAAGACACTTTTGAGTGTTTTTGGATTGCTATCTACTGGATTGATGCTGCTATTGTGTTTTGCCATACCGGGTATTGGCTTCAGCCTGCTGCTGGCTCTGCTGGGTTTTGGACGCGGCAATCATTTGCTGCTGGGGCTGAGCCTGGCAGCCATGCTCTATCACTTGTCCAAATACTATTATTTACTGGAAATCAGCCTGCTCAACAAATCCATCTTGCTCATCAGCTGTGGAATTCTATTGCTGTTGCTACGCCGGGCGTTTTTATACCACTACAATAAAACAAAGGCGCAAACATGAAACGCCATCTGTTTCTCATCATCGGGCT
>CAYXOS010000293.1:0-2094 GCA_964467115.1 uncultured Sedimenticola sp.
GTGTAGTGCCATAAAATATATTTAATAATTGACAGGGAGTGATTTTTATGCCAAGCTCATCTCCATGTATATTCGAAGAACAACAATCAAAAGCAGGAAAGACGGAGGCCAATATTATACCTATCGTCTTGTCGAATCACGGCGTACTGAAAAAGGAGTCCGCCAACAGACAGTACTCAATCTGGGCGTTGATTTTTCTCTGCCAAGAGAGCAATGGCCTGATCTGACAAAAAGGATAGAGGCTATCCTTGGCGGGCAGCATTCTTTGTTTGACATTGATTGTGAAATCGAGAAGTTGGCCCAGAGTATCGCGTCAAGGATTGTTCTGTCACATCAGGACGTTAATGATCCTGATGATATCGACTATCGGGAAGTTGATCTCGATAGTATTGAAATGAGCAAGCCTCGCAGTGTAGGAAGAGAGCATGTTGCTTTGGAAGCTCTACGGTTTCTCGGACTTGATAAAAAACTGGCTGAACTTGGTTTCAATGGGGCGCAGGTAGCTGCTGCCATCGGAACAATTATCGGCAGGGTCTGTGAACCCGGCAGTGAACTGGCAACGCATGCCTGGCTCCAGGATCGATCAGCTCTGGGCGAACTCATTGATTATGATTACGACAAGCTCAGTTTGTATGGCATGTACCAGATTTCTGACCAGCTTCTTGGGAAGAAAGCCGAAATTGAGGAGCATTTATATGAGAGTGAACGTAGCCTGTTTGGCTTACAGGAAACCATCACTTTATATGATCTGACCAATACCTACTTCGAAGGTCAGAGCAAAGGCAATAGTTTAGCGGCTCATGGTCATTCCAAGGAAAAACGTTCAGACTGCCCCTTGGTTACTCTTGGCCTGGTCCTTGATTCCAGCGGGTTTCCCCGGCGCAGTCATGTCTATGAGGGCAATGTCAGTGAACCTCAAACATTGTCGGAGATGCTCCAGGATCTGGAAAAGGGAGGGGCCACCCAGGGCAGGAAGGCCACTGTGGTCATGGATGCGGGTATTGCCAGCGAAGATAATATTGCCTGGTTACGGGAACACGAATATCCATACCTTGTAGTCAGCAGAAAAAAGCATCGAGAATTTGATAAATCATCATCCATTATCGTCAAAAAGGACGACGAGTATACAGTTCGAGCACAAAAAGTTTTTGATGAGCCAACCAAGGAGGTGCTTTTATATTGTCACTCGACCCGGCGTGAAAAAAAAGATCAGGCCATCAGTGATCGATTTGTCAGCCGTTTTGAAGAAGATTTACAGAAACTTGCCAATGGCCTGCAGAAAAAGCGATGCCTGAAAAAATACGACAAGGTCATGGTCAAGATTGGTCGCCTGAGGCAGAAGTACTCCAGAGTATCCAGGCAATACCTCATTACAGTTGAGAAAGATGAGAAAACTGGCAATGCCGTCCAAATAAGCTGGCAACAGCAACCGGCACCGGACACGACAGATACCTATCCCGGAGTGTACTGCCTGCGGACAAGTCAGACCGATTGGGATGAATCCACACTGTGGAATACATATACCATGCTGACCGATCTCGAAGCAGTGTTTCGTTCGTTGAAGTCAGAACTTGGCTTACGACCGATTCACCATCAGATAGCCGAAAGAGTCTCCGGGCATCTTTTTATCACAGTCATTGCGTATCATCTGGTTCATGCAATACGTTTCAGGTTAAAGCAATCAGGGATCCACAGCAGCTGGTCAAGTTTACGCAAAATACTTTCAAGCCAGAGCAGGGTGACGGTGTCCATGCAATGCAAAACCGGCAGCACTGTTCATATCAGGAAAAGCACACGCCCTGAGGCAGAGCAACAGCAGGTATATACAGCTCTGGGAATAAAGAGTCATCCGGGCAATGCTATCAAAACAACAATATGAAACAAAATGAAAGATGTAGTGCCATAACAACAGGCGCAAGCATGGTAACCTGTTGTTATAATAGAGATTTATAATTCGAAACCACAAAGTTGGGTTGGCGGAACTCTCCAGAGACTCGGGCATGGAAAAGGGGTTTAAACCGCGATGCAAGGACAGACAACCCCTGGCTGCGCAGGGGATTTGGTGGATGCGTCGCAGGCTCCTTATCCACCCTA
>CAYXOS010000294.1:0-2079 GCA_964467115.1 uncultured Sedimenticola sp.
GCGGAAAACGCGGTTTCCCGCTTCCTTCATTTTCAATGGCCTACAGCCATCGATGGGTGGCACGTCCATGTGCCACACACAAGCCGTTGAAAAACAGTGTTTTTCAACGGCTTGTTAAACAAAAAATTCGCCTGATCTGACTCACCCGTTCACAACATGGTAAAATTGCCCCATCCAAACAATCATCGGACGGCGGCATGACCACCCCTCACAGACTCCTCGCACGCGCAGAAGCCCAGGTTCACCAGAACCTGTTCACCATGACTCAGAAAGCTCACCAGGCTGTTGAGCAGGCCATGGATGCGTTGAAAACACAGAACGCCAGCCTTGCTCAAACCGTGGTCAACGAAGATTTGCAGCAGAATCATCTGATGCGCATCATCGAAAGGGAATGTCTGCAGATTCTCGCCACCCTGGAGCCCAAAGCAGGTGATTTGCGTGAAGTGGTTGCCAGCTTGCAGATTTCCAGCGAACTGGAACGCATTGCTGACCACGCCAAAGACATCGCCAATATCGTGTTGGGAATGGATCCCAGCGATTTCTCCGGCCCCATGGATCGCATTGCAGCCATGGGCGACCTGTGTCAAACCATGTTGTTGCAAGTCATGGAGGCGTATGAAAACCTCGATGCCGAACTTGCCCGACATGTTGCCGCCCACGACCAGCAAATCGATGAACTGGATGAGGAGGCAAGTTCCAGCCTGATGATGACCTTGATGGGCAGCGCAGATACCAGTATGCACTGCACCCATCTGCTGTGGATCGCCTACCATCTTGAGCGTATCGGCGATCGCATCACCAATATCGCCGAAAGAGTGGTGTTCATGGTGACGGCCGACACCCCTGATCTGGGATGACAGCGCCCACCAGCCTGGGTGCGCTGAGTAGCATCCACCAATTGCTTGTACAACTGGTAGAAGACCTGCCAGGTGATCATGTCAATCAGCCTTTTCATCCTGATCTACCCAGTGTCGGTTGGCTGCTGGGTCGCAGTGTCTATCTGGAACTTTACTGGCTGCGGGAAAAGATCCAGGGTGACGACAACCTGAGCAAACGGGTCAGACAATTTTTCGATAGCAGCCTTCCTCACAGCATTCAACTCGATCAACAGCTACCGCCCAAGGAGCATCTGCTCAACTGGGCTCTTGAAGCCCAGGATCAACATCTCACGCTTTTGGCAAATCCGGGGCAGCTCCCCCAACACCCCTGGTTGAAAGGTGGCTGGCTGATAAATTATCTGGTGCAGGAACACGGGCGTATATACGAACAGATGTTATCTGTACGTCAAGCCCGCGCCGTACAGCTTGGAGGAGACTATGAGGTCAGCGTCCCCCTGCAAGCACAACCCCCTAGCATTGAGAGCACCGAGGTTTCCCAGGGACATTATCGAATCGGCGCCAGAGAGGGCGTTTCTTTCGACAACGAGCATCCCATGCAAATGGTGGAAATGCGCAATTTCCGCATCAGCAACAAACCCACAGACAATGCCGCCTGGCTGGCGTTCATGGAAGCTGGCGGCTATACCAATGATCAATACTGGGGCGAGCAAGGCAAAATCTGGAAAAGCAAACACAGCGCCAACAGCCCCTGGCACTGGCGACAAGATGCCCAAGGCAACTGGTATGCCCTGGGGCTGAATGGCCCCATGGCGCTACTTCCCGATCAGCCCGTCAGTGGTATTTCCTGGTACGAAGCCCAGGCATATGCCAACTGGGCTGCAGACAGCCTGGAAGGATTCGATGGTGCCATCCTGCCCCATGAGTACCACTGGGAAGCCGCCGCACGCATCGGCGCTTTACATGATGGTGGGCGCGTCTGGGAATGGTGCGGAAATCCAATTCATCCCTACGAAAATTACGAAGCCCCTGTAGATCCGGAAATGCGCACTCAGGAATTTGATAACCAACACCCGGCATTGCGTGGCGGATGTATTCATACCCAGCCATCACTGCGCCGCATCAGCATCCGCAAGGCGGGAAAGCCCGATGCAAACTACCTGTTCAGCGGTGTACGTCTGGTCTTCCCTCCCGCACTGGAAGAAGAAGCCTTGTACATCGAACAGTGGCAGAAATTTCTTGG
>CAYXOS010000295.1:0-2078 GCA_964467115.1 uncultured Sedimenticola sp.
CAATGTGATAGTCTCTGCCGTAGGAGCGGCCCGTGGCCGCGAACAATACCGCTTAAATCCTGAAATAGATTCATCTTGATTGCTGTCTTTTGCTGATGACAGTACTTATTCAGTTGTTGCAGACGTGTTCCAGGCATTGAGCTTGTGTTTGTAGATATAGCTGGCACCCTGGTAGTAGGCGATGTTTTTCTTGGCGAATGCATTGGGCTTCTTCAGCACTGTAACCTTGGGGGAAGAGGATTCAGGATTCTGTTGAAGGATAATGGTCTTCTTGGGAGCAAGTATGGATAGCCTTCCGGGTTGATAAAGTCCCAGTTTTTGATAGTTACCGATCAGCGCACGTTGTTCGTCTTTCTCTGTCGTGAAGATGTTTTTCCCAAAAAATGCGGAGTCATAGTCCATATTGAGCAGAGACAACAGGGTGGGTGGGAGATCGATCTGGCTAGCCAGGGTATCGACTTTCTTAGCAGACAGCTGTTTTGGAGCGTATATGAATAGGGGGATGTGGTATTTCTTGATCGGCAAGTCTACTTTACCTGCACTACTGGCACAGTGGTCTGCGATAATGACGAAAACTGTATCATCGAACCAGGGCTTGTTCTTGGCGCGCTCAAGAAAATCGCCGATCGCCCAATCGGTGTATTTGATTGCGCCACTGCGTCCCTTGCCCGAAGGAATGTCAATTCGTCCTTCAGGGTAGGTATAGGGACGGTGATTGGACGTGGTCATTAAATGGAAGAAGAAGGGCTTGCTGCCAGAAGAAGATTGATCTGCGGCCTTGATTGCCTGGGTGTACAAGTCCTCATCGGACATTCCCCAGGCATTGGTGAACACCATGTCTTCATCGGCAACGCTGGACTGATCGATAACGTCATAGCCATTGCCTGAGAAAAAAGCATTCATATTGTCGAAATATCCTCTGCCTCCGTAAAGAAATTTTACGTCATAACCTTTTTTCTTTAACACATTGCCCAACGACCACATATTGGATTCGTTACCAACACGTTTCACGATGGAGCGACCCGGCGTGGGTGGAATGGACAGGGTTACGGCCTCCAGTCCACGGGTGGTGCGTGTGCCGGTGGCATAAATATTGGTAAAGAACAGGGATTCCTGGGCGAGACGGTTGAGATTGGGCGTATATCCTTTTCTGTGTCCGAATACACCAAGGTATCGAGCACTTAGGCTTTCTACCATGATTAGCATGACGTTCAGGCGTTTCTCTTCCCCGGGGTTGACGATATGACGTTTTATCTGAAATAACTCATTACTGGTGAATTGGCTGTTGTTCTCGGCAACTTGTTGCTTCAGCAGTTGTGATGCCTGAGGGTCGGGAAGCTTTGGGTAAAACAAGTCATAGTCCAATTCATTGTTTCGAAAAGCAGCAATAAACTGATAAGGACCGTTGGCAGCAAGTTCGTTTTGATAGCTGTTGCTGGAAAAACGCTGTAGATCCTGGTTTACCAGGGTGAATGCGAGGACGGGAGCGATCAACCAGGCGCCAGCTTTGAGGGCTCTGCTGGAAAAACTTTCCTGGCTTGCCAATGCCCGCAGTAAATAAGGACGTAATTTCCAGAATATGAGAACCGCAACCACAAATATGGCGCTTAGTAGCAAGGGGAGGGGATAAGACTGGTTGATGTTATCGGTTACTTCCCGACGATAAACCAGGTAGTCCACTGATATGAAATTGAAACGAACAGAAAACTCTTCCCAAAACAAGACTTCTGCGACGGCGATAAAGCCCAGGCCGTATATGCTGGCAAAGACAGCCAGTTGAACCAACCATGAGTTGATACGGCTTTGCCACCACCGGTTTGGTGCAAACAGTAGATATAGTGCTGGTAAAATAGCGGCATAGGCATAGAAAGACAAATCATATGTCCAGCCTCTGAACAGAATTTGCAGCATATCCGTAATACTTGCATCTGCCGCTGAGCGGAACCAGATGCCCAGTCCTATTCTGGTAAGTGTGAAAAAGGCCAGAGCGACCAGTAACATATAACCAATAAGGCGAAAACGGCTGATAGTAGAGATGGTGGGCATGTTGTTGGGACTCGATTGATTAGTGGATATTT
>CAYXOS010000296.1:0-2066 GCA_964467115.1 uncultured Sedimenticola sp.
GTTGATGATGGCCAGGGCATAGGCCTTGATGTCCTTGGTCAGCTTGCCGGAAGGCTCGCGCAGGTAATCCACCCGGGCGATATAGGGCGGATTGGAGCTGATGTACTTTTCGATACGGAAGCGCTGCAGGCATTCCACCAGCACCTGCAACTGGCCGTCCACCTCATGCACCTTGTGAATGCGGCCCACGGTTCCCACCCCGTACATGGCCTTGGTGGTGGTCTTCTCCGCCTCGTCATCGGCCGTGAGCACCAGGCCGATGAGATCGGAATTCGATTCGCGGATGGCTTTCAGGGTCGGCGCCCAGTACTTGGCGTCCATGAGCAGCGGTACACCCTGGCCAGGGAAAAACGGCCGGGCGGCGATGGGCAGAAGATGGATGATGTTGGGCAGCACTTCGTCTGCGCGGGCAAGCAACTGGCTTTCTTCGGTCATGGGCGCTCAGATCAACAGGGATTTTCGGATACTTCTACATGGGGGAGTTCTGCCGGAATTCAAGAGCCGGACAGGAACATCCCCCTGCAAGAAACATTCGCGATGGCGACTGTTTCCGGCTCAATACGCGTACATCCAGATACGGATCTTGATCAGATCACAAGTGAGATCACCGGCTGCCCTGTGTATCGTGATTTGACTGCTTGTCAGATTCCGCCATTCGGTGCTCGAGTAGGATGAGGCGTGTATGTCCCTGCCGCCTACCTCAGTATCCTTGCATATGATGTCCACCACATAGTTGCCAGGATTGTGCCCCAGGTTGTGGGTCAGTGTGGCATTTCCGCCCAACGACACCGCTGTCCAGTTGGACTCGTAGGCCGGGCGCGGAAATGCAACCAGCCCATGTCCTCCCATCGTGACATCACCGCTTTCATCGACGTTGAAGATTTTCACGTCGTTATTATTGAATATCTCGAAGTCCGCATCTTCGCCATTGCCGTCTTTGTCCAGGTCAAAGCGGATTGCGTCATTGCTGACCAGAAAAATATCACTGCTCGGATAGGCGGGGTCTGATCTCACGATACCGTCATCCTCGTTGGTCTGATCTGCGCTACCCCCCAGGATGATGTCTGCGCCACCCGTTTGTCCCTGCGCGTAGACACCGGCTTCATCCCCATGAGCTTCGATACCGTAGTTGCCAAAACCCACGGCGGCATATCCGCTATCATTTCCATCACGGAAATAGGCTCCGGCACGGGCGCCGTAAGCTTCGATACCATAGCCAAACAGGCTGGTATTATGGGCCTGAATGAGGCCGGCAGTATCGACTGAAGAACCCTCACTGCCGTCCAGGATCAGTGGTATATCTATATTGAGTGTGGCATCGCCAATGCTGGCGCCTCCATTGAGGCCAACGCCGGCGATGACGGCAGTGATATCTCCCGTAGATATTTTGTTGTCCACATAGGCCTTGGTGGCGGCATCCTGCGCCGCGGAAGGATCAGCCATATTCCTGATCCGGTTGCCGTCCATGTCAAGGTCATTGCCCGCAGCGAAGGTTACTCCCGGCGATGCAGCGGCACTGATCAGAACGCGCTGTCCGGCCCGTTCACCATCGATGTAAGTTTCCGCCCATAACAAATTGCCGTGCTGTTCTGCAGAGTCGAGTTCCTGGATGTTGACGCGCAGAACTTTTTTACCCCGTTTGTTGCTCAACTGCCATTCGCCCGGATAAAAGGTTTCACTCGCTACCGGTTCAGAAGCGGTTTCTGTAGTGAACAGCTGTACAGTAATCTCTCCTGCGGTAAGCATATCCTGTTCTGCCGGCACTTCCACCGCCAGGTTTACCTGTGCTGCCAGGCTTACGGACGAAAGTGCCATTGCCATCAACACGATGGACTGTTTTTTCACCAGTGATTTCATGATAATTTTCTCCTCTTTTTTCATTCATTTCTCTTTTATTCACAGCACAGGATTTTGGTTTTTCAAGCAAAATCGGAGATTTATTTGATTGGAATCAAATGACAGACATGAAGTTTATACAGGCTAGGAAATTTGCGAAATGTAGGTCATATCTGCGGCAGACATCACCACGCCGCTGTGCGTTTCCGCCAAACCAAATGTTGCAGATC
>CAYXOS010000297.1:0-2014 GCA_964467115.1 uncultured Sedimenticola sp.
CCTATACCCGGTGGAGCTACAGGGACCTTGGTAGATACATCGGAGGACCCGACCTGCTGGTGCTGGCGCCGGGGAGGTATGTCTGTGCGGGTAGGATGTATATAGATGATCAGCCGAAGACCTGTGTGGCCCGCCTCGACGACAAAGGCGCCCTTTCCGACCTGCTGGTGCTGCCCAGCGGCGGTGACAACAGCTACCCCGGTCTGGTGCGGCGCGGCAACATCCTCTGGATGAGCTATTATTCGTCACACGAAGGGAAGGCAAGTATTTATCTGGCGAAGATAAAGCTGAAATGAAGGTGCTGGGTGCTGGCTGCAGGGTACTGGGTGCTAGGTGTTGGGAGACAATGCATGAATGATTGAATGATTGATATGCCATAGGAACCACTTACTCGATACTCGATACTCGAAACTTGATACTAATAACTTTGAACTATGAACTCTGAACTTTAAACTGATACCATGCGACGAAGCCTTTACCTCTACACTGCCACGGCTGCCTTGGGCGGGCTGCTGTTCGGTTTTGATACGGCCGTGATCAACGGGGCGATGCCCTTTTTTACCAAATATTTTGCCCTGAGCGGCGCCGGCCAGGGATGGGCCGTTAGCTCGGCGCTGGTAGGCTGTGTTTTCGGTGCCCTGCTGGTAGGGCGTCCCGGCGACCGTTACGGGCGACGGGCCATGCTGATGGTGCTGGCCCTGCTCTTCCTCGTGTCGGCTCTGGGCACGGGTCTGGCCCATCGTTTTAATACTTTTGTGGTCTTTCGTTTCCTTGGCGGACTGGCTGTAGGCGGCTCGTCGGTGCTGGCCCCGATGTACATCTCCGAGATCGCCCCGCCGAAGATGCGGGGACGGCTAACCCTCACCTTCCAACTGGCCATCGTCCTGGGCGTGTTGGTGGCCTTTTTCTCCGACTGGCTGCTCCTCAATACGGGTCCCAACAACTGGCGTTGGATGTTCCTCGCTGAAGTGCTTCCGGCGCTCCTTTTCTTCGGCATGCTCCTCTTCGTGAAACGCAGTCCCCGCTGGCTCGTCAAACAGGGACGTATGGAGGAGGCCCTCGGGGTAATCGCCACCGTCAACCCCGAAGCCGATACGGAGCAGGTGCTGCAGGAGATACAGGCCTCGCTCGATGAGGAGGTGATCTCCAGGAACGTCTATCTCTTTAAAAAACCCTACCTGAAGCTGGTGCTCATCGGTATCTCCATCGGCTTCTTCAACCAGTTCACCGGGATCAACACCATCATGTACTATACGACCGATATCTTCCGGGCGGCCGGTTTTTCCACCAACTCGGCCCTGGGACAGGTGGTGATCATCGGTCTGGTCAACCTGCTCTTCACCATCGTGGCCATGCGCATCATCGACCGCATCGGCCGCAAGAAGATGCTGCTCATCGGCTCGCTGGGGATGTCCGTTTTTCTGGCCATTTTTGCGTGGGCTTACCTGGGACATCATTTTGAGGGTCTGCTCCTGATGTTCCTGCTCGTGGGTTTCATCGCTTTCTTTGCCTCTTCGCAGGGGGCAGTCATCTGGGTTCTGCTGGCCGAGATGTTCCCCAACAACATCCGGGCCCGGGGAACCTCCATCGGCTCTTTTTCCCACTGGTTTTTCAATGTGCTCATCTCTTTCCTTTTTCCCGTCATTGCAAAGAATTTTCATAACGGTACCGGCTACGTCTTCGTCGTCTATGCAGCGATCACCTTCATCAGCTTCTTCTATTTCCGGCGGTTCCTTACCGAGACCAAAGGCCATTCGCTGGAGGCACTGGAGAAGGTAATGATGAAGGATGAAGGATGATCGATGAACTGCTGGTTATGAAACGATGAAGCGATACCTGCCTGCCGGTAGGCAGGAAGCGATGAAGAGATGAAGCGATTGACTACAAATCCCGAAAAACAGCAAATGCCGCGGCATTTGCGTAGTTTTTCGAGCCCGTCCGACTGGCGTTAGCCGGGCGGGGATCCTCGCAATTCTAACGAGATCTTTGATCTCGAGAATTGCGGGACCTCAAA
>CAYXOS010000298.1:0-2013 GCA_964467115.1 uncultured Sedimenticola sp.
CCTCAAGCTAGGGGTGCCGTAAGGCTGAGATACACCCTTCGAACCTGATCCGGATAATACCGGCGTAAAGGGAAGCTGCGATTCAACAGCGCTTGCTCCCCGAAAAACTGGAGAACACCATGAGCGCCATCCCAGAAGAATTTATCAACGAAACCGTCCGCTTGTCTGAAGATGTGACCGGTCCTTTTCCCAACTCCCGCAAAATTTATGTAGAAGGTGCGCAAGATGGAGTGCGAGTGCCCATGCGCGAGATTTCCCAGGATGTCACCCATGGGTTCGATGGTGACGAGGAAAATCCGCCGATTTATGTATACGATACGTCAGGACCTTATACAGACCCAGAGGCAAAAATTGATCTACTCAAGGGCTTGCCGCCCCTTCGTGATGCCTGGATAGAAGCTCGCAACGACACCCAAATGTTGTCAGGCCCCAGTTCTGAATTCGGACACAAGCGACAAACGGATCCCGAGTTGGCGCATTTGCGTTTCGAGCATATCCGCACGCCCCGTCGCGCCAAGCCGGGCGCCAATGTCACCCAGATGCACTATGCGCGTCAGGGAATAATCACCCCGGAAATGGAATTTGTGGCTATTCGTGAGAACATGCGCCTGGATGAGCTACGCGCTGATCCTCGCTACGCCAAGTTGTTGATCCAACATCCTGGACAATCTTTTGGCGCCAATCTGCCAGAACAGATCACGCCAGAGTTCGTGCGTGAGGAGGTGGCATCCGGGCGTGCCATAATTCCTGCAAATATCAATCACCCAGAAGCCGAGCCCATGATTATCGGGCGCAATTTCCGGGTCAAAGTGAATACCAATATCGGTAATTCTGCGGTCACGTCTTCCATTACCGAAGAAGTCGAAAAAATGGTCTGGTCTGCCCGTTGGGGTGGCGATACCCTGATGGACTTGTCCACGGGCAAGAACATTCACGAAACTCGGGAGTGGATTCTTCGCAATTCCCCTATGCCCATTGGTACCGTCCCCATTTATCAGGCATTGGAAAAGGTGGATGGTAAATCTGAAGACCTGACCTGGGAAATGTTCCGCGATACTCTGATCGAGCAGGCGGAACAGGGCGTGGATTATTTCACCATCCATGCCGGTGTGCGTCTTGCCTATGTGCCGTTGACGGCGCAACGTCTGACTGGCATCGTTTCCCGTGGGGGTTCCATCATGGCGAAATGGTGTCTGGCACATCATGAAGAAAGTTTCCTCTACACTCACTTTGGTGAGATCTGCGAAATCATGAAAGCCTATGATGTAGCGTTTTCTCTGGGTGATGGCTTGCGTCCGGGATGTTTGGCAGATGCCAATGACGCGGCGCAGTTTGGTGAACTGGAAACCCTGGGTGAATTGACCAAGTTTGCCTGGGAGCAGGATGTGCAGGTGATGATCGAAGGACCTGGACATGTGCCGATGCAGATGGTCAAGGAAAACATGGACAAGGAATTGGAGGATTGTTACGAAGCGCCCTTCTATACTTTGGGGCCTTTAGTAACGGATATCGCGCCAGGCTATGATCATATTACCTCAGGGATTGGCGCTGCCCAGATTGGCTGGTATGGAACAGCCATGCTTTGCTATGTAACGCCCAAAGAGCATCTGGGTTTGCCGAATAAAGAAGACGTGCGTACGGGAATAATCACCTACAAACTGGCGGCGCATGCTGCTGATTTGGCAAAAGGTCTGCCGGGTGCGCAGTTGCAGGACAATGCCTTGTCCAAAGCGCGTTTTGAGTTCCGCTGGGATGATCAATTCAACCTCTCCCTTGATCCGGATCTGGCACGCCAGTATCACGACGAGACCATGCCCAAGCAGGCGCACAAAGTGGCGCATTTCTGCTCCATGTGTGGCCCTCATTTCTGCTCCATGAAAATCACCCAGGACGTACGTGACTATGCTGCCAAACAAGGCATGGAAGCGGAGAAAGCATTGACCGAAGGCATGAAGGAAAAAGCAGAGGAATTCAAGACCCAGGGAGCGGAGATCTACAAAGAGGTGTAGTGGA
>CAYXOS010000299.1:0-1995 GCA_964467115.1 uncultured Sedimenticola sp.
GTAGTTGAATAATGAATGAAGTAAAAAACATATTGGTTACAGGTGGGGCTGGGTACATTGGAACCCACACCTGCGTTGAGTTACTGGCTAGTGGTTACAATGTAATCATCCTGGATAATCTGTGTAATAGTCAGTATGCCGCCATTGAGCGAGTTGAGGAGATTAGCGGTAAGGGGATCACCTTTATTGAGGCAGACTTGCGTGATAAGTCTGCGGTTCAACGGGTCTTCCAGGAACAGTGTATTGATGCAGTGATTCATTTTGCGGGGCTAAAGGCGGTTGGTGAGTCTGTAAGCAATCCCATTCCCTACTATCAAAACAATGTGGGTGGGACGCTAAACCTGTTGGAATGCATGGCAGATGCGAAGGTGAAAAATATTGTCTTCAGTTCGTCTGCCACGGTTTATGGAGAACCTGCATCTCTGCCGATCACAGAAGATTTTCCCCTTTCAGCAGCAAATCCTTATGGGAGATCAAAACTCTTTATTGAAGAGATGCTGGCTGATATATACCGATCTGATCAACAATGGCGCATTGTCAGACTGCGTTATTTCAATCCTGTTGGAGCACACGAGAGCGGGCAGATAGGTGAATCACCCAATGACATTCCCAATAATCTCATGCCATATATTAGTCAGGTTGCGGTGGGGAAACTGAAAGCGCTTTCAGTGTTTGGAAACGATTATCCCACTGTGGATGGTACGGGCGTGCGAGACTATATTCATGTGGTGGATCTCGCCCATGGGCATATCAAAGCGCTGCAAAAACTTGCCTTGGAACCTGGTCTGAGAACCTATAATCTGGGAACAGGGCAAGGGTATTCAGTTCTCGAAATGGTTGCGGCTTTTGAAAAAGCCTGCGGTCATTCAGTGCCTTATCAGATTAAGCCTCGAAGAGAAGGCGATATCGCCGCTTGCTATGCGGATACTCGTCTTGCTGAAGCCGAGCTGGGTTGGCATGCTAGCAAGGGCTTGGATGAAATGTGTGCTGACACATGGCGCTGGCAGCAAAAAAATCCTTCTGGATACTAATAGGCTGTTTGGTCGCAAATCCGTAGGCAGGGAATAAGGGCATCGCAAATTTATGTCTTCTGAGTAGGATATCCACAGCGCTCGATTCACAATTAGCGTCAGATCAGCTGGACATCAGTGATATAGCCAAGCCATAGCCGATGGTGGCAAACCCCAGTATCATTAGATAAAAAGCTATTTTTCCGCTGTTTCTCCGACCGCCTAGTGTGATTGCATAGAGTGCTTTTAGAAGATTGTTGCTACCCGCAGCGATAATGATTGCACTGGTCAGTTGTTGTAGGCTGGTGGCTTTGTAGTGACCGCTGAGTATTGAGAGTACAAAGGGGTCAATATCAGTAAAACCTACGCCAAAGGAAAGCAGGTTCAGGCCTGTTTGTCCAAAATGGGTGATCACCTGTTGGGTGATGATCATCATGATCACAAACAGGGCGGCGAACAATAATGCAATGCCGAGTTCCAAAGGGTTGGAGCGCCCAAGGTCAGGTGTGAGTTGTGTTGATGAAGATGAGGGTGCAACCCGGGATACTGCAATAGCTCCACCGATGGCAATACTACTGAACAACAACAGTGGTACGAATGAAGTGACCAATAAGCTGATATTCATAATCGCAATAAGAACCAGTAGCCGCAGATACATGATGCCAGAGGCGGCGAGAATGCCAGCATTCAGTGCAGCATCAGGTTGTGCAAGCAGTCGGCTTTTTCGCGCCAGCACGACAGTGGTTGCGGTGCTGGAATAAAGGCCACCGAGGAGACCGGTCACCAGATATCCTTGGCGCTTGAGAAAATATTTTTTCAGGATGTATCCTGCATAGGAAATGGCAGAGATAACCACTACCGCCAACCAGATTTTGAATGGGGTTGCCGCGATGTAACTGGATATGGGGTGATTCGGTAGCAGGGGGAGTATGACACCCGACAGCAGTAGGAATTTTGCCAGTGTTGGGATTTCCTGAGGTTCTAG
>CAYXOS010000300.1:0-1990 GCA_964467115.1 uncultured Sedimenticola sp.
TCTCCCATTCCCTCCGGCGACTCATTCCTCCACATCACCGGATGGAATCACATCACGCCTGTATTGGCCAGTTTCCGGGGGTGTCCGGATGTGTATAGGCCGATACTGTTGCG
This sequence comes from uncultured Sedimenticola sp., assembly GCA_964467115.1. Lineage (GTDB taxonomy): Bacteria > Pseudomonadota > Gammaproteobacteria > Chromatiales > Chromatiaceae > Thiolapillus. The sequence goes on from CAYXOS010000300.1 coordinate 114, forward strand.
CGTTTCGGGCGAGCTTGGGCCGTTAATGCCGTTTTTGGCCATTGGCATGCTCACCAGCGTGGGGCGGCACACCACCGCCGGACTGGGAAGATTGCTGTGGGAGGCGGGGTGAGGGTTTAGAAAATAAACCCAGCAATAAATATAAAAGCAAACAGGGGAATGAGTATATTCAAAACTTTTTTCGCCATAGATAACAATTCATTGTATTTTCTGTCATTTTTAACCACATATTTCGCGATTGTGAAAGACAAAGCCAAAGACACAACCATCATCGCCCCATAAATTGAAAACCAGTTATTTTTTCCAAATCTTTGCCACATGATTTCCATGCCAGTGGTACCTGAGAACGCTGTGACCAATCCTAACACTGTTGCTACTGCCACAATGATACTCAGACGGTTGGCTGCATCCGTTTGCTCGCGGTTCTCGATGGCCAGCAGATAGTCGCCGCCGGAGCGCAGCTCGTCCTCCACGTCATGATAGAGTGCATGTAGACCCAGATGCTTGCGCCAGAGGTCATGCAAGGCGATTCCCTGCATCTGGTTGGAAACACCGGTGAAGCGGAACTCGTGCACGAAGCGCAGGAAATCGCGGCGGATGCGGATGAAGCGCTCGCGGAACGCGGCTTCGCCACCATTGCCGCGCAGGGCTTCCACGGCGCGGGTGATGCGGGAGGAATAGGAAAGCAGCGTGGCATATTCAAAATGGGCCAGAAGGGCCATCTGGAAATAATGGCGGCGGAAGTGAGTCAGGGCGAAATTGGAATCGCTGGCGATTGTGTAGTTGAAGCCGGCGAAGAGCTGGCGGGTTCTCCAGTGGTGGAACCAGTCGAAAATATGCTCCTTCCTGAAGGTTTCCCAGTCCTGATCGTGAATGAGGTAGGGCCATTCGTCTCCGGCGGCATCGGCAAAACACAGGCGCACCCACTCGCTTCGCTTTAGCCGGTCATAGCAAGGCGTTGGGATGCGAATGAAATTGGCCGTTAGCATGCGCTCATCGGAAATGGCGCGCCAGTGCAGGCCGCGCATGGCAGCAGGTTTTCGCTGTTGCCGCTTGTCTTTCGGCACCGCGGCCAGATGATCACGAATGGTATGCGGCAAGAGTTTCTGCCAGTGCTCAAGGGGCAAAGGCGCGCGCGTTTCCGATTCCAGCAGATGTTTTAAGCTTTCATTGAGGCTCAGTGATTTGAGATTGAATGTGTCTTCCCTGCCATCTGCCCAGATCCAGGTAACTTCATCGGCCATCAGCCCGGGAGTTTTTTCATCCTCCCAATAAGGCACATGCCAGCGGCGGAAAAAGTCCATGAAGTTCTGGATGTCGGATAGCATGACGGGGGGCTCGTGCCCCTGTTCCAGCGCCACCTCCAGCACCAGCGTGGCGGCACCAGAAGAAAACAGGTAGAGGTGGAAACGCTTGACGGAAAAGCGCAGTTCACGCTCCTTGGTGCGCACCCTGATGCCCTTCAAGCTATTATTCCGCAACAGATGGATGGGCGCGCTCTCATCCGGCCATTGTTTGAATTTGCGAAACAGCGCGCGCTGCACAAAATCATGGAAATAGACGATTTCGGCCCAAGTGTTTTTCCCCCTCTGCGCGGGCTCATCTTCATCCAGGTAGAGCGCCAGGTCATGAACCGGCTGCCATCCTTCTTCTCCGGCGATGGCATTGGCGATTTGCGCCATGCGCCCGGCCATGTCCTCCGGCGCGTCGGTCTCGTCTTCCGCTAGGACGAACGGCCAGAACAGGATTTCATGAAACGTGCAGACGGGCACCTCGGAGGCCCGCGCATATCGCGCGCCACTTGGTGCATGCTTGTCCGATGAGTTATTCATGATGTCTGCTATACCCTGAAAACCTTCAACACTTCATCACCAAGG
>CAYXOS010000301.1:0-1582 GCA_964467115.1 uncultured Sedimenticola sp.
GGTCAATAGCGATACTCGATCCAGATTTCGAACTATGGTGCCCTGATTCGGGGAGATCACCCCCGCCAGCAGGCGCAACAATGTGCTCTTGCCAGCCCCGTTTTTACCCACAACACCAAGGGTTTCACCCCGAAGCAAATCAAAAGAGAGACCTGACAACACCACATGCCTTTCTGCCTGGCGCAAAGACAGCTGCTTTCTGTAACTGAGGGCTACATCCCTTAGTGACATTGCGATTGCTTGCTCCATCAACTCTCCAATGCCAAACGGACGTAGGTTGTACGGTGCCTTTTCAGCACAAGTACGCTGACCGCCAGCACCACCAGCGAGGTTAACAATATGATTGTCAGCGCCATCCAATCAGGCCAATGCTGCCCAATTAAAATTTCCCGATAATTTTTGATGAGATTCGCCATGGGATTCATATAAAAAATACGCTGATGCTGCGGCAGAATCAGTTCATCAGAATAAAACACACCGGATCCAAACATCATCAACATCAAACCGGTTTGTACCAAATAACGTAAATCCGGCACAAAGGGAACCGTCATGGCGACGACGAAGGAAACGGCCAACGTCAGCATCAATTGAACCAAAATAACAGGTAACAGCGCTATCCAATGCACGCTAATGCCCGGGCCAGCGAAAGCCACATAGACAAACAGAAGAGTAAACACTAACACTTGTTTCACCAGATCCTGTACCACCACTTCTGTGGGAAACAAGGCTATGGGTACGGTGGTTTGCATCATGATGTACCGACCTAAAAAGATCGATATTGTTGAATTTCCTACGCTTTTATTAAACCACAACCAAGAGCTCAACCCAATAAGCAAAAACATCACATAATTTTCAGTTCCACTGCGCATCAAAACACCAAAAACAAGATAGAACACCCCCATATGCAACAGCGGCTCCATTATCCACCAGCCATAGTTCAAGTAACTGGTGCTTGCTTCTGATTTGAGGTGGCATTTAACCTTGAAAAACAGGAGGTACCAGAAGTGTTTCATGCAGAAATGAAAAAAGTATCGGTTTTTATTCGGGAATAGGTGATAATAGCAGATTGAGGCTTAAAAAGCTTATACTATGCTTCCCCAGCCAGAACCATTCACCCCAATACTTGATACTCTTAGCAATAATACGTTGACTGAAGAAGACTGCCTGATCCATCATACTTTTGCCATATTGATGCACGGTGATTCCCCACATGTCAAAAATTGCATTGAATCTATATTAAATCAAAGCATTAGAAGCAAGGTTATTCTGGTTAGCTCCACCCCTTCCGGTTTCCAGCGCCGATTAGCTGATAATTTCGACTTACCTTTACACATCAATCCAGCACATAACGGTATTGCCCAAGACTGGAATTTCGCCAAGGCTCTCCCGGACACGCTCTATATTACCCTGGCTCACCAGGATGATGAATATGCAGAAAATTATACCGAGTGTATGCTGGAAGCCTTGAGCCAACACAAGGACGCATTGATCTGTTTTTCTGATTATCGCCATCATGGCCAGAAAAAAAAGCACCCACCGCTACTTTGGATCAAGAAAGCCATACTAATGGGCTGTTATGGAT
>CAYXOS010000301.1:1592-1984 GCA_964467115.1 uncultured Sedimenticola sp.
TGTTGATTGGATTCGCCAACCCTATCTGTTGTCCAAGCGTCACCTATCATCGCAACAACACGGCTTCCATAAACTTCGATCCAGATTTCAGGGTAAACCTTGATTGGAAATACTGGATAGATCTTCTAGCCATCCACGGTAGCTTTATTTATGTTCCCAAAAACCTGCTGACATACCGCGCCCATGATGAAACGTCAACAAATCAAGCCCTTGCCTCTGGAAGGCGACAGCAGGAAGACAAACAATGCTTTGAACTACTGTGGCCGAAACCACTAGCGTGGCTGTTGTCCAAACTGTATAGCCTTGGTTATTCCGAGATCGTGCGATGAAGCTGAGCATCATCATCATCAATTATCACTCTGCCGACATTCTCAACCGCTGTATCGACAGTA
>CAYXOS010000302.1:0-1918 GCA_964467115.1 uncultured Sedimenticola sp.
TTGTTGCAAACCCGAAGGTACCCCGGAGGTCGCTTCAACATAATAGCCTGTGCCGGCTGCCACACCCGTAAAGCTGTAAAAGCCATTGCTATCCGAGGTGGTGGTAGCGATCGGCGTGCCAAACTGATCTTTCAAGGTTAAGGTCACGTTACCCAGACCAGGCTCGCCCACATCCAGAATGCCGTCACCATCAGTATCCAGCCAAATACGATCACCGACAGTTCCGGTTTGAGCACTGGGGTTCAACACCGTATTGGTGGCTGTATCCGTCAAGGGTACCGGTGTCTGGGTAGTTGTCATGGATGCCAGATTAGTAATGGAGTTAATACCCGTCGCCAATGGATCATCGACTGTCACATCAAAGGTCAGGGTCAGGGTTTCTCCAGGTGCTAATGCATACCCATCTGAAGATGCAACAAAACTAGGGGGGTTGTGAGAAGGGGATACCACCACTACCGCTCCTGGACTCATTTCAATCTTAACATCATCAAAATAACGATATTCACCACTATCGATGGTTTCATCCACCCTGAATCTCAAATTAAAACCCGCGGTCAGATAAGCTGCAGGGATGGTATAACTGACGCTTCCAGGCCCCATGACTCCTTCATGCATGAAAACCTGCGTGGAATTACCGACACCATCATCAACCAGCACCTGAACACGATCGAAATTGGGATCGTCTACTGCACCGTTGTCATCATAGTTATAAGTAAGCGTTGCACTGCTATATGCGCTTAGATCAACTGGTCTGGAAATTTCCAATCCCGTACTCGCTGTATTTCCAATCTGCAAACGTCCACCAACCACTTGAATATCACCTGTGGTGGCGCTGGTATCACTCCCAGTACCTGATTCAGCCCATGCTCCACCCCAGTTTATATTTCCATCATTGTTGGTATAACTCTGAGTAGAAAATAAATCCGATACATTACTAATCATAGCGGCTACTTGCCCACTTGAAGGGACATAAGTAACACCTGGGGGCAAGGCATCATATATCGCCACTCCCGTATAAGTTGCAGCAGACCCAGCAGGATTGGTGACAGTAACTGTATATGTAAACTGATCCCCTGGACTGAGAGGATCAATACCACTACTGGTTTTCTGCATCTGCAGCTCACCAAAGGTGTTGAAAACAAAATCACTGGCAACAAAGGTTTGTACTACGCCTTGAACAGTTCGGGTACCTGTTGCTTCAAAACTGTTTTTTGTTACATCGCCTACAGCAAAAGCAACCGTAGTTTCTGCTGTATATTCAATGGTGATGGTCTGATTTGCTGCCATGCTCTGCAATTGCGCAGATGACCAGGACAAGGTGCTCCCTGCTATGCTCGGATCTGCACCAGCTCCATTGATTGTGCTCAAGTCGGCACGGGTAATGGTAGTGGTGCCAGCAACATATGCCCACCCTGTAGGCAGGAAATCGTCCACGCTCAGATTATCGACAGAATAATCCTCACTATTGATCGTCAAGGTATAAGTCGCCTGAGAACCCGCCGCTGTAGACACAATAACCGGATTGGTCTGCTTGTCCGCAGTCAGTACAAAATCCACGTCAAGACTGGGCAGCATGGTATAGCCTACATCAATAGCAGGAGTACCCCCGGGGGCAAGAGCTGGATTCTGCCCGTAAGCGGCCACATAAGGTCCTGTTGCCCAGATATGAGCATTGGACATATCGCCATCAGCGGCATCAAACAGATACTGCGATTCAAGGCGACTGAGATTGTAGGTATTGTCTGCCACCCCATCGCCATCATAATCCACAAACAAGACAACAGAATCCTGCACTGGTGTTACAAAAACCCCAGAATCATCTGCATCTGCACCGGTTTGGGTAGGATCTGCCCCCGGCCCCCAGGCAACAAAGTTTTCGTTGGTAAGCAGCTCAGAAGGCACCAGGCTATATGCCCAA
>CAYXOS010000303.1:0-1908 GCA_964467115.1 uncultured Sedimenticola sp.
GCGCACGACGGTGTGGTCAGCGGCAGCGAAAATGTAGTGTTCGACCCCAATGCGGCCGGCCTGATTCTGGCGGAAAGCGATTTCGAAACGGCCAGCCCGGCTTATGAATTGAATCACCGCGATGAATCGGCGCAGCCGAATAATAGCGCCGCGACAGCGACCGATTATTCCGACCGCTCCCTGTTCAGCGCCAACGATGGCAATCTTGTCGGTGTGAATGTTAACGGTTACAGCGCGGCTTACTATGGCAGCATTGCGGCGGCCGGCGATCAGGACTGGCTGTCGGTGACGCTGGCCAAAGGCGAAGAGTTATGGCTCGATGTCGATGGCGCAACCGTGGGCGTCAACGCCAATATCTATGACAGCGATGGAAACTATCTGGCCACTGTGAGCAATAATTCCGGCGGCCCGTGGGGTGGATACACCGCCGATAATCCGGGTCAATACTATGTCGTGATCGAGGCTCAGGATAGCGCCGCGACCGGTGACTATGATTTGTTCATGACGGTGATCACTGATAATGCGGATTATTCGGTGTCGACGCTGGGCAGTTTCGATTACACGCTCGACAATGGCGCGGGCATTCTCGACAGCACCACGGTAGAAGTCAATTCGGTGACCGGCAGCACCCTGACGGGCGGCGACAACGACGAGATTCTGCTGGCCGGCGATGGCAATGATACGCTGATCGGGAACGCCGGCGACGATGTGCTGCTGGGCAATGCCGGCAACGATGCGCTGCAGGGGGGAGCGGGTAACGATTTGCTGGTCGGCGGCGCTGGCGACGATTCCCTGATTGGCGGCGCAGGCATTGATATTTTCGCGCTGGAAGCAGGCGATGAAGGCGCGTCGGGCAGCCCGGCCATCGATGTGATTGAAGATTTCAGCGTCGGCAATGGCGGCGACGTGCTGGATCTGTCAGACATGCTGCAAAACGAGGAAGCCAATCCGCTCGACAGCTACCTCAACTTCAGTTATGACAGCAGCACCGGCGACACCACCATCAGCATCGACGTTGATGGCGGCTCGGGCGTTTCCCAGCAAGTCGTGCTGTCCAATGTCGATCTGACCGCTGGCGGCACGCTGAGCGATCAGCAGATTCTTGATACTTTGCTGGACAATGGCAACCTGATCGTGGATCAGTAAAGATTTCGGCCGCCCCGCAGCATTATGCTCGGGGCGGCGGGAACTATTCGATTGATTTTCCCCCTTATCGTCCCTATATTTGACGGGTAACTCGTATTTCCCTTACGAGACGTTTTAAGGTTTTATCTCTGTATGTCTACCCCTGCTGTCTCAAAACCAGCCATCATCTGGCTGAATACCCTCGTGTTTTCCATTACCTTCGCGATCGCGCTGGTCGGCGTGCCTTTATATGGCTACGTCTATGGCTTTAGTGCGCCGCTGATTGTTGCCGCCATCGTGGCGACGGCTTACTGCGGCATGTCGATTACCGCCGGATATCACCGTCTGTGGTCGCACCGCAGTTATCAAACTCATCCCGCCATCGAGTTTGTGTTCGCGTTGGGCGGCGCTTTCGCCGTGCAGAACAGCATTCTGCACTGGTGCTCTGATCATCGCGTGCATCATAAACATGTTGATGATTTTGATCGCGATCCTTATTGCGCGCGTCGAGGTTTCTGGTTTTCGCATATCGGCTGGATGCTGCGCGAATACAACGTCAACCATTACAACGATTATGGCAATGCGCTGGACTTGCAGAAAAACAGGCTGGTGATGTGGCAGCACCGTCATTATCTCCCCCTGGTGTTGCTGTCCAATTTTGGCATCCCGCTGCTGGTCGGAGTCGCACTCGGTGATATCTGGGGCAGTCTGTTGCTGGTCGGCGTGCTGCGTCTGGTGATTAGTCATCATGTGACCTTCTTCATCAATTCACTGGCGCATATG
>CAYXOS010000304.1:0-1896 GCA_964467115.1 uncultured Sedimenticola sp.
TGCATCTTCAACCATCGAAGAAGAGGTGGCACCTTTAATTGCGCCGTAAACACCGTCTTCAATTAATAAGACGGCGCTTCCATCTTTTGCAACGCCAATCGCGCGCTCAAGTGAATTCTTGTCAAAGGGTGATTTATTTACTGTATGTAAAATTGCCATAATCAGTATCCCTTAGAAGTTAAACATGACGTCTGAACTGTCGATGAGGTCAGCCATTTCAGCACGGCTAACGATTTTGATTGATGGCTTTTCGGCCCAATCATCATCTTCATCTTCATAGGTCAGTGGCATCAAGTCATCTTCAGTAAGACCACGTTCGTCGAGAGACTCTTTTTCAACATAAATTTTGTTGACGTCGTAATCGCCCAATGCTTTATAGGTTGGTGCAAAATTCTTTGTACCAATTCCAGATGTATCCTGACCCTTAAGAATCTGGAAAACACCGTCGTCCATAAATGCAAGTCTTACGTCTTGCTCAAAGGCTGCGCCGATGAGAACAACTTCTAGTGATTCCAATGCGTAAACAGTACCGTGAGGTGCTTTACGGTTTACGTAGAGGAATTGTTTAGTAGTACCTTCACTCATTTCTCATATCCCTCAATTAGTCGCCGAAGACAACCAGGCGATCTGCCTGAATGCCTGCTTCGATGAGCTGACCAAGACCTGAAATGCGGAATCCTTCCTGGATGTTATCGGCATCTTTGCCATTACGCTTTGACTCATCAGCATCTGCGATGCCACGGCGTTGAGCCGCAGCAACACAAAGGACGAGATCCAGATCATTTTCTTTGGCCAAATCTGCCCAACGGTTAACAACGTGACGGTCATCCTGAGGAGGTGTCGTCAAACGTGTGCCATTATTAACACCGTCATGGTAGAAGAATACGCGCATCACTTCGTGACCGGCTTCGATAGCAGCTTTAGTAAACATATAAGCTGAATCAGATGCCTCATGCGTGTAAGGACCTTCGTTAATTTGAATCGCAAATTTCATTTAAGAATACCTGTGTTTCAAATAACTTAGAAACGGATGTGCGTAGAAGCGTTAAGACTGTTACGCGCACCTTTCCAGTTGTCAATGTGGAACTTAGTGAACGGAAGTTCAGTAAGTTCGAAGAAACGAGGCCAACCAATACGTTCAACCCAGTCACCAGTACGTTCCCAATCCAAAGCATCCTTACGGTAAGCTTCAAGAATTGTTTTAACGATAGCGGCAGCTTCAGGCCAACGAGGTGGATTGTTAGGTACGCCAGCAGCAACAAGTTTATGGAACATAGGCTTGCTACGTGCATTCGAGTGCTTACCACCAACCCAGATAGCGAGTTTAGAGTATTCAGCATCGTTAATTTGCATTGGAGGACAAGGAGGGAAACATGCACCACAACAGATACATTTCTTCTCATCAATTTCCAATGAAGGTTTGCCGTTTACCATAGCAGGACGAATCGCCGCTACTGGACAACGTGCAACAACTGAAGGGCGTTCACAGGCGTTAGCAACTAAGTCATGGTTAATCTTAGGTGGCTTAGTGTGCTGTACGTTAATCGCGATATCACCTTGACCACCACAGTTGATTTGACAACATGAAGTAGTGATGTGAACGCGGTTAGGCATGTTTTCGTGTGTGAAGTCTTCGTGCAACTCATCCATCAATGCTTTAACAACACCTGATGCATCAGTACCTGGAATATCACAGTGTAACCAACCCTGAGTGTGAGAAATCATTGTGACCGAGTTACCTGTACCACCGATAGGGTAGCCAGCGTCTTCAATCGCAGCAATTAAAGGTTCAACCTTGGCTTCGTCGGCAACACAGAATTCCATGTTTGAACGAATTGTAAAGTGAATGTAGCCGTCAGCGTACTGATCAGCGATATCACAAAGAAGGTTAATTTC
>CAYXOS010000305.1:0-1876 GCA_964467115.1 uncultured Sedimenticola sp.
AGTAAACAACCGCAATGACGTGGCTTATGCGGTGTTCCAGCAGGGTGCCGGGCAGGTGGATGCTTATGCCGCAGTCAACAGCACTGCCTCAGACTGTGCCAACCAGGGATTGGACATCACTGCCGATCTGGACGGTGAAGCACATTATGGTGGCCTGGCCAACCAGGATGAAAACGGTAACTATTACATCATGGGGATGGACGGCTATCTCTGGTCCAACGGGTATATCTGGTCCAATGGCTACCTTTGGTCCAACGGTTATCTCTGGTCCAACGGCTACCTGTGGTCCAATGGTTATCTCTGGTCCAACGGTTACCTGTGGTCCAATGGTGAAATTCTGTCCGACTGGTATCTGTGGTCCAACGACTATCTCTGGGATGACGGTTATCTCTGGAGCGCCGGACTCACCGAATCTGCTTATACCAATGTCTGGGTAGAGCAGGAATGATCCCCGCTGGCCGGGTTCAATGAGCACCCGGTCAACAGGAGGATGCCTGGCCGGCCATGCGATACAGTGAAATTTTTGAACGGGATCCGGCTTCCGGGATTTCCTTCTTGATTTGCCGGCTGGCGGTTTGTGGAAGAAACGAACTTACTCTATGATTCTTTGCAGAATATTGGAAAAGGCCGGCCATGGCTTTTTTCAGGTCAGAAACACAGAATGTATTTTTTCTGTTGCCATCAGGCATGCTGCCGACAGATGACAGGAATGCTGAATACGATATGGAGTTTGCCGACATGCCCAGTATCCATGTTTTTACCTCTCTGGACCCTTCTGAACGAAGCGGGTTGTCCCGGCATGTGGGAAGTGTCTGTCTGTCCGAATGGGCCGGAATGCGCTGATGTCCGTCAGGAACGCACTTTGTGATTTTCTTGATGCGGTAAGGGGCATTACCGCCGCTGACGCGGTTTCCCTGTATTTTCAAACCAGCGCTGTTCAGCCGTCTCTGCTTTTCCATGTGGGTGAGGCGGCTCCGGTAGCAGAACTGGAAAACAAGCAGCAGGCCAGGGAATTCTGCTCGGCTGCCTGCAAAGAGTCACAGGATGAATCGGCTGAAAGGGACGTTTTTCACTGTTATCCCAGTCGCATCGAGGGTGGCTATCTGCTTTGTCTGAATATCGGACAGGCGCTCACCATGCTGGCACCTGCGGTAGCCGCACAGCATCGCAAGCGTATTACCGATGCCGATGACAGGGTGGAGCGACCGGAACGTCTGTGGCTGGGGTGGCGCTATCTAGAAGAAGCCTCCTTTCCCGGTATCGAAAAGTTTACCGGGAAGCAGGGTGGTTTCACCCTTCAGGCTCCCCGGTCTTCCGAAGACTGGTTTTTCTGGAACATAGCGCTTGGCGGCAAAATGGCATGGGAAATCCATCAGCAGTCGCTGTTGCCGCTGGACAGCGTTACCCATCTGCCAGGCCGGGTGGAATTTCAGGCCTTTCTCAATCATGAACACGGAAAGAGCATTCGTGAAAACCTGGCGCTGGGTCTGCTGCTGATCAATCCCGACGATTTTGGCATGGTCAACCACCGCCTGGGAAAACGGGGGGGAGACAGGGTTCTGCGAGAAATTGCGTCAGAGCTGTCGTCCGGACTCCGGCAGACAGACCATGTGTTCCGCTATGGCAGCGCCATTTTTGCCGTGGTAATCCCCGGGGCGACGCGACTGGCCATCGACAGGGTGGCGGAAAAGCTGCGCCTGTCTCTGGAAAAGGCAGCTTATACGGCGGGAGCCACGCGTCTGTCTTTCAGTGTCGGGGGAGCGGTGCACGATGCCTCGGACGTCTGGGGTGACCAGACCTTCGGGTCACTGAGACTGTTGCGCCGCGCGGATCAGGCACTGAATGCAGCCAAGCTTTCCGGTGGTGCGTGTACGGT
>CAYXOS010000306.1:0-1866 GCA_964467115.1 uncultured Sedimenticola sp.
GGACAGGAGATCCGCCTCCTGGTCAACGGCAACGACCGTTGTGAGGTTTGGATCGACGGGATAAACGCAGGCACCTATGACGGTGAAGGAAATATCCTGCTCACGCTGGCAGGCAAATCCGGCCAGAAATACAACCTCGCCCTCAAAGTGATCAACAGTCGCGGCAGCGGCGGCCTGCGTTATGCCCGTATCATCACACAAAAGGAGCTGGAGCTGCAGTCCGGCCTGGAACAACTGCAACGCCGCCTGCGACGCGCCGACCGTTTTTTCCGGATGAACCCCGTCCCCCAGATCGCCCAGATCGTCGACCTCAATCGTATCCTGAAAAAATACACCGACGCAGATACACCTTTGGAGACCCTTATCAGTGAGGTCAACATTATCATGAAAAGTAAAGAGAAAGTTTATGCACGCACCCCTGTCTTCGTGGTCCCTCCCTACCTGCAGGATGCCGAAGATGACGGCATCACCGTGATGTGGGAGACCGCTTATCCCTCTTACGGCAAGGTCATCTACGGCGAAGGCAACTCTCTCACCGACACCCTCCTCGAGTTGCCTGATCCCTCCCTGCTTCATGAAGTGACCATCCCCGGACTGAAAAAAGCCACCACATATTCCTACAAGGTCGTCACGGGCGATCTGTCCAGTACAGTACATACCTTCCATACCAAAAAGAACCGTAACGAAGATATCCGCTTTATCGTTTACGGCGACAGCCGCACCCTCATCAAGATACATGATCGCATTGTGCGTAACATGGTGCCGGAGAAGCCCGATTTCATTGTCAACGTGGGCGACGTGGTAAGCCGGGGCGCCCGCCTGGACGAATGGATCGATGAATATTTTTATCCCATTCGTTATGTCAGCGGAGATGTGCCCTTTTACATCTCCATAGGCAACCACGAATACGGCGGCTTCAACGACCGGGTGCCTCCTTTCGAGCAAAGGGTGCATAACCCCCTCACCTCCACCGGCAGCACGGAGTATTATTATTCATTTGACTATGGCAACGCCCATTTCATCTTCCTCGACCCCAACGAATACTCCTTCCCCGACGGCGATGGTATCCTGCCGGAGAGCCAGCAGTACAAGTGGTTCGTGACCGATCTGGAGAAAGCCAAAAAGAACAGCGAGTGGATCTTCGTCTTCATGCACCAGCCCCCTTATTCGGACTGCTGGTCGGGAGGTTATTATGACGGCGAACCGCCCCTGCGGAAGTACATTGTCCCCATCATGGAGGAGCAGGGCGTGGACATCGTCTTCTCGGGACATACCCACGACTATGAGCGGGGACTGCCCCATCCCCCCTACGACCCGAAGACAGGGAAAGGGAACAATGTCGTCTACATTATCACCGGCGGAGGCGGCGCCAGCCTCGATAACCACAAATACCGCGACTGGCCCCAGCTGGACCTGCCCGATCATCCGGCCGAGCCGAACAGCAACGAGTACGACGGCGGGAAATACTACAAATTCCATTACACCGTACTGGATATCCACGGCAAGCATCTCTCTTTCAAAGCTATCCGGATCAATGCCGACGGGACCCGGGGCGGTGTACTCGACCAGTTTGAGTTAGATCATAAATAAAATCCGATAAAAATGAGAAAACTGATCCTTAGTACGACCTTATTTATCGCAGGGCTGGTCATCCTGTTTGCACAGACCTGGCAGGATAAGCCTTTTCAGCAGGACTATGCCCGGAAATATGCTTTTGCCGACCGCAATTATCCCAAATGGAAATTGTACAGCGTCTGTGCCGACCGCAACCGGCGCATCCAGGTGCTGTCGAGCAAGCACCTCCTCACCCCCGGCGACAAGTATCTGGTGAAAGACGGACTGTACCGTTTCCTTAACGATATGGAG
>CAYXOS010000307.1:0-1796 GCA_964467115.1 uncultured Sedimenticola sp.
TTCCGGCACCGGGCGCCGGCAAGCGGACGGCAAGACCTTGCCTCTGGCCCGCGTAAGTCAGCAGAATGCGGAGTAAGATGATATTTACCTTTTATTATCATAGGCTTGTGTGTGACTGTAAGCGCGTGTGCTTCGTCCACGTCACCTGTGCTTGTGTCAGGAAGCAATTGTCAAACAATGCTATACATTACAGAGGCTTATCTCTGAATCGACGAATCTGTGCGGTCTTTATGATCTCCTGTAAGCAGTCTGGCCAAGCAATTGTTTTTACCTGGAATTCCCTGTTGGCACGATATTCGCTTGTAACCTTGTAAAGCTTATTCGAGGACAGTCAAGTGGATATGAATCTGAATACAATAGTAAACAAGTCCAACGGGCACGACAGCCATCTGCTGGATGCTGCGGGCATCACGCTGGAAGAGGGTGACACCAGCCGCAAGAGCCTCCTTTTCAACCTGCAAAGCAGCCTGGACCCCGAGCGGCTCGTGAAGATCTTCTTTCGCCATCTCAACAGGCTGCTGCCCTGTCAGGGGTTGAGGTACCGCAATCTGGCAGAAGGCATCGAGTTGCATCAGGGTGAGGAAGGCGTAAATCGTGCAGACTATACCCTGACGCTCGGAGAGGAAGACCTGGGCGAAGTCAGATTCAGTCGCCGCAAGCCGTTTTCCCATGAGGAACTTCGTCAGATGGAAGTGCTGCTGGCATCCCTGGTATTACCCATGCGAAATGCCATTCACTACCGCACCGCGCTGGAGGCGGCATCCATCGATCCTCTCACCGGACTGCAAAACCGGCGCTCTCTGGTCGACAACCTGAAGCGTGAGATGAGCCGGGCGCGCCGAGAATCACAGCCGCTGGCCATGATGGTAATCGACATCGATTCATTCAAGCGCATCAATGACGAGATCAGCCATCTGGCAGGAGACCAGGTGCTGACCCAGATTGCAGGCCTTCTCGCAAGAGCTGTTCGCCGTTCCGATATGGTTTTCCGTTTTGCCGGTGATGAATTTGTACTGCTGCTGCCCAACATGGACAGAGAGGGAACAAAAATTCTCAGTTCCCGCATCCGGAAATTGCTCAGAAATACGCATTGCACCTACGGCGATCATCATATCAGTGTGTCTCTGAGCATCGGTGCTGCCATCCTGGATGAGAAAATGGGAGCAGACGAGTTTTTCGAAGCGGCAGATCTGGATATGCTGTGTGAAAAGGCAGAGAAACACGGCCGGATCTGAGACATTTTTCCACCAGGCGTCAGTGGTGTCGTGTTGCCGGCGGGCCGTTGATGCGGTTCGCGGTGCTCACCGCATCCTACCCGATCGGATTCCTGCGTCATAAGGCGTCCCGTATCCGTGATTTCGGGCAACTGCCCGGCTATTTTGGTTATACTTGCGCAGGTTTATATTTTGTCGGGAACAGCACAGCAATGAGTATCAAGTCGGACACCTGGATTCGCCGCATGGCGCAAGAAGAGGGCATGATCGATCCGTTCGAGCCGGGGCAGATGCGTGAGGGTGCTTACGGGCGCATGATTTCCTACGGCACATCCAGTTACGGTTATGACGTGCGCTGTGCTGATGAGTTCAAAATCTTTACCAATATCAACTCAGCCGTGGTGGATCCGAAGAATTTCGACGACAGCAGTTTCGTGGACGTGAAATCCGATGTCTGCATCATCCCGCCGAACTCTTTTGCGCTGGCGCGCACCGTGGAGTACTTCCGTATTCCGCGCAACGTGCTCACCATCTGCCTGGGCAAGTCCACCTATGCCCGCTGCGGCATCATCGTCAACGTCA
>CAYXOS010000308.1:0-1786 GCA_964467115.1 uncultured Sedimenticola sp.
GAAGACAAACTTGCCGCATTGCTTGAAGAAGCGACTAAATCGCAGGAAGCTGCTATGGGCGCGTTGCTTGAGGAAAATCTGGAAAACATCGACTTCGAACTTGGCAATGAAGGCGAGAACGATGGAGGGGATCAAAGCGAAATTGATGAGGCGCCTGTTGTTCGTTATGTCAACAAGATCCTCCTGGATGCGATCAATAGTGGCGTATCCGATATTCACTTCGAGCCATATGAAAAAAGCTACCGTATTCGCTATCGCCAGGATGGCCTGCTTTTTGAAAAAGCCTCTCCCCCGGTCAACATTGCCCAGCGTCTCTCTTCTCGATTAAAGGTCATGGCGCGAATGAATATTGCTGAACGACGAGTTCCACAGGATGGTCGTATCAAGCTCAAGGTATCCAAGCATCACTCTATCGATTTTCGGGTAAACACATGCCCCACTGTTTACGGCGAAAAAGTCGTTTTGCGTATCCTGGATGCATCTGCAGCAACGATTGGTGTAGATGCGTTGGGCTTTGAGGAAGACCAAAAAAATCTCTTCATGCAGGCGATCAAAAAGCCCTATGGCATGATCCTGGTCACAGGGCCGACAGGAAGTGGTAAAACCGTATCCCTCTATACCGCCCTGAACATATTGAATGACCCACAAATCAATATATCTACAGCAGAGGACCCTGTAGAAATCCAGGTCGAAGGCATCAACCAGGTCAACATCAGCGCCGCCAGTGGGCTGCATTTTGCCGACGCATTGCGCGCCTTCCTGCGTCAGGATCCAGACATTATCATGGTAGGTGAGATACGGGATCTGGAAACAGGTGAAATCGCCGTAAAAGCAGCCCAAACCGGCCACATGGTTCTATCTACACTACATACCAACGATGCACCTCAAACTCTGACCCGTCTTGCCAATATGGGAATCCCCCCCTACAACATTGCCTCTTCAGTCAACCTGATCATGGCTCAACGATTGGGCAGACGCTTGTGTGAACACTGCAAGGAACCCGAAGATATTCCAAAAACGGCTTTGCTGGAAGAGGGGTTTAGTGAAGCAGAGGTTTCCAGTGGATTAACGATCTATAAAGCAGTTGGATGCAATAAATGCAATAATGGCTACAAAGGGCGAGTGGGTATCTTTGAGATTCTACCTGTCTCAGAAGGTATCGCCCAGATAATCCTCGAAGAAGGAAATGCTATGCAGCTCAAGGAACAAGCATTGAAAGAAGGCTATTATTATGATCTAAGAACTGCTGGTCTATTAAAAGTAAAAAATGGTCTGACCAGTCTGGAAGAAGTAAACCGAATAACTAAGGACTAATACCCATGGCAAGCAAAACAGCAGCAAAACCAAAGGCGGAAAAAACCTACGAATTTGCCTGGACAGGCACAGACAGAAGGGGGAAAAAGATCAAAGGCAAGCTCCGGGCTGCCAACGATGCGGTGGTTAGGGCAGACTTACGTCGACAAGGCGTAACCCCTATCAAAGTTCAAAAGCTCATTTCTCTTTCTTTTGGAAAACCTAAAATCACTACGGGGGATATCGCTGTTTTCTCCCGCCAACTGGCTACCATGATGAAAGCGGGGGTGCCTTTGGTGCAAGCCCTGGATATTGTGGGAAAAGGTCACAATAACCCGTCGATGCAGGACTTGATCTTAGCCATTAAAGCCGATATTGAAGGCGGCACCTCGCTTACCAATGCACTTCGCAAACATCCCCTGTATTTTGATGATTTGTTTTGCAATCTGGTTGATGCTGGAGAGCAGGCCGGTGTCCTGGAAACCCTCCTGGA
>CAYXOS010000309.1:0-1773 GCA_964467115.1 uncultured Sedimenticola sp.
ATTGAATTTTAAGGCTTTTAATCAATATGGTTACCATTCGTCTTGCCAGAACCGGCGCTAAAAAGCGTCCTTTCTATCACATTGTTGCTACGGATTCCCGCAATCCTCGTGACGGCCGCTACCTTGAGCGCCTGGGTTTTTTCAACCCTGTTGCCAAGGAAAATGAAGAATCACTGCGCATCGATCTGGGTCATGTTGACAGCTGGATCGCCAAGGGTGCACAGATGAGTGATCGTGTTGCCAAGCTGGTAGGTCAGTATCGCAAGCAAGACCAGAGCGAAGCAGCATAAAGCATTGTTTGGCTCTGCGAGCCTGAGCTGTGGATAGTAGCCGGGTAACAGAACAGAAAATCGAGGGTGACGGGTCTGATAGGCTGGTCACCCTCGGTCGTATTTCTGGGCTGCATGGAATACAGGGTTGGTTGAAGGTTTTTTCCGATACTCGCCCACGGGAAAATATCCTGAATTATTCTCCCTGGTATCTGAAGAGCAGCCAGGGCTGGGAAAAGTGGATACCCAGTAGTGGACGGCGCCAGGGAAAACTGGTGTTGGTCAAGTTGCAAGGCTGCAATGACCGCGATGCGGCAAGAGATTTGATGGATGCAGATGTTGCGGTATATCGATCACAACTGCCAGCAACGCCAAATGAATATTATTGGGCTGATCTGGAAGGATTGCAGGTGATCACCGATAAGGATGTCGACTTGGGCAAGGTCAGCCACTTGTTTGAAACCGGTGCTAACGATGTGCTGGTGGTGCAGGGTGAGCGGGAACGCCTTATCCCATGGGTATGGGAACAAGTCATCAAGGATGTGGATTTGCAGCAGGGACGAATTATTGTTGATTGGGATCCGGAGTTTTGATGCGATTTGACGTCATCAGTTTGTTTCCCGACGCTTTTCAGGCATCCAAGCTGGGGGTAACCGGCAAAGCCCTGGATGGCAATCAGGCGAGTTTGCATCTGTGGAATCCCAGAGACTACACAGATGACAATCACCGTACTGTGGATGATCGGCCTTATGGCGGTGGTCCGGGGATGGTGATGAAGGTAGATCCTTTGAAAGCGGCTTTGGCCGAAGCAAAGGAAGCCGCACCACAGAGTCGGGTGATTTATCTCACCCCTCAGGGGCAGCGATTTGACCAGAAAGCGGCTCGGGAGATGGCAGAGCGTAGCGGTATAATATTGCTCGCCGGTCGATATGAAGGAATCGACGAGCGCTTGGTGGATTGCTGTGTGGACGAGGAGTGGTCCATCGGTGATTATGTGTTGTCAGGTGGTGAATTGGCCGCAATGGTGATCATGGACGCGATCACACGATTGTTGCCCGGCGTATTGGGACATGCGGAATCAGCTCAGCAGGATTCCTATATGAATGGACTGCTGGACTTCCCCCAATACACCCGTCCAGATGATCTGGATGGCAGGGATGTACCAGAAGTATTATTGTCCGGCGATCATGCAGCAATTGAACGCTGGCGCTTGCAGCAAGCATTGGGTCGCACCTGGTTGCGTCGCCCGGACTTGCTGAAGCAACGCGAACTGTCGGACGAAGAACAGCGTTTGCTGGAAGAATTTATACGCACCCATCAGGGGGCGTCGGCGTCTTCATGATCGTATTGATGAAGGCAGAACTTTTTTGATTAACTCGCGCCGTGAGGCGCCAATACTGGTAAGAGGAGCAACAACGATGAGCAATATCATCCAGGAACTCGAAGCTGAACAGATGAACAAGGACATCCCGGATTTTGGTCCCGGTGATACCGTTGTTGTTAA
>CAYXOS010000310.1:0-526 GCA_964467115.1 uncultured Sedimenticola sp.
CCCTTGGCCAGCGCGCGGGCCCGCTGCAGCGCCTCCACGGCCGCCTCGTACCGCCCCAGGCGGACGCGCACCGTCCCCAAACCCAGCAGCGCCTCCACCTTCTTCGCGCGGTCCTCACGCACGTCGACCGCGTGCTCGTAGAGGCCGAGGGCGTGCTGCAACCGCCCACCCAGGTACTCCGCCTCCGCCACGGCCAAACAGACCTCCGGGCGCTCCTCGATGGCCTGCAGCTGTTCCCAGTAGCGCACCGTCTTCTCGGGCTGGCCCTCGCGGTTCCAGCGTTTCGCGGCGATGACGAAGACGTCCGAGGCGCGGGGCGAACCGTAGCGCAGGAACCCCTGCAAGGCCGCCTCCGGGTCGCCGAAGCGGGCTTCGGCCCTGAGCAGCGGCTCCGCCTGCTCCAGCGGCGGCAGCGGCGTCGTAGCCTCCAGGAAATGCTGCAGGGCGGGAAGCAGCCGCAGCCTCCCCTCCCGCGGGTTCGCGATCCCCCGCTCCAGCAGCGTAGTCAGCGGCTCGCCCCCGAGCG
>CAYXOS010000310.1:536-1371 GCA_964467115.1 uncultured Sedimenticola sp.
GTCGCGCCGGCGGCTCGCTGGGGGCGAGCCGCAACAGCTCGGGCGCCTCGCGCAGGTCGGGCGTCAAGCGCGCCAGGAACGCCTCGATCCAGGTTCGCAACGGCTCCTCGTGCGGGTGGCGCGCGCCCTGCTCGAAAGCGCGCCGCAGCAGCAGCGGCCACCCGCCCACGCGCGACCAGACCTTGCGCCAGGGCTTGCCCACGCCCAGCCGGCGGGCCATCTCGCGCGCCTCCTCGGCCTCGAGAGCCAGCGCCTCGGGTCCGAAGAGCGCGGCCTCGGCGGCGCCGGGAGGCTTGCGGCGCAAGGCCAGCACCTGCCCCGGACGCCACTCGGGCGGTGGCCGCTTCAGGTCGTAGACGCCGGGCGCTTCGCTCCAGGTCTCGCGGTAGGGCCAGTCCCGCCTGCGGGCGACCTCGCGCAGGAGCAGCGTCTTGCCAAAGCCCGGCGGCCCCCAGAGCAGCACCGGCCGCTCCCTCATCTCCTGCACGATCCGCTCCAGGAGCCCTCGCCGGTACACGTATCCGTCGGCCATACTCTATTTAACCATTGCTTAACTGGCGCGCCGGTAACCTGGCGCTAGGAGTTGATAAGGCTCCTGAGGAGGTGGACGATGATGAAGAGACTTAGCATGATTGCACTGCTCGCCCTGCTGGCGGCATGCGGAACCGCTCCCCATGGGGATGAGGGCGGCCACGCTTCCAACCAGGCCACCGCGGTCGAGGCGATCGAGATCAGCGACCAGCCCGCCAACAACGGCTCCGACGAGGTGGCCGACGAGGTGGCCGACGAGAACAAGGACGGCCTCGGCATCAGCGGCCCCGTGCTCCACGACTTC
>CAYXOS010000310.1:1381-1770 GCA_964467115.1 uncultured Sedimenticola sp.
CGACCTGAGCGGCTTCGAAGAGATCCTGGGCGTCGCCGCCGCCGAGTGGGACTGCAGCGGCTCGAGCGTCAGCGGCGACGCCAGCGACGCCGACGACGACGGCATCGCCAGGAACGCGACCTACACCGTCCTTTGCACCAAGAGCTTCGGCTTTGCGGGCGTCAACCCCTTCGTGGCCAAGCGCGAGGGCACGCTGACCATGCAGGACGCCGACGACCACGACCCGTACAGCGGTTACGCCTCCAGCGGCTCCTTCACCTACAGCTACACCCTCATGGGCCGGACCTGCTCGGCCACGGGCGAGGTGACGACCTCCATGAAGTAGCTGAAGTCGGGGAGCACGGGGCCGCTGATGCCGAGGCCGTCCTTGTTCTCGTCGGCCACCTCGT
>CAYXOS010000311.1:0-1753 GCA_964467115.1 uncultured Sedimenticola sp.
TGTAGATCCCGTCATCTGCAAAACGCGTAATGCTCAAGCCTCGCACAGTACTTCCTGAACTACCCGAAGCAAACTCCAGACCAAATTTTAAACCAGGCAATGACCCACTTATGTTGTTCCCGTCAATTCGGACTTTCAGATTGCCCGAATTATATCCATCAGGACAATGGGCGCTGCCATTGTCCAACACTGCATCTAACAGGACGGGCTTAAATAAAACAGGCAAGGGCGTTGTGGGGCGAATAATGCCACTGACGTTAAAACTGATTCGCACTGGTGAAATTCCAGCAGGTAATGCATTAATTTCTTGTATGACGGCACGTAAGGTACAGCTTCCTGACCCCGTAGCACAAACACTGTCACCGGGCATTGCATCTGTGCCATCTAACAGGGAATCAACAACAAATTTAGTTTCTACAACTTGAATACAACGCCCAAATTCTGATGTATTTCCATCGGAAGTTGTCGCTGTGGCGGTCAGATATTTTCCGGCTTCCGCAGGTGGATTTAATGTTCGGTCGAAAAACACATCCCCTGCTGAGGTCGCCGTCACAGAAAATGCAGACAAGTGCTGCTGTCCTTCACCATAGCCAGAGTCATTGCAGCTATCGTTTTGGTATATGTCGATAGTGTAGTTACCACTATCGACAACATTTAATACCCCAGAGATCAAACCAGAGCTATGCGCGATTTTCAGGAAGGGTGCATTCTGCTCACTATTGGTAAATGGTACACCACCATACCTTGGCAGATTGATACCTAATCCATACCAATGATCATGAATCTGATTATAGCGAGCACTCACACTGCCCATCTGATACAAATTCAGACCTTCACTATTGTAGGCAATAATATTTCCTTTCGACAAAGCTCCCCCTATGACTGTGGGAGCATTCAAACCGTAGGAACCGATTGCAACAAATTGTGAGGGAGTAGCAGGCATCAAACCATTTGCGTTAGTCCCGATATAGTTATTTTCGATTCGAACTTCAGGAATAGCGTGAGTAGCCCACAGGTAAATCCCGGTAGTATTCCCCGAGATCAAATTGCCCGCTGCAGCAGTTTCTCCGCCAATTACAGAATCATTGATAATTGCTTCAGTGACAAACGAAGTCAGACTGATCCCCGTAAATTGCATGGGATTATATATATCAAAATGCGGATCATAACTTGATAGTGACGATTCCCCAGTTAAATCTGTACCAATATAATTCCCTTGAATACTATTTCCCCCGTGGAGGTCCCAAATACCAGTTTCTTTATTTCCACTTATGATATTGCGGTCTGCCACGCTGGTTCCACCAATAGTATTCCCCCCTCCGCCCACGTAAATTCCAAAATCCGCACCAATGGATTGTCCAGAAGCATCAATACCAATTAAATTACATACCACCCGATTGTCATAAGAAAGAAAAATACCTGAACCACCAAGAATCAACCCCTTAATAGTGCTTCCGTTAGCCGTCTCAGAAAGACTAATTCTTGAATAGTGATTGAACGGATCATTAATCGTGATCCAAAGATTGGGAGCTGAAGCCGCCGTTGCACAAGTGGCACCGTTACCCAGGGTTCCATCAATCACAACGGGATCAGTAATGATTGGCAGAGCTGAATTTAACAATAACGAAACCGGCCCAACAAAATCGAACTGAATAGTATCCACACCAGGATGGATATTGGCTGCATTGATTGCCTGACGGAAACTACAATTGCTATTGCAGCTATTCCCTGACTGGTCAGCCAGTGTAGACAC
>CAYXOS010000312.1:0-1729 GCA_964467115.1 uncultured Sedimenticola sp.
CACCGGCATCCCGTGCATAATCGTGAATGATCTTGCGCATCACCGGCGCATTGATCTTTACCTGAGAACGCTTGAGACCGGCGCTTTTTATCTGCTTGGGCAGCAAAAAACGGCGGGCAATCTGCAGCTTGTCTTCGGCGATATAGCCAGATAGTTGGATGACTTCCATGCGATCCAATAGAGGCGCGGGAATGGTATCGAGTTGATTGGCGGTGCAAATGAACAAGGTCTCGGATAAGTCGAAGCGCAAGTCCAGATAGTGATCAAGAAAGTCTGCATTTTGTTCGGGGTCGAGTACTTCCAGCAACGCCGAGGCAGGATCGCCCTGGAAACTGGCGCCGATCTTGTCGATTTCATCCAGCATAATGACGGGGTTTTGCGTGCCCACTTGTTTCATTGCCTGAATGAATTTGCCCGGCATGGCGCCCACATAAGTACGGCGATGCCCTTTTATTTCGGCTTCGTCACGCACCCCGCCCACGGAAAAACGGTAGAACTTGCGGTTCATGGCTTCCGCCACCGATTTACCGATGGAGGTTTTGCCGACTCCGGGAGGGCCGACCAACAGAATCATCGATCCTTTGATCTCACCGCGTTGAATACCCAGGGCCAAAAATTCGAGAATGCGCTCTTTTACGTCATCCAGACCGAAATGATCCTTGTCCAGCACCTTGCGGGCATGGGCGAGATCCAGGTTATCGTCTGATTCCTTGCCCCAGGGGAGCAGGGTGATCCAATCGATATAATTACGGGTGACATTGTATTCGGCAGAGCTGGTATCGAGAATGGCGAGTTTATCCAGTTCTTCTTGCAGCCGTTCGTCGGCTTCCTCGCTGAGTTTCAGGCTTTCCATGCGCTGGCGAAACTTGTCGATGTCTGCGGTGCGGTCGTCCTTGGAAACCCCAAGTTCCTGTTGAATGACTTTCAACTGTTCGCGCAGAAAAAACTCCCGTTGCTGGGCATCCATGTGTTCTTCCACGGTATCACGGATTTTCTGCTGGGATTTGGCAAGATCCAGTTCCTTGCTCAACAGCGCCAGCACTTTTTCCATGCGGGGCAGCAGTTCCACAGTTTCCAGGACTTCCTGCTGTTCCTGCTTGCTGGAAGAGGTCAGACCCGTAGCGAAATCTGCCAGCAGGGAAGGGTTGTCAGGACCAAAACGATCGAGGAAAAAACGTAACTCCTCTTGCAGCAGCGGGTTGAGGGGCAGCAATTCCTTGATGGTATTGATGATGGCCAGAGCATAAGCCTTGATGTCCTTACTCGGCTTGCCGGAAGGTTCGCGCAGATAATCGACCCGGGCGATATAGGGCGGATGGCTGTTGATATACTTTTCTACTTTGAAGCGTTGCAAGCATTCCACCAGTACTTGCAACTGTCCATCTACCTCATGCACCTTGTGAATACGTCCCACGGTACCAACATCGTACATGGCTTTGGTGGTGGTTTTCTCTGCCTCATCATCGGTAGTCAGCACCAATCCGATAAGGTCAGAATCTGATTCTTTGATTGCCTGGAGCGTGGGCGCCCAGTGTTTGGCATCCATGAGCAATGGAACACCCTGCCCGGGAAAGAACGGACGGGCGGCGATAGGCAGCAGATGAATGATATTGGGCAGCACTTCATCTGTGCGGGCAAGTAACTGATTCTCTTCGGGCATGGACGCTTCGCTATTGTTTGTCGTTTTACCAATCTCCCAACATGGGGGCAGAAAAACAGAAAACAATAC
>CAYXOS010000313.1:0-1728 GCA_964467115.1 uncultured Sedimenticola sp.
AAATTAACTAATGAGTTATCTTTAGTAAGATCGGAGAACCTAAAGCTAAGGAAAAAAATTAGTCTTTTAGAGGAAGAAAATGAAAAAATAGAGTTAAAGTATAGAAAATTCCTACAAAGATATAATATTGATGACATTCAGCCTGATAATCAGCATAAAGGCGGGGTATTTAATGAAGTTTATAAGTGAACAAATAGATGCCTAACAAGGTAATGCAGCGGAGCCGCAAAAGCTACGCCGTTTTTGTGCATTCGCGTTGCTCATTGTTGCACAAAAACAGCTTCGCTTTTGCGTCCCACTGATTGCGGCGTTGAACAAATAAAAGGAAGAAGGCGCCCACGCACAAGTAATAAACAGTGGTGCGCAGTCAGATAGATTAATAAAGAAGGAGGTCGCATGGAAGCGACATTGCAAAGTATATTCAGGGCAGGCTTTACTGCCTACCAACAACGTCATGGCTTGAGTATGGACCAGTATCAGGCGGCACAAGCGATCATGGAATGCCAGACAGAAGCGCTGGGATACGAGACCTGGGGTTGCCTGGAAGATGGGCACACCGAACACCAGCCCCATAGCTGCCGTCACCGCAGTTGTCCCCGCTGCCAACAGCAGTACACCAACACTTGGCTGGACAAGACACAGGCACGGTTATTGCCCGTTGATCATTATCACGTTGTGTTCACCTTACCCCATGAACTCAATGAAGTCTGGCAGTTTAACCGAGCCTGGAGTGCCGACCACCTGTTCAAAGCGGTGGCAGAAACCTTGCAGCAATTGCTCAGGGATGAACGTTATCTGGGTGCCCAAGTGGGCATCCTGGCTTCCCTGCACACCTGGGGACGGACCCTGGCCTTTCATCCCCACATCCATGCGCTGGTTACGGGAGGTGGCATGGCAGATGATCACTGGCGCGCTTTACAGAAAGACTTTCTGCTGCCGGTAGGTATCCTCAAGGCCAAGTTTCGGGGAAAGTGGCTCAGCTGGCTGAACCGGGCCTACGAAAAGGGCGAGATTCGATTGCCCACACACTGGCAGGAAGCTGATTGGCGGCGAGCGTTGCGAAAGGCGGCGGGCAAAACGTGGAATGTGCGGATACAGGGGCCATATCGCCATGGCAAAGGGGTGGTCAATTACCTGTCCCGCTACGTGCATGGAGGCCCGATAAAGGATCATCGGATAATCGACGCACAAGAAGCCAGCGTCGAATATGCTTACCGGGATCATCATGATGGCAGGACTCGACGCATGACCTTGAAGCGTGATGCCTTCATGCGGCGTATCTTCTGGCATGTTCCAGTGAAGGGACAACACAATGTGCGGTATTATGGACTGTATGTGCCGGGTGCATCCGGCAAACGCGATCAGATACGCGAACAACTGGGAGAAGCAACAGGGGAATTGGTGATGAAGCAGGAACGGCCAACACGGAACTGCCCGGTATGTGGGGGACAGCTGATGCATCGTAGCAGCACCCGGCGCAAGATTTCCTATATAAAGAATACCCACCCGCATTTTGGCTTCGGTGGCGTTGTTCAACAAGCCGTTCAAGTGGCCGGAGAAGGGTCTGGAGCGGATGGCCCAAATGCATCACGTAATTTTTTTGTTGGCATGCGGCCGCTTAACTAAATCATTATGTGAAGAAATAGGTAATGAGGATGCTCAAAGGAAATAAACATGGCAGACAATAAACTACAATCGTTAACTGAAATATTTAACGAGAAATTCTTT
>CAYXOS010000314.1:0-1722 GCA_964467115.1 uncultured Sedimenticola sp.
GTGCAGACTGGGCACCATCAACGCCGGTAATGATGAAGTAATCCGGATTCAGGTCATTCAGACCGACATCGGCGCCACAGGTGCCCGCCGTCCACCCCAGGGAATGCCAGTAGGAATCGATTTCATCAACGGCCCAGACCACTTCCTGGTCATAGGTCGGACCGCCTGAATACAGCGTTCCCGGGCCTTCGGGCGGATCGATGATCAGCGCGCCGTACATGCCCATCTCGGCATGCAGTACCGTGTTGGTATGACAGTGATAGAAATAGGTGCCCGCATGGCTGGCTTTCCACTGGTAGGTATAGGTGAGGGAACTCACATCCCAGGTGATATGCCCCACCCCGTCACTGTATTTGTCAGGTTCGATACCGTGATGGTGAATCGTGTGGGAACAGCACATGGGAACAGACAGGTTTGTGTGTACGATCTGCCCTTCGGTTACGCGGATGGCAGGTGACGGAAAGCTTCCTCCCATACCCATGCCACCACCGCCTTCGGTGAAACCCCAGATTCTTACGGTAGTGCCGTCATCCATGGTCATGCTGCCGTTCATGTAGATGCCCCGGTTAAAACGGACATCCGCATTGACCAGGCGTGGATTGGCCTGCTGGTTCTCGTCGTAGATGTAGCAGCCGCCACCCATGCCACCGCCTCTGCCACGTCCTCCGGAGGAAGATCCACCACCACCGCCGGAACCCCCGCCAAAACCGCCACCACCCATTCTCATGGCATTCTTTGATACTTCTCTTCTGGCCATTGCTATCTCCTCCTCTAGTCAAAAAATATGTCGGTCAGAGCACCGAACATGTAATAACCGCCTGCCGCCGTCTGAGACATCTCCGAATGCAGGTGCATGGGATAGGTCGCGACATCCGTCGGTGGCCAGGCATCCGGCGGTGTTTCGAAGGGATAGATGACATCGAGAACGCCCATGTCGCCATCGAGGTAAATACAGTCCTTTTTCCATACATCGGGACGGATGACACCGTTCTGGGTCAGCCATTCCATGTGGTTGCCATGGGTATGAACCGACTGCGCACACAGTCCGGCATTGAGGATGCGCACCAGGGCACGGTCTCCCACATGGCCGTGCAGGGCCGAGCGCGGATCGTGCATGGCATCCTGTGCAGGATCACCACTGCCCGGCGCCCCCGGCGGCCGGCCACCCAGCCCGTTGATGGTGAAATAGCGGGGTACGTAATCGGTATTGGGCGTGAGTCCGCGGCGCAGCCGGTCGTGCCAGGCCGGGTCGATATCATGGAAAATCCAGAAATACTGCTGCACAAAGGTGGGACTGCCGGGGTACAGTTCGTCACTGGATCCCGAAGGCATGACGGCCAGTCCACCGTGCAGGCCCAGCAGCCTGTTGTAGGGCGCGTTCAGCCCGTCGTAATACATGTAGGTTCCGGGGGTGTTCACGCTGAAACTGACTGTTCGCGTTTCGCCGGGGGGAATACTGCCACTGTCCACGATACCGTCGATGACGAAGCTGTGTGAGGATGACAGGGTATTGACCAGGGTGACCTGAACAGTATCCCCTTCCTGCAAGATCAGTGCTTCGCCGGGGATGTCCAGTGCACCGCTGCTGGCGCTGAAGCCCCTGAAATAGACGGATGAACCATCGATCTGATCGATAGTTCCTTCCGTGATGTAGAAAGTCCGGCTGATCACGGCAGCCTGACTGCGCGGCGTCCAGGACAACAGCCCCATGCCGCCCAGCAC
>CAYXOS010000315.1:0-1694 GCA_964467115.1 uncultured Sedimenticola sp.
AAGAAATCAAACACTGTTTTGCAAAGCTTCGATACGTTTTTCCAATGGGGGATGGCTGGCAAACAATTCATGCAAACCACCACCGGCGATACCGAAGGCCGCCATTTCATCGGGCAGGGGTTCGGGTTGGGATTGTTGCAGGCGTTGCAGGGCAGCAATCATTTTTTGCTTTCCCGTTAGTCTGGCAGCGCCTGCATCGGCATGAAATTCACGCCAACGAGAAAACCAGGCAACGATCATCATGGCGAGGATGCCGAGGATGAATTGTGCTGCCAGGGAAGTGATCCAATACGCAGGGCCGTAGCCTTCCCGGGTGTTGAATACTGCTCTGTCCACGATATGACCAATGATACGCGAGAAGAAGACCACGAAGGTATTTACCACCCCTTGAATCAGGGTCAGGGTTACCATGTCACCATTGGCGACATGGCTGATTTCATGCCCCAGTACCGCCTCGATTTCATCGGCGTTCATGTGTTGCAGCAATCCCACGCTGACAGCAACCAAAGCATCGTTCTTGTTCCAGCCCGTGGCAAATGCATTGGGGGAGGTGCTGGGGAAAACCCCCACTTCCGGCATTTTGATGCCTGCTTCCCGAGACAGTCTGGCAACGGTTTCCATCAACCATCGATCAGTGGCACTGACGGGCTGCTCGATGACCTTTACTCCCATGCTGCGCTTTGCCATCCATTTGGAGGCAAACAAGGAGATAAAGGAACCTGTGAAACCGATGACAGCGGACATGATCAGTAGCGCATTCAGATTTAATCCACCACCCTGTTGCGCCAACATCTGATCAACCCCAAGAATGCGCATGGTGAGACTCAATACCGCGAGGATGGCGACATTGGTTCCAAGAAATAAGAGTATTCGTAGCATTTTATCTTCCTTTATCCCGTATATTGAAATGGGATCATGTTCTAATAAAAGAGTATTATTGCTCGTAACATGGTGTCAGACAGATAAAATTCAACAGGAGAAAACCATTGTCAATTCCCTTGGTCGCAGGAACAAAACCCGCTATTGTCGCTTTGAAAGAAGGTGAAACTGTTTATTGGTGTAGTTGTGGGCGTAGTCAAAAACAGCCATTTTGTGATGGTTCCCATGCAGATACTGAGTTTCAACCGGTGGCGTTTACTGCTCCCAAAAATGATGATTATTACTTTTGTACTTGCAAGCGTACGAAGAAACCCCCTTTTTGCGATGGCTCTCATAAACGCCTGGTAGAAGATGATTGAAAAGATAAATCCACCAACCTGTTCCATACCCCAGGAAGCGGATTATTCAGGTGTGACACAGGTGCCCTTGTCACCACAGCCATCACCGGAAGATTATTTGCAGGCGATGCAAATCGCCAACGCAGAGGCAGAACAACGTCTGAGTGAATACATGTTATTGTCCTGGTATGACCGGGATCGGGATTTTGAATCTCCCCAACATGCCAGCGAATGCCATGTGAACAGTGCAGTTCCCGGGTATGTGGATTATGGTCTCTATCATGGCGCGAAATTGAAGATTGATATCGAAGAAGGGCGCTTTGTGTTTTTTTACCTGCCGATTGAATTGTCCTGAGAAAAGAAGACGGTGGATGGCAATCATGGTGGACTAAGCTGGAAAATTCGTAACTACTCAGCGTAACTTTGTGTGGAGAGGGTAAGTCATTGAATAGCCGGGCTTCGGCAGCATGGGCAGAT
>CAYXOS010000316.1:0-1691 GCA_964467115.1 uncultured Sedimenticola sp.
ATAGTTCAAGGTCAAGCGTAACTACTCAGCGTAATTTTGTGTGGAGAGGGTAAGTAGATACGGTCGAGCCAGACTTGCAATTTGTTGTACAAGCCCCAAGGTTAAGAGAACTTCCCATATATTTATATGAAAGCAGCATGAGCAATTCTCCCTATATTATTGAAGTAACAGAAGATAACTATCAATCTGCGGTTATTGAACAATCGTTCAATGTCCCGGTTCTGGTGGATTTTTGGGCATCCTGGTGCCAACCCTGCCAAATACTGATGCCTCTGCTCGGCAAATTGGCTGAGCAATATCAGGGAAAATTCATCCTGGCAAAAATCAATACCGAAGAACAGCAGCAACTTGCAGGACAATTCGGCATTCGCAGCATCCCTACGGTCAAACTGTTCAAAAATGGCGAACCCGTGGATGAATTTGCTGGCGCACTACCTGAATCCGAAATCTGTCAGTTTTTGGACAAACATATTCCCAGAGAATCCGATGCCCTGGTAGATCAAGCGGAACAGTTGCTGCTGCAGGGAAATACCGAACAGGCCATTGATTTGCTCAACCAGGCAAAGCAAGCCGACCCTGCCAACAGCAACATCGATATCGCCCTGGCTCAGGCTCAGGCTGCCTCTGGAAACGTCCACAGCGCACAGGAAATCGTAGACGGCTTACCTGCTGATTTACAAGAAAAACCCGAAATTCAAACCCTGCGAGGTCTTTTGTTCTTTGAACAAATAATCGCAAACGCCCCTACCGAAACAGATATCCAGCAGCGTCTGCAGAATCACCCTGCTGACAGCGAAGCCCTGTATATTGCTGCTGCCTACAATGTGGTTTCCCAACAATATGAATTGGCATTGCAGCAACTGCTGGAACTGATGCAAAAAGATAGAAATTACGCCGATGACGGCGCTCGCAAGGCATTGCTGAAATTGTTTGATATTCTGGGAGATGATCCAATAGTTCCCCGATATCGCAGCAAAATGATGAGCCTAATCTACTGATCCTGCTGGATATCAACAATGATGGCAGTTTGCTCTGTCACCTGCCAGCGCAAATTATAATTTTTCAGCCGCATACCATACACCCGCCTGCTATCGGACTGTTGACGATAAGCAGGCCGGGGATCGAGGGCAATCACTTGCTCGATCAGAGACTTCAGCTGCTCGCCCCCAGAAATACCCATCAGCTGCTTTCTTGCCAGAGGTGAAAAGGCTACCTGCAATACTGGCGAAGGGCGTTCCGCCGCAAATCCGCCCGTAGCGGCTTCAATTGCGTCCGCATAGGGCAAATAAGGTTTGATATCGACAATGGGGGTTCCATCGAGCAGGTCAGCACCACCAATATGCAGACGCACCCCTTGCGCTCCTGTCTCCACAGAGCGCAACCTCACAACAGACAAACCGAGATGGTTGGGACGAAATGGCGAGCGTGTGGCAAATACGCCTTTTTTTTGATTTCCACCCAAGCGCGGCGGGCGCACCCTTGGCCGCCATCCCTGGGACAGGCTTTCATGGAAAACAAAAGACAACCAGATATGACTGAAGGCTTCTATACCTTCAAATAGCTCCGCTTTGTCAAACCCCGGGAGCATTTCCACAATGCCTTCAGCATCGACCAAGCCGGATTGACGAGGAATGCCGAATTTCTCCGGGAAAGCTGTTCTTATATGACCGATGGGAATCAGGGGATAACTA
>CAYXOS010000317.1:0-1660 GCA_964467115.1 uncultured Sedimenticola sp.
ATCCGGTATTCGGGTTGCTGCTTTCACCTATTATTGCGGCAGCGGCGATGAGTTTCAGCTCGGTATCTGTTATTGCCAATGCGTTGCGTCTGAAACGCGCCAAACTCTGACAGGATGTTGAGAAAGTCCTTCCTTGGACTTTTTCAACCAAGGAAGCGGAAAACGCGGTTTCCCGCTTCCTTCATTTTCGACGGCTTACAGCTATCGATGGGTGGTACATCCTTGTGCCACGTGCAGGGTGCCGAAAAACGGCTTTTTTCAACACCCGGCTAAGACTATGTAGAATGAATCCTGGAGATGACGAACATGAAACAAAGTAATGATTCCTGGAATGTTACGCGTTCTATTCCGTTTCCAAATGTTCTCAATGAGGAGCATATGAGCACTGCAATGCAGTGCTTGAAAGAACTTCCCGGGGTGCGTTCGGTTTCCCCGGGAAAGGGTAACAGATGCATTCGAACGACTTATGACGCAAGTGCTGTCAATTTCAACAATCTGGTCTCTGTGTTGGAGGAAGCCGGTTTCAGAACGAAGTCTGGATGGTGGGAGGGTATGAAGCGTAAGTTGTTTCAGTTTTCTGATGCCAATGCCCGGGACAATGCCCATGCGCCACCGCCATCCTGTTGCAACAAACCGCCCAAGTAAATCATCGGCATTTGGGTTGGCAAATCTAAATAATAACTGTTATCATTAAGCTTTAATTGCTGAAGTATGGTTTGTTGTTATGAAATATGTCGCTTGGGTATTGTTTTCATTGTTGTATGTGGTTTCAGCGCATTCGGCAACATCTCTGCAGCGTATGCAACAGCTCGTGGATTATGTGGGTGTGGATTACCCCGGAGCCGTGTCCAACGGCACCATACTCAATTCAGTAGAGTATGCCGAGATGCGGGACTTCGCAGATACGATTCAAACCCTGGCTGAAAAACTGCCCCCAGCAGATGCTCGCGATACAATTTTACAGCAAACCAATCGTCTTATATCCCTGGTAGAGAATAAACAGCAAGCCGGGGATGTTGTAAAAACTACAGGTGCGATCAGGCGATTGTTGATCAACAACTATGCGCTGTCAGTTGTCCCGGTTCGCGCACCCGATTTGGAAAAAGGAAAGCTTTTGTACGCCGAACAATGTGGTGCTTGTCATGGCTTACAGGGGCGGGGTGATGGTGCGCTTGCTATGGGGTTGACTCCCGCGCCAACCGACTTCACTGACCTGGATAGATATCAACAACGTACCCTGTATGGCTTGTACAGCACCATAACCCATGGTGTGAACGGCACTGCCATGAAAAGTTTTGACAATCTGACGGATGATGAGCGTTGGTCTTTGGCGTTTTATGTGGGGCAGCTGGCGCCCGCAGCAAAGGCTGATTCTGGCGACCAGAATGCGTCCTTTAGCAATTTTACACTTCCATCAGGTTTTGATCGAAAAGCCCTGAGTACCTTGACACCTCAAGAAGCTGAACAGCAATTTGGTGTCGAGGGAGGAAAACTGATGGCATTGCTGCGCAGTCACCCACGGCTGTTATTTTCATCCAGTAAATCGAGCACCCTCCCTTTGGCAAAAACCAAATTGGCAGAAAGCTATGCTGCCTATGCAGCGGGAAATGAGCGTCTTGCCCAGGATCTTGCGGTTACTGCCTATCTTGAAGGTTTTGAA
>CAYXOS010000318.1:0-827 GCA_964467115.1 uncultured Sedimenticola sp.
GAATAGTATGGCTTGGCACCGTTATTAACATCGAAATCAAGTTTTTTTGTGTATGTATCCGTTGCCGGGTCGTATTCGAATAATACTCCGAGATTGTTTGCTCCGCCTTGATTTGTCATACCGTAAAGTTTACCGTTAGAAGCTAACATAAGAGTTCCCATTGGATAAATTCCGCTATCGGCAACAAAATCAAGTTTTTTTGTATAAGTATCTGTGGCCGGGTCGTATTCGAATAATACACCGGTACTGTTAGCACCTCCGTTACCAGTCATACCGTAAAGTTTACCATTATTTGCTTCAACAAGAGAACCATAAGGATAGGCTCCGTTTGGTACGTCAAAATCATATTTTTTTGTGTAAGTATCGGTAGCCGGGTCGTATTCGAATAATACACCGGAAAAATTTGCTCCTCCGTAATAAGTTAATCCGTAGAGTTTACCGTTAGAGGCTTCCATTAGTGAACCGTAAGGTGTAGAGCCGGTATTGTTTCCGTCGAAATCCAATTTTTTTGTATAAGTACCGGTAGCCGGGTCGAATTCGTATAACACACCGTTATAAGAAGTTCCTCCGCTTCTTGTCATACCGTAAAGTTTACCATTAGATGCTTGTATGGGTGCAGCAATGGGAAATATCCCCGAATTGCTTGAAAAGTCATATTTTTTAGTATATGTATCTGTTGCAGGGTCGTATTCGAATAATGCTCCGGAATTGTTTGCTCCGCCCAATTCTGTAATACCGTAAAGTTTATTGTTATTTGCTTCTATCAGAGAACCGGAAGGAGCAGCACCATTTGTACCGTCAAAATCGAGTATTTTTGTATAAGTATT
>CAYXOS010000318.1:837-1643 GCA_964467115.1 uncultured Sedimenticola sp.
CGGATCGTATTCAAATACTATACCTTTCCCGTATAATCCGCCTTCTTTTGTCATTGCGTAAAATTTATCATTTGAAGCTTTCAATAAAGAAGCGTAAGGAGCATTACCGTTTTCGGCTTTATTAAAATCAATTTTTTTAGTATAAGTGTCATTAGCAGGGTCGTATTCAAATAATACACCCTTATCGTATTCTCCGCCTTGATATGTCATACCATAAAGTTTTCCGTTGCTAGCCTGCATAAATGAACCATAAGGATTTCTTCCGTTAGAGCCGTCAAAATCAAGTTTTTTTGTATAAGTCACTGTTGCAGGGTCGTATTCGAATAATACTCCGAAATTGTTTGCACCTCCGTAATATGTCATACCATAGAGTTTTCCGTTGGATACTTGAAGAACCGAACCAAAAGGATATGCACCGTTGGTAAGATCAAAATCATATTCATCGTATAAAGTATCGGCATTAATGTCGTACCTGTATATTGTTCCGTAAGAATTGTTACCTCCGTAATATGTCATTCCGTAAAGATTACCGTTTGAGGCGATAGGAGTACCAAAAGGATAAGAACCGGAAATATTTCCGTTAAAATCCCATTTTATTGTATAAGTATCGGTTGTGGGGTCGAATTCAAATAAGACACCTTCCCAGTAAGCACCTCCAAAATCAGTCACACCGTATATTTTACCGTTATTTGCAAACACGAGTGAAGCTTCCGGAGCAGCACCGTTTGTACCGTCAAAATCAATCTTTTTTGTATAAGTATCTGTTGCAAGGTCGTATTCGAATATAACTCCGTAATCATTTACTC
>CAYXOS010000319.1:0-1627 GCA_964467115.1 uncultured Sedimenticola sp.
AGCCTTATTCCAGCAAAGCCGCCAGATTCCAATAGACACCCCCGGTTGAAACCACCACTGTCAACAGTCCCAGCACCAGATTGAATGTCACCAGACGGCGAATGCCTGCCAGCGCCTGCCCACCTGCCGGCCAGTCTTCATTTGCTGTTGCGCGCTTCAGTGCTGCATAAGGCAGGAAATAGATGTAGAAAAACACCAGCATCATGGTCAATCCCATACCGAACATCAGATGCACATGCAACGCCAGCCCTCCCATACCGCCATAAACGCTGAAAATCATCCAGAAACCGCTGGCGAGAATCAAAATAATGGATATCCACACCCAGGGGAAAAAACGCCCGAAAACCCCTGTCCACAAGCGCAGGCGCAAGGGAGGCTCCAGGTTTTCAACAGCAGCCGGGCGTAGTGCCATGTGGGCGAAAAACATGCCACCCACCCAAATCACTACGGACAACACATGCAGAGGTATTGCAAAATTCATGCTTGATATTCCTTCGTTAGCCTGTCAATTTAGATACATTCTACCTGAAACGGCAAAACCCTTGTCCGAGGAAAAAACATGGATACCGACTCTCATCATGTGGTGGTGCTGGGTGCCACAGCAAAACCGGAAAGATATGCCAACCAGGCAATACGCCTGTTGAGGGAAAAAGGCATATCTCCCATCACCCCGGTACACCCCAAACTGGCAGTAAGCGAAGGTTTACCCGTGACAAACAAACTTTCAGAAGTACCACAACCTGTAGACACTCTGACTCTGTATGTCGGCAGCGCCCGGCTGGAACCCATGATCGACGATATTCTCGCCATCAAGCCGGGACGTGTCATTTTCAACCCCGGCACAGAATCCCCCACCCTGCAGCAAGCCCTGAATACTGCTGACATTCCCTGGGAAGAGGCCTGCACCCTGGTATTGCTGCGCACCGGGCAATTCTGAGCCATGGCAAAAAAATCTCCTTATATCACCCAGGCAGGCTATGAAGCCCTGCGGGAAGAATCTGCTCAGCTATGGAAGAAACGCCGCCGCGTAGTCAAAATCCTGGCGGCGGCTGCCGCAGAAGGTGATCGCTCGGAAAACGCCGAATACATCTACAGAAAAAAGCAGCTGCGGGAGATGGATCGGCGCATTCGCTATCTGCAAAAACGACTTCCTGAACTCAAACCCGTATCTGCCCCACCCCAGAATACTCAACGTATCTTTTTTGGTGCCAGGGTATTGTTGGAAGATGAACAAGGGGAGGAACTCAGCTACCGCATTGTGGGAGCCGATGAGTTCATGCCCCAGAAAAACTGGATCAGCGTCGATTCACCCATGGCAAAAGCGCTGCTGGGAAAAGCCCTGGATGAAGAGGTTGAAGTACACACCCCTGCGGGGAAAAAACAATTGCTGGTATTGGAAATCAGTTACCAAGCTTAGTCCAGAAATTTCATAAATTCACGTGATGATCGCGCAGGAGATTGTTTTCACATGGGATTTTCTAAAGGCGTCGCGTATCCGCGATTACCTGCAACTGAAGAAAATCTGTTGTGGAAACAAGAAACAAGCGAGGGCGCGTGTAATTTATGAATTTTCGTATCTACTCAGCATCTTGATCCGAGGAGATGGTAAGTCATTGAATATCCAGGA
>CAYXOS010000320.1:0-1611 GCA_964467115.1 uncultured Sedimenticola sp.
CCCAGAACAAGAACTCGGAAACCGGGGGCGTGTCTGTCGACAAACTGAAAAAAAAGTGGACGAATTGTTCCAATGGCGAACAATGAAAACAGCAGGGTGAGAGAGAAAACACCGCGTCCAAAATACAGGCTGGGAAACAGATAAAAGAGGACGATGGACAGGATGGTGCCAAGAGCGAAAGCTGCCAGTACACGGACAAACATGCCGATAGGGTCTTCCCGTGAGCGTACCTGATAGAGGCCCATGGCAGCCATGGACGGCAACATGATAGAGGTAAACGCGATGGCGTTGGCGAGCACGGAGTTGGCGCCGAAACTGCTTTGCAATCCATTTTCTCCCATAAAACGCAAAGCTACAGCCAGATAGACAGAGCCGCCAAATATAAGCGCTTCCAGAATTATCAGGGGTAAAATGATGTTTCTGGGAGTAGCGTTGTTTGAAAGCATGTTCGATATCCTTCAGAAAATGTCTTCGATGATGCAGGGAGGTGTATGCAGGTATGAAGTGGTTCTGCGTTTCGATGTGATATCGCGGTATACGGCCTCGGCTTGTTCTGTCGACATATCCAGGTACTCGGCCAATTGTTCGGCTGGGATGTCGTGGTTGTAGCACCAAAGCGCCGCATCCATTTGCTGATAGGGCAGGGCAAAATAAAATTCATCCTGGCCCTGATCCAGACTGTATGTGTCAGTAGTCGGAGTTGTACTGCAGATATTGTCAGGCAATTTCAGATGTCTCGCCATAGCATAGACCTGCGTCTTGTACAGGTGAGCTATAGGTTTGATGTCAGCCGCGCCATCGCCGTTTTTTACGAAAAATCCCTGATCATATTCGAGGCGATTGGGTGTGCCGACCACGGCGTAGTTCAGGCGGTCTGCGTGAAAATATTCCAGATTCTTCCTTATGCGCTGTTTGAAATTGGTAGCGGCAACAATTTGCAGATACTGCTTGAGCGCCAGACGTTCTTTCAACAGGGCCCCATCGGGAGTCTGCACTACCAGGTGGAAATGATTGATGGCGCCATCGGTTCCGCCTGAAATGACAATCTTGTTTTTCCAGCTGCCATCGTAATCAGGAAAGACCTCTCGGATGGCTGCATCCCGTTGTTCATAACAGCCGATGGCTTCCAGGGTAGAGGCGATGTCTTTTGTTTCGTAAGGTACGCCCACATGACGGACAACCTGGAGTCCCAGTTCGGTACTGCTGGAGGAGGAATCCGTCTCCGGAAGCAGGAGGGCAAATACTTTGTTGACACCAAGTGTTCTGGCTGCCAGTTCCAGGCAGACAGAGCTGTCTATGCCGCCGGATACAGCCACGACCAATCCACGGCGGTGCAGCTTTGAGCGCAATACCTGCCGAATGAATTTGCTGATCCTCTGGGTTTCGTTGTCCAGATCCAGATTCAAACCTGCTTGGATGGTATTAATCACGCTGTCATTGCTCACCGTTTTTTGTCCCCCTCGCTGTGTTGCATCAACGCCGTTATCTTCTGCTTTGCGTGATGCATGGAAGATATATTGATTGACCTGCCATATTGCCAGATTCTTGTATTTAGGACCATGCTATTTGTGTAGGAATTGTCCGAAAATATCTTGTGGGTGGGGACAGAGG
>CAYXOS010000321.1:0-1606 GCA_964467115.1 uncultured Sedimenticola sp.
AGTCAGTGCATTTTGAATTGCAATTGCTGGAGGAAAGTGGGGATCACCGGTGGATGGATGTCCAGATCACCAAGACGATGTTGGACGGGCAGCCCGTGGCCATGGGCGTGGCCATGGATGTGACTTTAAGAAAATACATGGAGCATGAACTCAAGGAGCATGCCCAGCGGCAGGTCATGGCCCTGGAGGATGAGCGGGCCCGTATCGCCCGGGAATTGCATGATGTGGTGGGACAGCAGATCGTCGGCATGAAGTTTCTGCTGGAGACGGTCCAGCGTCACGCCGTCTCTCAGGACGCGATGGCCGCCATCCAGGAGGTGCAGACGTTGCTGGCGGAAATGACCGAACAGGTGCGGGAATTGGCCCTTTCGTTGCGCCCTTCCATGTTGGATGATTTGGGGTTGCTTTCGACGTTGATCTGGTATTTCGAACGATATAGCAAGCATACCGGTATTCAGGTGCATTTCAACCATCGTGGGCTGGAACAATATACTTTGCCCAAGCCCCATGCCATTACCCTCTACCGCATCCTGCAGGAAGCGTTGACCAATGTGGCCCGTCATGCCCAGACCGATCAGGTGTGGGTGGATATGCTGGTCACCAGCGAGCGGGTCTTTATGACCATCCGGGATCGGGGCCGCGGATTCGATCCCCATCTCAAACTATCCCATGCCTCTACGGGCCTGCAGAGCATGAAAGAGCGAGTGCAACTGCTGGCTGGGACATGGCACATCGAAAGCGCACCGGGCCAGGGCACTCGTATCCGTGTCTCTTTGCCCTATGCATCCTATCCGGACGAAACGTAAAGGCCTGGCCTGGCCTGGCTCCCATTTTCTCCGATGATGGACCATTCCTTGCATGATCCATCCATGGCTTTTCGCCATTGTTTGGCGATCCCCCGGCTTTCTGGTATGATCCTTCCAATCCTGTTTCTGGTCGGTTTTTTCCCACTCCATCGAAATGCTTGCTGATGAACCCGTCATCGACTCCCTCCCCTGAGATCGCTGTGGAAATGCGAAACATCGTCAAACGCTTTCCTGGCGTTGTGGCGAATGATCATGTGACTTTTGAGGCGCTGCGGGGCGAAATTCATGCCCTTTTGGGGGAAAATGGGGCGGGGAAGTCCACCCTGATGAATATCCTTTCTGGCCTGTACCAGCCCGATGAGGGGGAGATTTTTATCAACGGTCAACGGGTGGATTTCCATTCGCCCAGTGATGCCATCGCCGCAGGGGTGGGCATGGTGCATCAGCATTTTCGTCTGGTCCCCACGCTGACGGTCATCGAGAATGTGATCCTGGGCCTGGATGAACCTCGCTTCCGGCTGACGTTGGAGAAGGCCCGGGATCAGATCCTCGCGTTATCGGAGCAGTATGGCCTGAAGGTTGATCCCGACGCCTATATCTGGCAACTCAGTGTGGGGGAGCAACAGCGGGTGGAGATCATCAAAGCGCTGTATCGGGGTGCTCAAATTTTGATTTTGGATGAGCCCACCGCGGTGCTCACGCCCCAAGAGACGGTGGAGTTATTCAAGACGTTACGCAGTATGGCCGCGAAGGGGCATACCATCATTTTTATCTCGCACAAGTTGGATGAGGTGATGAGT
>CAYXOS010000322.1:0-1594 GCA_964467115.1 uncultured Sedimenticola sp.
GAATCATTATTACCCCCTGACAAATAATAGACCACCGGAAAACATAGTTCCGGTGGCATATTGAGTTATTTTCTGCAATTTTTTAACTAGTAGACAGTTATTGAATTTCAACAACCCCGCCAGCTGCTTCAAGTTGTTCTTTAAGCTTGTTAGCTTCTTCTTTACTAACATTTTCTTTAAGAGGCTTATCCCCTGCTTCGACAAGTTCCTTTGCCTCCTTTAAGCCAAGGCCTGTAATCGCCCTGACCTCTTTGATAACAGGAATTTTCTTCCCATCTGCAAAACCCTTAAGCACAACTGTGAACTCCGTTTTTTCTTCAACAGCCTCTCCGCCTCCCTGAGCCGGAGCTGCCGCAGCAACAGCAACAGGAGCTGCTGCAGATACGCCAAATTTCTC
Source organism: uncultured Sedimenticola sp. (assembly GCA_964467115.1). Taxonomy (GTDB): domain Bacteria; phylum Pseudomonadota; class Gammaproteobacteria; order Chromatiales; family Chromatiaceae; genus Thiolapillus. The sequence continues at coordinate 398 of CAYXOS010000322.1, forward strand.
TTCCATGGCTTTTACAAGTTCTGACACCTCCAGAACTGTCATGTTAGCAATCGCTTCTAAAATTTCCTCTTTTGTAAGTGTTGCCATTTTAACTTCTCCTTATCCTTATTTTACAGCGATAGCATGCAACCTAGATTGAAGACTAACGCTGCAATTAATTTTTTCCCTCTTTCTTATCTGCAACTGCCTGGAGTGTCCTTACAAGTTTGGAAACCACCCCATTCATTGCATACATTAAATGTGTTAACGGAGCATTCATAGTCCCCATTAACTGAGCATAGAGCACATCTCTACCCGGAAGCTTAGAGAGAGCCTCTATTCCCTCTTCATCAAAAACACTACCATCAACGTAACCACCCTTAATCTTAAGGGTGGAATCTTTCATAAACTGAGCAAGAACCTTTGCCACAGGGCTAACATCGTCCTTAACAAGCGCAACAGCAGTAGGACCAACAAAAAATTTCACTACATCTTCGGGCAACCCCATCTCATTTGCTGCCCGCCTTAAATAGCTGTTCTTTATTACCTTGTAGATAGCGTTTGTCTCTCTCAATTTACCACGTAGCTCGGTTATCTGAGCCACCGATAGCCCTCTAAAATCGGAGAAAATATAATCCTTATAACCAGAGAGCAACTCCTTTGTCTTTTCCAGTGCCTCTATTTTGTATTGCTGAACCTTTTTAGTCTGACTTTCCATCTCTTCACCTCATAACGAATTAACTATTTCGGAGAAACCTTTACACCGGGCCCCATAGTCGGTGCCACAGCGATTGTCTTTATAAACTCACCCTTAATATCGGTAGGTCTTTTCCTCTTAACCTCCTCTATGAAGGTTTTTGCATTTTCTAGAATTTTTTCATCCTCCATAGAAACTTTACCCACTGCCAGATGCACAACCCCCGTTTTATCTGCCCTAAACTCAACCCTTCCCTTTTTAAGTTCTGCAATAGCACCCTTTATATCAAAGGTAACAGTTTGAGTTTTAGGATTTGGCATCAAACCTCTCCTTCCCAGTATGGGACCAAGCTTACCAACATCCTTCATCATATCAGGAGTTGCAACCGCTACATCAAAGTCCAGCCATCCACCCTTTATCTTCTCAATTAAATCATTATCCCCTACATAGGTTGCACCTGCTTTCTCAGCCTCTTCCGCCTTTTCTCCTCTCGCAAAGACAAGAATTTTCTTTTCAGCCCC
>CAYXOS010000323.1:0-1587 GCA_964467115.1 uncultured Sedimenticola sp.
AGTTTATCGAGTCGAGTATGCACTATTGTGATGTTCTGTAATTTCCGTGATTGCCGTTGCAAAAAACCCTGCGGTGATCAACCAGCAGGGCTTTTCCTAATTCCATTCGGAGTGAACCATTAACGACGCATTCCACCACCGCGAGGCATTCTTGCCGGACGACTCATTTGTGGACGAGCGGCAGGGCGTCCCATGGGGCGGGTCGTACCGCCACCGGGTCGTACCGTTGGCTTTCCAGGTCCGGGAACCGGCAGGATGCTGGGGCCATCCGGCTTGTTGGGACGATCAGGACGATGAGGCTTGTCAGGATGACCATGATAGCAACAGCCATAACCGGGATAACCATAATATGGGTAGCCAAAACCACTGTACACACCCACGCCGTAATGCACGCTGCTCGAACCGCCGCCAGAGCTACTACAACCGCCCAATATCAATAAGCCAGAAAAAAGCAGAAATGCCGACAATATTTTCAATGAATTTCTCATGATCACTGCCCTCCCTTGGATGTGTGAGTAGGCCATCGTTGAATCAATAACATGGCACCAACCGAGTCACTGATGAGCGCTGTTTCTCCCTTGTTTGGCGCGTCCTCTGGGGCAATCCAGACCACACCCCCCAAATTCACAACCTTATCAACAATCGCTTGTGGATCGGCAACTCGAATCACCGGTACCCACATGGGAGGCTGACTTTCATCTTCGACATAACGCATACCTGCCCGCCATTTTCCATCACGAATAAAAATGCCATATCCATCCCCGGATGCAATTTCATCGTAGCCCAGCAGCGCAGTATAGAAAGCTTCACTTCGCTCAGGATTCTTGCTCCAAAGCTCATCCCATAGCCAGTCGCCAATGGCAGCGTCAGTATCTGCTGGATCTCCCTGCCTGGTCTTGAGCAACACCAGATAGGCTCCGTCAGAATCCTTTACCAAGGCCGCACGTCCTCGTTGTTCCATGTCTGCAGGGCCGTTCACCACAACGCCACCATTGCCCAGCAATATTTTCAGGGCTGGCTCAACTTCTTCTACAGAAACAGATGGAATCCAGAAACCGGCATTTTCACTGGTCTCTTTCGGTTTCATCTGCAAGATTCCTGCGACCAGTTTACCGTTGTTTCTCGCAATGGCATATTGGTTGTGATACTCAATATCCCAACCAAACAATTTGCTATAGAACTCGCCAGCTGCATGAACGTCAGATGTCAATAAATCATGCCAAATGAACTTTCCCGGATAGCGATTGCCATCTGCTTGTTCCGTAATAGCTACCTGCGCCATTTCGACAGTTCCCTTGGTGCTGCCATAATTGGCACAGCCTCCAATTGAAGCCATTATCACTATAAATAAAACTAACCTTCCATACATCGATTGCATTGAATTATTCCAAAATAATTTCCATTAAAAAAACAATTACTTGCCAAAAAGGCAGTATCAAAAAAACCGCTACCAGCACAGCAATTCAATTAATTTTCACATGATCCCTAAACAAACAAAGGATTAGCCGGAAACCGACTAACCCTTTGTTCGATATTGGTCGGAGCGAGAGGATTCGAACCTCCGACCCCCACAACCCCATTGTGGTG
>CAYXOS010000324.1:0-1576 GCA_964467115.1 uncultured Sedimenticola sp.
TCATTGGCCTGGGAGGCGTCGCTGGAGGCGTCTTCGGCAGCACCTTCGTGACCATCTGGGTGGCAAGTGTGTCGCGGGAAGCCTGGATGTGGGTATGTATCGTACTGGTGGCGCTGATCATGATCGTGGCCACGGCTGCCGGTCGTATTGCAAAACGCAACGACGGCCTGCTGCGCAGCAAACAGGAGCCGCAGAAGGAAACGAAGAAGGAAGCGAACGCGGCCATTGAAGGTGCCAGGCTGGTGTTTGCATCGCCTTATCTGCTGTCCATCGTTGCCATTGTCTTCTGTTATGAAATCGTTTCGACGATACTGGACTTTCAGTTTACTTCTACCATTGCCCACTACCTGGATGGCGAGGCTATCGGCCAACAGATCTCACTGGTGTTTTCCATCACCAATGGTGCATCACTGGTCATCCAGCTTTTCTTTACCAGTTATATTATGACGCGGTTTGGCCTGGTGACGGCGCTGATGGTGTTGCCGGCGGCCATTGCTCTTGGCAGCAGTGCCTTTCTGGTGATGCCCCTGCTGTGGGTGGGCAGTATGCTCAATACCCTGGACAATGCGCCGGCCTATTCCATCAACCAGTCTGCCAAGGAGTCCCTTTATGTGCCCACCAGCCGGGACGAAAAGTACAAGGCCAAGGCATTCATCGATATGTTCGTGCAGCGTTTTGCCAAGGCAGTGGCCGTGGTGATGAGCCTGGCGATCACTACCTGGTTTGCGGATTTTTCCACGATTCGCTATCTCTCCATCGTGGTACTGTTGCTGCTGGGTATCTGGATTATTGCTGCCGTCTATGCCGGACGTCAGTTCCGTGCCCGCAGTCAGGAAGCCATGGAAACTTCAGCTGAATCCACAGGGGAATTTTAAATGAAAACAATGCTATTCGCGGTCCTGCCGTTGCTGGTTGCTGCAGAGCTACAGGCAGGACAACCGGCTTACGATTGCAACAAGGCATCCCACGAAATCGAAGAACTGATCTGTGGGAACGAACGCCTGGCAGCCCTCGATCGCAAGATGAATGAAGTCTACCGGCAAGCCATGAAAGCATTGCCGGAGAACGAGAAGAAAAAGCAGAAAGCCTTGCAGCGGGGATGGATCAAGGGTCGCAACGATTGCTGGAAAGCGGATGACAGGGCCGCCTGCGTCTCACTTGATTACGATCAGCGGATCACCGAGTTGCAGATCATCTCGGGACAGCAGGTCGTCCCCGAGCCCGTTGAATACCGTTGCGACGGCGGCAAGTACGATAGCCTGACAGCGGTTTTCTACAATGAGACCCAGACCCCCGCGGTGGTGCTCACCAGGGTGAACGCCAGTGGCGATGACCAGGATATCGCCTATCTGCTGCCTTCGGGAAGTGGTGCCAAATACGTGGGTAACAGGGTGGAGTTCTGGACCAAGGGAAAGGAGGCCATGGGCTCCTGGTCGGGCAAGGCGTTCAAATGCAGGGAACTGTAGGTTTGTCAGACACGTCCATCATTCGTGACATGTCTATGAGGTCTGGCTAGCCCATGGCGGCAAAGTTGCACTGGAAACTGTTTTCCCGGATCAGCCTGTCCAGCATGATT
>CAYXOS010000325.1:0-1570 GCA_964467115.1 uncultured Sedimenticola sp.
CTAAGGGTGTATACGTTAACGCGTATCGAGGGTTCGAATCCCTCGCTCTCCGCCAAATACCCGTCCCACAACATCCAATAACGTCTCTAAGCCCGTGTAACAGCGGGTTTTTTTGTGCTAGTCTTGTCCCATAACGTATCACCCAAACCCGTAAAATACCCAAAAAAATTGGGTACAGGATTGGGTATTCTGAAAACCCATTGGGTATTTTGGTAAATGAGGCGGACAAATGGCACTTACAGCAACCGAAGTCGAGAAGGCGAAACCCAGCCAGAAGGTGTGCAGACTGGCAGATGGTAACGGCCTGTTCCTTGAGATCAAGCCCACTGGCGCAAAGTGGTGGCGCTATCGCTACCGCAAACCCGATACCGGCAAGGACACCATGCTTTCCCTGGGAAAATATCCGGCGGTATCCCTGGCTGATGCACGAAAAGCACGCGGTAAGGCTGAGAAACTGTTACAGGCTGGCATCGACCCAGCAGACCACAAACGCATGGAGAAGGCCAAGCGCAAACAGGCAGCAGCCAACACCTTTCAGGCAGTGGCAGAAGACTGGAAGTTGCGATACCTGGAAAAGATGTCAGCCTCTCACCTTGAGCGCACATGGGGAATGGTGGAGCGTTGCATCTTCCCCTACATTGGCAAAAGGCGCTTATCTGATCTGACGGCTCGTGATGTGCTGGCTATGGCTCGCATCCATGAGAAGCGTGGCACCGTCGAAACAGCACGGCGATGTATCCAGGTATGTGGTCAGGTATTCCGGCACGGTATCACCATGGGTGCCTGTGAAATTGATCCAACCCCAGCACTCAAGGGCGCAATCCCACCCAAACCAGCAAAGCACATGCCTGCCACCACCGATCCGGTACAGGTTGGTGGTTATCTGAGAGCCTTTGATGCCTTCAGTGGTGGCCATGTGGTGTCTGTGGCAGTTCGACTTCTGCCCCTGTTGTTTTGCCGCCCCGGTGAATTGCGCACCATGCGCTGGGAAGATATTGACCTGGAAGCACAGGAGTGGCGCTTTACTGCCAGCAAGACCAACACAGATCACCTTGTCACGCTATCCACCCAGGCTATTGCATTGCTGGAGGAAATCCAGCCACTGACCGCACACTTACCCGGCGGATGGGTATTCACCGGTGGGCGATCCCCAAACAGACCCATGAGCGAAGCCGCCATCAATGCGGCATACCGTCGCTTGGGGATTGACACCAAGACAGAGCTTACCGGTCATGGATGGCGATCCATAGCCAGAACCTTGTTACATGAACGGTTGAAGTTCCCACCGGAGGTGATCGAGCACCAGCTTGCCCACGCAGTGCCGGACACGTTGGGACGCGCCTACAACCGAACCAAGTTTATCGACCAGCGGAAAGAAATGATGCAGGCATGGGCGGATTACCTGGACAAGCTGAAAGCCGGTGCTGAGGTGGTGAGGTTTCCCGCCAGACAATAACCAGTTACACCAGCGGCTAGGCTGATCACCGAAAAGCCGGATACCTCACCGGTCTGCCGCTGGTTTTTATTTTTGAGGTGCTTTGCGTAGAGGTGCGCAATGACCAAGAAGAGC
>CAYXOS010000326.1:0-1534 GCA_964467115.1 uncultured Sedimenticola sp.
GTAGATGGCACTATCGTGGTTGTGGAAAATAGCTACCGATTGCTTCATGAAGAGCCAACACTATCGCGAAGTGAGGTGATTGCACAAGCAACAGCAGAGGTAGCTAAACCGATACTATTTGCGCTGCTTATCATCATGGCTGTCTTTATTCCGCTACTTAGTCTTGGAGGTTTAGCAGGTAAACTCTATGCTCCTATGGCGATAAACATCATCTTTGTTATGGGTGCATCACTGCTTATAGCCCTTTTGCTTATCCCTTCGCTTTCGTATCTGCTTATAAGAGCAACAAAAAGTGCACAATCGCCTCTGATGCGAATAATTACCTACCTTTATACCCCGTTTTTAGTGTTAGCACTTCGTTATGCGCGTTTGCTTACATTTAGCGCACTTTTACTCTTTGGTCTGCTTGCTTCGATGCTTGTAAAGCAGGGTAGGGAGTTTATGCCAAAGCTCAATGAAGAGTCGATTATGTATCGTGTGATCGCCATTCCTGCAACAGCACTTACGCAAAGTATCGATCATGCCCAAGCAATTGAGCGCTTTGTACTTCAACACTACGGTAATAAAATTGACTCTGTGCTTAGCATGATAGGTAGAAGCGAAAAAGGGGAGACGGCGCAAGCAAACTATATGGAGGTACTCTTGGTGCCTAAAAAGGGTGTAGGGCAGATAGCTAAACTTGGCGATGAGATTACAAAAAGATTAAAAAAGAGGTTTAAGCATCTGCAATTTATCCCAACGCAACCCATTGCAATGCGTATCGAAGAGCTTTTAGAGGGGGTGCAAGCTGAGCTTGCAGTTAAGATCTATGGTGAGGATCAAAAGGAGCTATCGCGCATCGCTTCGCAGATCAATGCACAGTTACGCACCATTGAAGGGGTTAAAGAGGTGGAGATAGAGACGCAGCTTGGACAATCGCAAATCTCTATACGCCCCAAACCGCTTGCTATGGCGCGCTACGGTATTGATGCAGCCGTAGTGCTTGATCTAATTCGTTATGCAGTGGGCGAAGAGCCTGTAACACAGTTGTTGGAGGGGGTAAAGCAGTTTGGCATTGTTGCTAAGATAAAGGAGGCAAAAAGAGATATAAAAAGTATTGAAAAGTTACCTATTGTCACGCAAGAGGGTGCAGTAGTGACACTTGGTGATGTGTGCGAGATTAAGATAGTGCAAGGAGCCTCCTTTATTAAAAGAGAGAATCTAAGCCGTTATATTGTCCTCTCTTTAAGCGTAAAGGGGCGCGATATTGCTAGCTTTGTTGCCGAGGCAGATAGAAGTATCAAAAGTAGCATTACGCTTCCGCAAGGCTACTACTACACTTGGGCAGGTGAATTTAAAAACTTACAAGAGGCGATGCAGACACTCATGTATATTATCCCCGGTGTTATTGTGATGATCCTGCTTTTGCTTCATACAGCATTTGGAAGCTTTAAAAAGGCTTTGGTGGTTATACTTGGGGTACCACTTGGGCTTATTGGCGGTATAGTTGCACTGTTGTATGCTGACATCTACCTTAGTATCTCTGCTATTGTAG
>CAYXOS010000327.1:0-1529 GCA_964467115.1 uncultured Sedimenticola sp.
GTTGTCATCGTCATCCACGACTGTTCCCAGAAACGCCAGGTTATCGGTGCTGGCAAACACAGGCAGGCTGTGCGCCGCATAACCGTAGCTGGCAGGCGCATCGCCATAGTCGGAACGGGCACCGGCATTGCAGCTCAGGGACTCGGCATCCGCTGAGCCGCCGAAGGTCGCTGCCTTCATCATGTTCCCGTTGGTGGGGTCAATAGTGAATATGCTGCGGCCTTCACCGCTGCCGCCCTGGTCTTCTTCAAGATACAGCAGGCCGTCTGCGGCAAAGGTCAGACCTTCGCCATCCACGGCCAGCTGGGCCTCTGCAACGAAGGTCGTTACACCGCTAACCATGTCGATAGTATAGATATCAACATTGCTGCCGCTTCCCGCAGACGCAGCGAGGTCATCGGAACCATAGAACTGCCCGGCCCCATTGTTGGCCCTTGGATCATATGCCAGGCCGGTGATGGCCACCCCGCTTACATCAACCGGAGCGCCGATCTGACTCCAATCGTCAGCGTTGCCGGGAATGTCATCCAGTCCATCCGGATCAAAGGCACGAATCTGGTTGCTGGTGCTGCCGGAAGTACCCTCGCCGACCGTGACATAAAGCGCTTCAGTGCTGGTGGCGTAGTGGGTCTGGAAAATGGCACCCTCAACGGCACGGTTTCCCGCCTCGATGATATCGTCCTTGATCTTGGTTGCCGCGCCGGTGCTGGTATCGACTTCATACAAATCACAGGGGCCAGTATTATCCGACTGACATTGGAAGGTATAGAGCTTGCGGTTGAACGGCCGGTAAGCCGAGCCTTCTGCATTGAAGCCGGCTACAGATCCGCCACTGGGTGTGGTGATAGTGCCGCTAAAGGTTATGGTGGTAGAAGCCGGCAAGGGCGTGGCACCAGGATTGGGCACCATGAACCAGAACTGATCTGCCCGCGTATCGTTTACCGCATAGCATCTTGGCAGCCCTGCAAATACGTTTCCTGCATGAAGCAACGCCAGTGCAGTTGCCACTACAGCAAAGATTCTGCGGGACCAGTGCCTGTCAGATCCCCATGCCTGCTCTTTCTTCAATACAGACCCACTACCATATACCTTTACCATCGAAAGCATTTACTGCTCCTTGCTGTTTTTCTGACAATGAATAACGCTGAAATCCCGCCACCGCAAAAGCCCCTTCTGCGCTGCCAAATTTTTAAACGCAGGCAATACGACGGGAAAAACATTTCGCCTTCCGGACAAACAAAGCTGAGGAAGGAATCAGGACCTGTGGCCCGGCCGCCTGATGATATGAATAACCGGCAGACCCAGGACATTGTCCCTGCATCACAACAGACTTGTCCGTTTCACGGGCAGCAAAAATATGACATATGTCATTCCCGCGCAATGTCATTCAAGCGGATATGCGGAGGATTACCAAATATTTACCCAATCAGCCTTTCGAATAGGTACATTGCATACCCGGCTGGTCATTGTAAAAATCGGGGAATATTTCTCTGTTCAAAGATGCGCAACAATCAGTCTGCACCCTGTGC
>CAYXOS010000328.1:0-1525 GCA_964467115.1 uncultured Sedimenticola sp.
GTTGTAGATCTTCGAAGGCATCTTCCATTTCGTCGAACAGCATCAGGCAGCGGCCATGGGCTTGCAGCAACTTCTGGCTGACGCCAAAGCCGCGGATGCGCTGATTGCCACTCAGAGTATCCCCGTCCTGCTGGGCATTGGGTACTTCATACAGTACCGTATCCATCTGCTCGGCCAAAGCCCTGGCAAACTCGGTCTTGCCGGTACCGGGTTCGCCATAGAGCAGAATATTGACCCCGGCTTCACGCTGATCCAGGCTCCCCTGTAGCAGTGGACGCAGAATGTCGATATCCCGTGCCAGATGCGGAAAATGGCTCAGCCGCAAGTGGCTTGCCGGTGCTTTGGTGAAGAAAAACGCCATGAGTTCATGTTCACTCCAGCATTTTTCCAGCAAATGCTCTGCCAGGCCATCCATGACTGTCACGGTATATTCCATATCCCGGTCTTCATTCAGGAAAATAATGCCACTGTTGCGCAAGGTGCCATGTACACTCAAAGCCGCGACCAGATCATCGACCGGCTGCCCGGACAACCGGGCCATAACCTGGGTCACCAGATGCTTGCTGCCTTCCTGGTTCTGGCTGCGGATCGCTTCATTGAAACGCTCAAACCCATCAAGCGTAACCGCAAACAGCAGTAGAGCGGTTTCCGCTTTGGACAGTTGCAGCAAGCGCCCCAGCAGCGCGACATTCTGCAGCAGGGGGAGATCCTCCTCCAAGGGTTTCCGGCAACAGGCATCCAGGGACGACTTCAACAATTCATGCAGCCGCCGGGCATCCAGTTGTCCCGCTTTCGCGCTGGTTTGGGAAAGATGCGCCAAAGGCAGGCCGGTCAACTGTTGGAAAGCGGTATTCCGAACCAATAGGGAGTGTTCCATTTCATCGTCCAGTTCGTCCCAACCCAACATCAGTGCCATTTTGAGCAACCACACGCGCAACAGGGGCCTGTACTTCAGCCCGATATGATCCACTGGGTGGCGCTGTTTCAGCGCCTCCAGGGGTAATATGAAATCGATTTTTTCCATTTTCCTTTCCTCATATCAATTTGTAATAAAGTTACACAGCCAGGGTTCGGATGAACCCCGGCATCCAAGGAAAGGGTTTGGGGAGACAAAAACGCTCAGATAGCGGGCCAAACTGGGAATCAGCACGGAAAAATCAATAGAAACCGCAAGTTGAACCAAAATCTCGAATTCAAGAAAGGCTGCAGGGTGCTATGATCAAAACCAGATCGTTAGAACAGTAAAACGAGGAAGGGGCGGCTGAAAAATGGAACAACTGATGGGATTGATCGTGCTTCTGATAGTGCTCGGGATTGTTATCGAGTTCGTCTCCTCATTGTTCAGAACCGGCAGGAAAATAACCCGGGTTCTGGGGTACAAATTGGAAGAAGAGTACCGGAAAATCGAGTCATCATCGGAAAACGGAGAATAAAAAGAATATCTTGTTCTTTTACCTCCCATCATCCCAAGGATTGATAATTTCAAGCTCGGGATAGAAAAAGTCATTCACATTGCGCGTCACCA
>CAYXOS010000329.1:0-1524 GCA_964467115.1 uncultured Sedimenticola sp.
ATTTTATCTCCCGGCCAAGCGCACTGACAACACCGGTGGTCAAGGTCTGGTCCAGGCCAAAGGGGTTGCCGATGGCAAAGACCTTCTGGCCCACCAGCAAATCGTCGGACTCGCCGATCATTATTGGGAATAATGAATTTTTCGGGGCAGATATCTGCAGGACCGCTATATCGCGGTCAGGAGCTGCCCCGACCAGCACAGCCTTCCAGGTGGAATGATCGGCCAGGGTAACCTCCAGACGACTGGCATCGGAAATAACATGATAATTGGTAACGATACGCCCTTTTTTATCCCAGACAAAGCCGGAACCCGTGCCCTGGGGGATTTCGTAGACATTGAGATTAAACAGGCCCCGGCGCAGGGCAATGGACGTGATATAAACCACGGATGGAGCGTTCTTTTTAAAGACCTCGATGGTGTTTTTTTCATCCGCGGCCAGGTCTCCCCGGGCAACTACCGGCCTGGGCATGGCGCCCGGATCATGAAGAGAGGGTTGAAAGGTCTGGTATAGAAGCCATCCACCCACCCCAAGGAGCAGGTACAGGAGAAGCGGCGACAAGCGGCCCGGTCTGAAATTTGTTTTCCTGGTCATAACTTTTCCTGGTCATAACAGAAGTGTCTACAGGTGCAGAAACATTCTGGCAATGGAAAAATAGAGCGTTACCCCGAGGACATCAATGGTGGTTGTGATGAAGGGGCCGGTGGCGACCGCGGGATCGATGTGCAATTTTTTCAACACCAGCGGCACAGTGGTGCCCACGGTTGCAGCCACGGTCATGACAATGGCCACGGAAAGACCGACCACCAGGCCGAGATACATCGGCGTCTGGTACTTGGCATGGGCGAGGAGACCAAGGATAAGACCAAAGGATGACCCCAGCACTATGCCCAGGAGAAATTCCTTGCCAATGGTTGCAAAGTAATGGCCGAGATCAACCCGACCGGTGGCCAGGCCCCGGACAATAATACTGCTCGACTGGGTTGCGATATTACCGCCCATGCCGCCGATAATGGGAATAAACGAGGCAAGGGCCAGGACCTTTTGTAATTCTCCCTGGAAATGATTGATGATAAACATGGCGCCGACCCCTCCTATCCAGGCAACCAGAAGCCAGGGCGCACGCAGCATTATCTTTTTATGCAGCGGCTTGAGAAGAATTTCCTGCTCCTTGCCGGCACCGGCCATCTGCAGGAAATCTTCTGTTGCCTCGGCGCGCAGGACATCGATAATATCATCAACGGTGACTATACCAACAAGCTTGAAGGTGGCATCCACGACCGGCACGGCCAACAGGTTATACTGGGAAACGATATGGGCCACCTCTTCCTGGTCGGTGTCGGTGGTAACGGAAATCACGTTGGTATTCATGATGTTTTTCAGCTTGCGATGCATTGGATGCATCAACAGCTCACGCAGGGAAAGCACCCCGGCCAGCTGCCCTTCTCCGTGGGTGATATAGAGATAAAATACCATCTCTTTTTCTTCACTGCGTTTCTGGACCTTTTTGATCGCCTCTTCAACGG
>CAYXOS010000330.1:0-1524 GCA_964467115.1 uncultured Sedimenticola sp.
GCAGCCACGAGTCGATTGCAGAAAACCGCGCCATACAAAGCATGAAGTTTTCCTTTTTCAGCCAGCAGCAGCAAGCTGGCGCGCAGCAATAAACCAGCTTTATGATCCTCAGCAACACTGCCTTGAATAGGAAAAACAGAGATATAAGCAGGCCAAGATGTTGTTTTTCTGTTTGGCTTGGATCGAGAAACCAATTCATCCTGAATCTGATCCACAACATGCCCCAAGCATCCAGAACCTTGAGAAGCCTTATTCAAAGTGGAGGCCATAGCCGCCAGCACATCATCTGGAATCATTCTGATGTCAAAATCGATAATCATTTACTTTTTACTCCATTTTTAGCTAAAAATCGTATTAATCTATGCCTTTTACATAATTTATAGTCTTTACCTATACCCCCCTTCCTAATTTTTCCAACACAAAATAAAAGTTTTGCTTCCGGTACTGGTTGTGGGGACTGTAGAGATTAAACGCCCCCTCCCAGAGGCGAGTTTTGGCACCCATGTCACCCATTTTCAGGTGTCTCTATATAGAGTGGTCTAATAGCTGTTCTTATCCAGTCCCTGGAATAGACATATATTGATGGGTGCCATAGGTGGCAAATCACTGTTTTTAATAAAAAATTAAGCACTATTTGATGGGTGCAAAATGGGTGCCACATCAGGGGATAGGTGCCACCATTGGCACCCTTCAGGCCACCAATTGGCACCCATTGAGCTATTGATCTGGTCTGAGCAGTTCCCGCAGATACCTGCCGCTTCCTGGCTGCCATCAGGCTATCCATTCTTGAATGTGTAGTAATGTGCTTCCCAAGCTGCCACCATCTGCGAGAAATCTGCCTTCTGCCAGGTTTCATACTCCCGGATAATCCATAGCGTGTGCTTTTCCCGCTTACCTGATAAACCAACAATGCGGGTTTTCACTTGCACACAGCCCAATTCACCCAGGGCATGACCAACATTCTTGATGTTGGCATTCCGGTTCCGCAATTCACCACACACATCCGAGGTTCTGATGTAATCAATATCGAAAGGTGGAACGCGCCGTTCTATCTTGTCTGCCAACTCTGTCTCCAATGCGGTGCGACCCAGCTCTCGGATCTCCCGCTTGAAATCCGTATTGGGTGCAGGGCCGGTAAAATTAAACTTGGATATATCCTGATCAAGCAACCATCGGACTATCAGCCCATGCCCTCCATCATTCAGCCAAGCATAAAGCTCTTCATAAACAGCATCTGGCAACCGAGGCTTATCACACCAGATAGCAAAATAACGGGGATCATTTTCAGATAGCTTCAGTGCATCCTTGTGATTGCTCATAAACAGGCACTGGCAGATATTGGGGGTTTCATAGTAGCCACGCTGGAACAGTCTTACCCGTAGGGTATCCGGCGGACTGGCAAGCATGGGTTTGAGTTTATTCTGAATGGATAGCTTCTCGAAGTTCTGCACCTCCTGAAATACAACCAGCTTGGCGGCATCCAGGTAATCGGTATAGGGTTCGAGCAACTCTTCTGCCAATGGC
>CAYXOS010000331.1:0-1052 GCA_964467115.1 uncultured Sedimenticola sp.
ATTCAGAAAAATCTACTGTTCATCAAATAGATATGGCCCATCCATTTTCCCGACCGTCACCGTGTAAGTTATGAGATTCCGATCAGGTGTAAAATAGTGCAGGAGGTACCCGGGCTTCTCCAGATAAAACTCGGAAGGTCGGGTCAGGGTGAGATCAAGCCCAAGTTGAAGCCCCATACTTGGAGCAGTGGTGATTATCGTCCCCTTCCATCCCCCATGGGAGGACAAGTGAATATGACCACAAAGAATCCGAAGAATATTCTGATATTTTTCAATAACATTTCCCAGGATACCTGCCCCGGCAAAGCCATCTTCATCAGTTTCCAGTACTCCAAACTTTACAGGTGGGTGATGCATGAAGACAACGGTCGGCTGCGCAGGTTTTTCTGCCAGTCTCTTATCCAGCCATTCTGCCCTTATAGAACAAATCTCTCCGCCTGGCTCACCGGGAACCGTGGAATCAAGTGCTATCAGACGAATTTCCCCGCCCTCGATAACATAATTACAAAAACCGGCGCTCATTTCCGGACAGGCTCTTCCGCCGAAAACCCTCCAGAGAACAGAACGTGTATCATGGTTACCGGGAACAACATAAAAGGGACACTGCAGGCGATCCAGCAATCGGGCGGCTCGCTCAACCTCATCAATTTGGCTGCAGTAGGTAATATCACCCGTTACCAGAACAAGATCGACTGTCGGACTACTCTGGTTGATATGATCTATACAACGGGCAAGATTTTCTGCCGTTTGAGCAATTTTATAGGCGTTTCTTCCGGGGCCCGCAATATGACAGTCACTTATCTGTGCAATCAACATGTTTTCATCTCCCTCCTGTAGTATGACTATTACCACACTATTTATGCCCAAACAAGCATTAATATCTGCCCAAACCCTATTCTTGACAACAGGAACAAAAAGAGGTACTGGTACATATTCCTAATATTATTTAATCTTTTCTAAATGGTATTCTGCCAATTTGCCTATGATTCCTTACGTCAGAAGGTCCGAAATAGTTAACATCGTTCGTCGCCAGAAACAGGTAACTGTAGAGG
>CAYXOS010000331.1:1062-1512 GCA_964467115.1 uncultured Sedimenticola sp.
GTAGAGGAACTGGCTCAAACCCTGCACATTTCTCGGGAAACTATCCGGCGCGACCTGACTGAACTGGCCCGCATCGGCAAGGTTCAGAAATTCCATGGCGGAGCGTCAATTCCCACCATCACCGGAGAAGGCCCGTTTCGGGACAGGATGAGTGAAAATGTAGCTGCCAAAGTGGCTATTGCCGTAGAAGCCGTCAATCTGATCTCTGCAAATGAAACCCTTTTTATTGATACAGGTTCCACAACGCTTTATTTCGCTGAACAACTGACAAGTATTGCAAACCTGACTGTGGTAACCAATTCTGCCGAAATAGCCAGAACCATGAGTCTTTCAGAGTCTCAGATCAAAACAATTCTGCTGGGAGGGGAATTCAATGGAGAAAACCGACAAACCATCGGCAGCATGACCATCTCACATATCCGTTCATTTCGTGCGCACCATGCCATCCTG
>CAYXOS010000332.1:0-1508 GCA_964467115.1 uncultured Sedimenticola sp.
TCTTTGAAGGTGGTGAATTCCTGCGCGCGCGCAATACCCCCATTCCAGTCGCGCGCGCGCAGGAATTCACCACCTTCAAGGATGGCCAGACCGCGATGGCGATTCACGTCGTGCAGGGCGAGCGCGAACTGGTGTCCGATTGCCGATCGCTGGCACATTTCGAGCTGCGCGGCATTCCGCCGATGACCGCAGGCGCGGCGCGCATCAAAGTCACTTATCAGGTCGATGCCGATGGACTGCTGTCGGTGACGGCGGAAGAAACCCACAGCGGCGTCAAGGCCGATATCGTCATCAAGCCATCTTACGGCCTGACCGATAGCGAAATCGAAACCATGCTGCGCGATTCGATGAGCCACGCCAAAGAAGATATCGAGGCGCGCATGCTGGCCGAGCAGCAGGTCGAAGCGCGGCGCGTGATCGAAGCCGTCGATTCGGCGCTGGCGCAGGATGGCCACGAATTGCTCAGCGACGAGGAATATGCGCAGATTCAGCAAGTGCGCGACGATCTTGAAAACCAGATCGACAGCGCCGATTCCGAGCAATTGAAAAAAGCCATCAAGGCGGTGGAAGCGGCCAGCGAAGACTATGTCGCGAAACGAATGAATGCGAGTGTGCGTCAAGTGCTCTCGGGTAAGAATATTGACCAGGTAGACGTTTAACATGCCACAAATTATTGTACTTCCCCACGAAGAAATCTGCCCCGATGGCACCGTCATCGAGGCCAAACCCGGCACCAGCATCTGCGATGCGTTGCTGGATAATGGCGTGGAAATCGAACATGCCTGCGAAAAATCCTGCGCTTGCACCACTTGCCATGTGTATGTGCGCGAAGGCTTTGATTCGCTCAATGAATCGGACGAAGATGAGGATGATTATCTGGACAAGGCCTGGGGACTGGAGCCGGATTCGCGCCTGAGTTGTCAGGCGATTGTTGATTCCGAAGATCTGGTGATCGAGATTCCCAAGTACACCATCAACATGGTGTCTGAAAACCATTGATATCCAAAACTGGTCAGGCTCGATTCGGGCCACGGCCGGATCGGCTCAATTGCTCTTAGCGCAAAGATTAAGTCTTTAGAGTTGTGCGATGAAAGCCTGCAAGTCATCGGCTTGCAATGGCTTTGAAAAGTAATATCCCTGCTGAAAATCGCAGTGGTAGGCTTTCAGAATCATCGATTGCTGCTCGTCTTCAACGCCCTCCGCCACGACCTTCATGCCGAGATGATCGGCAATCTCCAGAATGCTGCCGACCAGTTGTTTGTCTTTCACATCCTGTGCGATGAAGTCGATAAAGCTCTTGTCGATCTTGAGTTCATCGATCGGCAAATTCTTCAGCATGCTCAAAGACGAATAGCCGGTGCCGAAATCATCCAGCGACAGCTTGATGCCAAAGCTGCGAATCTGGTTCAGAATCGGCAAAATCAGTTCGAAATCGTTGGTGAATATGCTTTCAGTAATTTCCAGCGTCAGCTTGCTGCAGGGGAACTTGTAGCGTCGAAGCGCTTCTT
>CAYXOS010000333.1:0-1502 GCA_964467115.1 uncultured Sedimenticola sp.
CTTCCATCCACTGGGTCATATCCTGCAGAATTTCCCCGATCACTTCCGGGCCACGCTGCAGCAGGACAGCACAGACATGTGCCACACTGGCACCGGCCAGAAGCATTTTCAGCACCTGCTGGGCACCGTGAATTCCACCGGTAGCCGCCAGAGACAGGCCTACCTTGTCATACAGGCGGGCGATCCAGTGCATGCGCAGCAGGGATTCATAAGGCTGGGAAAGATGCAGCTGTGGCTCCACATCCAGCGTATCCAGATTCATCTCTGGCTGGTAAAAACGGTTGAACAGCACCACACCGTCCGCACCGGCCGTTTCCAGCTGCCGCACGAAATACCCCAGGGAGGTGAAATAGGGAGAGAGCTTTACCGTGACAGGAATCTGCACGTGACTCTTGAGCTGCCGCAGGATATTGATGTAACGGCCTTCCACCACTTCGGCAGAATCCTCCACCGCAGGCAGGGAATAGACGTTGAGCTCCAGCGCATCCGCACCGGCCTGTTCCAGTTCTCTGCCGTGCTCTACCCAGCCACTTTCCGTGGCGCCATTGAGACTGGCGATGACGGGAATATCCAGACTGGCTTTGAGTGCCTGCAACTGCTCCAGATATTCATCCAGCCCGGTCTTGTAATCCGGATGCAGGGGAAGATAGGTATCTGCCTCGCCATGCCCCAGATCCTGGAAATCCATCAGGCCGGTCAGTTGCTCCTCTTCTGCCAGCACGTCCTCCTCGAACAGGGAATACATGACCAGTGCCGCAGCGCCTGCGTCCTCGAGCCGCCGGGCAGTATCCAGGTCCCTGCTCAGCGGTGATGCAGAAGGTACCAGTGGGTTCTTCAGTTTCAATCCCAGATAGGTTGTTTCCAGATTCATGATGCTGTCTCCTCTGCTTCTTCAACAGGCAATGAGGCCAGCTGCTGCAGGTGATGGAATCTTTCCAGTACCGCTTCCTGCTGCAACGACAGGAAAGTATCGGCCTCCTGGGGATGACTGCGCCACAGCATGGCGAAACGGGCCTCTGTCTGATAATAATCCTTGAGCGGCACACTCGGTTTCTTGTAATCGAGCTGCAGGGGGTTCAGCCCCTTCTCCCGCCGTCTCGGGTCATATCGGTACAGGGGCCAGTGACCACTGTTGACCGCGAGCTTCTGCTGCCGCAGGTTGTTGCTCATGTCCACACCATGGGCGATACAGGGCGAATAAGCCAGGATGATGGACGGCCCGGGATAGGATTCGGCCTCCATCAGTGCCTTCAGCGTATGCACGTCCTTTGCACCGGAGGAAATGGACGCCACATAGACATTCTCGTAGGCCATGGCGATCATGCCCAGATCCTTCTTGGGCGCAGCCTTGCCCCCGGCGGAGAACTTGGCCACGGCGCCCCGCGGGGTCGCCTTGGAAGTCTGGCCGCCGGTATTGGAGTAGACCTCGGTATCGAGAACCAGCAGGTTGATATCCTTGCCGGACGCCAGTGCGTGATCCAGACCACCGAAGCCAATATCAT
>CAYXOS010000334.1:0-1501 GCA_964467115.1 uncultured Sedimenticola sp.
GCTCACGCCCCTCACCTACATCCCTGTAGGCGACGCAGTTATCGGACATTTCAGGCATGAGATGCGAGTTCATGAGTCAGTCAGAGCTTCCTAAAAAAGCTACAGCCCCGCCGCAGGTGGTACCACAGTAGCTGCCGGGGCAGCATTTTCCGGCACAGGCAGTACGGGAACATCCATATTCAGAAACTGGAATTTATCAGCCACTTCCGGTGGCAACAAATCTTTCAGCCACAAGGCCAGCTCCTGAAAATAGGGAATCAGGACAGAATCATGCCACCAGGGATCCTGGGGCAAGGGCGTCAGACCTGCCAACAACACCAGTATCGCCATTACCAGCACGCCTCTGGCGATGCCAAAAATCATGCCGATAAAGCGATCACTACCGCTTAACCCAGTACTCTTGATCAAGCGAATAATCAGATAATTTGCCAATCCACCGACGGTTAGCGACAACACCATGAGAATGGCAAATGCCACGCCCAATCGCACTGAAGGTGTAGCAATAAACGATTCCATGCGTAATGACAAATCGCGGAAGAAGGTCCAACTCACCCAAAACGCCAATATCCAGACCGCCAGGGAAAACGCTTCTCTGACAAAGCCTCTCACCAAGCTGATCAATGCCGACACCAGGATAATGCCCAGAATGATGAAATCCACCCAAATCAACTGTGTATCTGCCATGGTTCGATCAAACTCCCTATGGGTATCGGACTACCTGGCCTTTGGCGCCAGCAATCTTGTTTATTTTCGGTAGAATTTTTCTAGCACGTTGCTTTTCCAGTTCTGGTCCTACCTGAACGCGAAAATAACGTTTCCCTTTCACTGTGACAGCAACAGGATCCATGGTATCGAAACCGGCCTTACGCAGTTTTTTAACCAGTTTTTCTGCACTGTTGCGGGATGAAAAACTTGCAACCTGCACCACCCAGGCGGAAAGCGGTTTCTTACTGGAGGAAGCATGCTTTTTTTCAATCGGCTTTTTTGGTTTTTCCACGACTGCCGCCACAGGCTTTTTCTCAACCTTTGGTTTGGCAACAATTTTCGGTTTTTCCTGGGAAGCGGTATGCACTGCCACGGTTTTTTTCGCAACAGCTGGGGTAATGGGAACAACCTCAGAAACGGGGAGTTTCTGAACAGGGGGAATATCTTTCAACAATGTAGAATCAAAATCCCGCGCTGGCTCGACTGGCAAAGCGGTCATCTTTCCCGTGTGTCTGGCAACAGGTTTGTGACTCAGCAACATGGGCAAAAAAATGATTGCCAGGGCAATCAATACTGTGGCACCAATAAGGCGACGCTTTAACTGTTCATCCACAGTTCAGATCCACTATACAGGAACTCAAAAAACGTATTATAACCCTTGCCGGACTTGAGGCGAATTTGTTTTTGATCGTGATGCAGGATCCCGTCTTCAAAGTTCCGGTCGGGGTGGTGCCTGCTCGAAAAACCTTGGAGGCATGGATGCCGACGCGGAGCGTACATGGATGTATTTACAGCG